>JANNHK010000186.1:0-8029 GCA_031404355.1 Actinomycetes bacterium
TCGGCCCGACGTGGGTGTCGAGCCACCGGTTGACGGTCGCGGCCGCGCGCCACACCTCGCGGATCCGGTCGGCGGCCGCCGCGGTGTGCATCCACTTCGCGGGCGCGAACTGGCGACCGGTCGCGAAGCCCTTCTGTTTCAGCAACTCGGCGCGGGGATGCTCGGCGTCGTACCCGCGCGGCACCCGCTTCAGGCTGTCGTGCGCGATCACCTCGTACTTCTTCTTGCGCAGCGCGGCGACCTCGGCCGCGAGCCGTGGGCCGGTGCGATTGGCCGCGACTGCGGTGCGGTACCGCTCCAACTGGTCGCTCGCGTAGTGGTAGTAGCCGGAGCCGACGTACATGCCCTCGGACGAGATCGACACGTAGTACGTCGTGCCCTTGGGGCCTTCCGTCGCCGCCGCGGCTTGCGTCTTGTACGGGCTCTTGTCCTTCGAGAACCGGATGTCGCGGTTCGGGCGGAACAACCGCATCGACCCGAACTCCTTCGCGACGAGCGCGCCGAACTCGAGAAACGGCGCCTTCACGTCGTCGTCGTACGTCTGCTTGTGCGCGAGCCAGTAGTCGCGCGAGTTGTCGGCTTCGAGACCCTCGTAGAAGTCGAGCACCGAAGCGGGCCAGCCCCGGAATGTCACCGTGGCAGGTTACGTCGGGCGGTTTGCTTCTACGCTGTCCTACCAACTGTCCTACCGTCCTGCTATCGTGGCGGCATGGCCCAGCGTGAGAAAAGGTCGGTGTCCCTTCCGCCCGAGTTGGCGGCAGCCATCGACGATGCCGCGGCGCAAGACGGCACGAGCTTCAGCGCGTGGATCGCCGACACTGCGGCGCATCGGCTTCGGCTCCAGGCCGGTCGCACGGCGATCGCAGAATGGGAACGCGACCAGGGACCGCTGTCGGCCGAGGAGCTCGCGGACGGACTCGCACGAGCGCGCACGCTGCTCGGTCGTAAACAACCACGTCGATCGCGCCGGACGGCATAAGTGCCGGGCGTCACCTACGACACCGGCGCGTTGGTCGCGGCCGAGCGCAACGACCGTCGCATGTGGGCATTGCACGCCGGGCTCCTCGCCGAAGACGTCGTTCCCGTTGTGCCTGCGCCCGTACTCGCCGAGGCATGGCGTGGCGGTGCGCGTCAGGCGAGCCTTTCGCGACTCCTGGCAATGTGTGCGATCGAGCCGATGACGGAGGACCAAGCGCGGCGGGTCGGTGTCCTCGCCGGCGCTGCGACCCACGACGACATCGTCGACGTCACAGTCGTCGAGGGCGCGACGCGACGCGGTGACGCCATCGTGACCGCAGACGCCGATCACATCCGTCGGGTTGTCGCGGCGGTCGGAGCCCGGCTCCGCATCGAGACCGTTTGACGAGTTCGGCTTAGCTCGCGCTCTCTGACCGTTGGGCACTCGGCGTCGCGATCATCACGGTGACCGCGTTCGCACCACAGACGTGCCCTACGTCGAAGAACCCGGCGTCGGTGCTCGCGAACGAGACCCAGGCGACGCTGAGCGGAAGCTGACGCTCGCGCGCCTCCGCGAGCGCACCCTTGAACCCGTCCCGAACGCGGGCCATGACCCGGTCGGCGTCGACCCACTCGAACTGTTCGCCCGTCAGCCAATCGTCGCTGAAGTGCGCCCACGACCCTTCGGTAATCCCCCACTTGGCGCACTCTTCGTGCCACGCGCCCGGGTCCTCGGTCTCGAGGGCGGCGATCGCGGTTTCGTAGCGCCCGTCGAGCTCGGCGCAGGGGGCGAACCACTCCTCCATGCGCTGGAATTCGTCGACATGTTCGAGCCAGATTGCGGTGAGCCAGGCCATGACGCGGAGTGTGCACCCCCGGGGCCGCCCGTGTCGAGCCGGGGAAGAAGTTGACGCGACCCGGGCCGGGAGCGCACCCTGCGGAGTGTGCACCCCCCGACTCAGTACGCGCGCGTCGGCCGTGAGCATGTGGCCTTCCAGGTGCTCGGCGACGGGCCGATCGACGTGCTGTTCGCCGCGGAATGGACCAACCACGTCGAGCTGCAGTGGGAGCAGCCCGAATGCGCCCGCTTCCTCGAACGGCTGGCGTCGTTCAGCCGGGTGATCCTGTTCGACCGGCGGGGTACCGGCCTCTCGGACCCGACCACCCACGACCCCGCGTCGGGCCTCGAACCGTGGATGGACGACTTCACCGCCGTGCTCGACGGCGCCGGTTCGAAACAGGCCGCGATCGTCGCGACCGGCGCCAGCGGCCCGGTCGCGCTGCTGTTCGCGGCCACCTACCCGGAACGCACACAGTCGCTCGTGCTCTGCAACACCGCGGCGCGCCTCCTCTCCGACGACGACTACCCGATCGGATTCCCGCCCGACGTTGTCGACGTCGCGGTGGCGTGGACGCGCGAGAACTGGGGCAAGGGCTCCATCTTCGCGCTCGGTGCGCCGAGCGCGGCCCGCGACGAACGCGCGCAGGAACTGCACGCGCGTCTGCAACGCATGTCGGCCAGTCCGGGCGTTGCCGCCGAGGTGCAGCGCATGCTGTTGCACGTGGACGTGCGCGGCATCGTCGACACCGTGCACGTACCGACACTCGTACTGCACCGATCCGGCGATCTCATGTACGTCCCCGACCACGGCAAATGGCTCGCGGAACACATCGCGGGCGCGCAGTACGTCGAAGTGCCCGGCGACGACCACGTCTACTACCTCGGCGACACCGACGCGCTCCTCGGAGAGATGGCCGAGTTCCTCGTCGGCAACCGGGAGCAGGTCAACGTCGACCGCGCGCTCTTCACGATGGTGTTCACCGACATCGTCGGGTCGACGGAGCGGGTCGCGGAACTCGGCGACGCGAAATGGCGCGTCCTCCTCGACCGGCACGACGCGGTCGTGCGCAAAGCCCTCGACCGTCACCGGGGCCGCGAGGTCAACACCGCGGGCGACGGTTTCTTCGCCGTCTTCGACGGTCCGGCTCGGGCAGTGCGCTGCGCATCCGCGATCCGGGACGACGTGCGCGACCTCGGACTCGACGTGAAAGTCGGTGTGCACACGGGCGAGGTCGAGACCCGCGGCCGCGACTACGCGGGTATGGGCGTGCACGTCACGGCCCGAGTGTGCGCCATCGCCGAGCCGGGCGAGGTCCTCGTGACCAGTGTCGTGCGCGATCTTCTCGCGTCGTCCGGCATTGCGCTGCGCGACCGCGGCCCCGCCACGCTCAAGGGCGTGCCCGGAGAATGGCAGCTCAGCGTGGTGGAAGCGGCCTAACCGGCGCCTCACCGGGATTTGTCTCACCCGTACGGCATCATCTCCGGTCATGGACACGCTCGGCCGCGGGGTCATCGTGCTGCCGGGCCAGGAGGCACCGGACGGATGGGGCGCCGCGCCGCGTGTCGCGATCGACGACACGGTGCTGCGCGACCCGGCCGCGGTTGCCGACGTGCTGCACGCGCACTGGGCGACGCGCCAACCGGTGGTCGTCGAGGTGAGTGTCGACGCCGACGCACTGCGCGCGGCCGAGGTCGAGACTGCGGCGCCGTACTCGCTCGCGCCCGGGTTCGAGTTCGCGCGTGAACGCCTCTATTTCGTCGCCCGGTCGAACAACTACGACGCGCGGAGCGGCCGGTTGGTGTGGGGGCCCGCGATCGAGGCCCGCCGGCTCGGCGCGGGCGACAGCACCGAGGGCGATGTCGTGCTGCCCGACGGTCGCGTCGCATGGTGCGACGGCGGACCGCGCGCGGGAACGGTCGAGGTGCCCGCCGGCCCGGGAACGAGGGATCACGTCCTCGTGCACCGCGTGCGCCTCGACGAAGGGTCGCTCGAACCCGACCGGGCTGCACCGCCCCTCGGCGCGCTCGCGCCCGACCAGGAACGCGCCGTCGGCCACGACGCGGGCCCGGCCCGCATCGTCGCGCCCGCGGGGTCGGGCAAGACCCGCGTACTCACGGAGCGGTACCGGCTCCTCGTCACCGGCCGCGGGTGGGGCGCCCGGTCGGTGTGCGCGGTCGCGTACAACGTGCGAGCCAAGGACGAGATGCAGTCGCGCCTCACCGACGTGGGCGACGCGGCCCGGCGCAAGGTCCGCACGCTGCACTCGCTCGGCTACGAGATCCTCCGGCGCGGCGGTCGCGGCAGCGACGTGATCGACGAGCGCGAGATCCGGCGCCGCATCGACGGCATGGTCCCCGTCCGCCACCGGGCCAACACCGACGTGTACGCGCCCTACCTCGAAGCACTCTCCGAGGTGCGGCTCGGGCTGACCGCGCCCGACATCGTGGAGTCGAAGCGCGACGATGTCGACGGCTTCGCCGAGATGTTCGCCCGCTACCGCGACGGCTTGCTCGCCGACCGCGTCGTCGACCACGACGAGCAGATCTACGGCGCGCTCGAAGTGCTGCTGCGCCAGCCCGACGTGCGCCGCGAACTCCAGCGTGAGTGCCGGCACCTGCTCGTCGACGAGTTCCAGGACCTCACGCCCGCGCAACTGTTGATGCTGCGCCTCGTCGCCGCACCCGCGTACGACGTGTTCGGCGTGGGCGACGACGACCAGGTCATCTACGGCTACGCGGGCGCCGACCCCGACTTCCACATCCGCTACGACCGCTACTTCCCCGGCGCGACGGGCCACGACCTCGAAGTGAACTACCGGTGCCCGCCCGCGGTGGTCGACGGCGCCCGCAACCTGCTGTCGTACAACCGCCGGCGGGTCGTGAAGGAGATCCACGCGCAGCGGACGGAGCCGGTCGACGCGGTCCACGTGGAGCCGGGCGCGCCCGACGAACTGGCGCGGCTCGCGGTGACGCGCATCGAGGAGTGGATCGCCGCTGGTGCGAATCCGTCGGAGATCGCTGTGCTCGCGCGCGTGAACGCGGCGCTGCTGCCCGTGCAGGTGATGTGCGTCGACGCCGGCATTCCGTGCTGGCTGCCGGTAAACGCATCGGTCCTCGACCGCTCGGGTTCGAAGGCCGCGCTCGCGTACCTGCGTCTCGCCAACGCGTTGGCCGCCGGTGTGCGCATGGACGGCCGCGACCTCGCGATCGCGGCCCGGCGCCCGCCCCGGTCGCTGCCGCCCAACGTGCTCGACCGCATCCAGAAGCGCACGTGGACGCTCACCGCGCTGCGCTCGCTCGACGCGAACCTCAACGCGCGCGCGGCCGACCGCTACGACGAGTTCCTCGACGCGCTCGCGAAGCTCGGCACGAGTGGCGGTGACACGGCCGCGCTGCTGCGGTGCGTGCGCGACGAGGTCGGGCTCGGCGGCGCGCTCGACGCGCTTGACCGTTCGGGGCGCGGGCCCGACACGAGCCACGCCGACGACCTCAACGCGCTCATCGCAGTGGCGCCACTGAAGCCCGACCCGGTGGAGTTCGAGCCGTGGTTGCGGTCGCGCCTGCCCGCGGGCGGGCGGTCGATTCCCGACGGTGACGCGGTCGCGCTCTCGACGGTGCACCGGGTGAAGGGCATGGAGTGGCCGCATGTCGTGGTGTTCGGCGCGCACGACGGGCTCATGCCCCACGCGCTCGCCGACGACGTCGAAGAGGAACGGCGAATCTTCCACGTCGCGATCACGCGCTGCTCGCACGACGTACGCATCCTCGTGCAGGAAGGAAGGCGCACACCGTTCGTCGACCAACTCGCCGCGCCCGCACCACCGCCCGAGATCGTGGCCGACGCGGCGCCGCACCCACCCGCGCCCGTGCGCCCGGGCACCACGATGGTCGCCGAGCTCGGATTGGAGCTGTCGTACGCGGGGTCGACGGGCCCCATCGTCGAACTGCGCGCCGATGTCGCCGTGATCGAAGAACCCGCGGGCGCCCGGTTGCTCGTGCCCTACGACGAACGGGTCGAGGTCGACGGTCGCCGCTACCGGCTGCTCGCGCCCGAAGTGCCGCTCGGCGATGTCGACGACGAGCTCGTCACCGCGCTGAAGAACTGGCGGCGCGACCGGGCCAAGGGCGACGGCGTACCCGCCTATGTGGTGTTGCACGACAGCCACATCGAGGAGATCGCCCGCCGGGCCCCCCGCACCCTGCGCGAACTCGCCGACTGCCCCGGCATCGGCCCCACCAAACTCGACCGCTACGGCGACGAGATCATCGCCGTCGTCGAGGCCGCCGCCGACGTGTGACTCACGTCGCAGCGATCACCTCGACGTCGTACTGCTCGATCTGCGCGTCGGCCGTAAGAATCGGACACTGCTCGTGTGCGCTTTGCACAACAAGCAGCCGATCGAACGGGTCGCGGTGAAGGGCGGGCAACTCACCAACTCCGAGTGCGTGGGCGTGTGTGATGCTCAATCCGGTGACGCCCGAAGTGCGCATGCGGCCGGGGACGTAGCGCGCGGGTGAGTCGGGTAGCGGCAATCGTCCGAGGGCGTGTTTGATCGCGATCTCCCACGCGCTCGCGGCCGACAGCACAAGCTCGGTACGGGGATCTTCGACCAGACGCCGCGCGTCAGGGGCGAGCCGATCAGGATCGGCCTGCATCCACAAGAACACGTGCGTGTCGAGGAGCACCTTCACTGCTCGAACTCCGCCAGCATGTCGCGCGGTAGTGGCGCGTCGAAATCGTCGGGAACGGTGAAGACACCTACGTCGACTCCGAGTACGCGGGTCCGCCGCGTACCGATCGGAACCAACTTGGCCACCGGTTCGCCCGACCGAGTGATGACGACCTCTTCGCCGCCAACGACCCGCCGCAGCAGTTCCGAGAGCGTGGTCTTCGCCTCATGCACTCCGACTTCCATGGGTCAATAGTACGACTAAGTCCTCGACTAAGTCAACCGCTGCCGAATCGGCCCCAAACCTGATGACCAGCTCAGTCGTGGTAACGAGAGACGATGGACCGCGACCGCGCCGAAGGGGCTCCCCTCGAGCGCAGCTACGAGGAGACATTTCGGCGCGCGTACCAGCCGTTGGTGCGGGTGTTGTCGGTCGCGGCCGGGAACCGAGAGGTCGCAGCCGACTGTGTCCAAGAAGCGTTCGTCCGGGCGTACACCCGCTGGCGCAAGGTCGGCGGCTACGACGACCCGGTCGCGTGGATTCGCCGGGTCGCCCTCAACCTCCTCATCGACCACGAACGCCACGCGGGGCGGGGACGGCGCGCGGTCGAGCGCCTGGGGCCCGAGGAGCAGGCCTGGAACCCCGAGCCCGACGCCGTCGACCTCTCGGCCCTGTTCGCGCAGCTTCCGCCGCAGCGGCGCATCGCGGCGGCGTTGTTCTACGTCGACAACCTCAGCGTCGAAGAGGTCGCGCACGCGATGAAGCTCTCCGCCGGTGCCGTGAAGTACCACTTGCACGAAGCGCGTGAGCAACTGCGGCCGTTGCTCGCGCCCGTCGTCGAGGACGAAGCATGACGCCCCCCGACCCGCTCGACCGCGACATCGCCGCCGGCTTGCGGGGCCTCGCCGCAGAAGGTGACGACACCGAAGCCGCGCTCGCGGGCGTGCGGCCGCGCGCCCGTCGGGCCCGACGGCAACGCCAGGCACGTGGGATCGGCGGTGCGGCAGCCGTCGTCGCGGTCGCCCTCACCGTCGGCGTGCTCACAACGGGCAGCGACGATGCCGATCGCGTCGCGACGCCCGGCACCCGGCCGTCGACGTCGACCAGCGGGGCGTCGACAACGACCGCGACGACCGACACGACCGTCGCGCCGGGGACCACGGTGACGGCGCCTGATGGCTCGCCAGTCACGACACCGGACGGCACGCCGGTCACGACACCGGGCACGACACCGACACCGACGAGTGAGCCCGGGGTGACACCGCCCGGCGCGACCAACCCGACGAATCCGACGACTCCTCCGACGACGCCCACACCCGGCACGACCGCGCCCGTTGGCAACGTCGACCAGCAAGTGTTCTCGAGCAACAGCGGATCGATCACCGTTCGCCTCGAGAACAACGCGTTGTCGCTCGTGGTCGTGACACCCGCACCGGGATTCACGCCGGAAATCAGAGACAACACTTCCGAGCGAGTTCGTGTGCGCTTCGACGACGGCGAAGACCACGAAGACGTCGAGGTCCGACTCGTCGACGGGAAGATGGTGCAAGTCGACACCTG
>JANNHK010000187.1:0-23367 GCA_031404355.1 Actinomycetes bacterium
GGGTTCGGTTGCATCGAGCATCCGGTCGAAGGCCGACGCGGTGCGCCGCGCGCCCGCCCCGGCTGCCATCGCGACACCACCCGCGACGCCCATCAACAGCGCGATCGCGAACAGACCCCGCCAGTGGGCCCGCCATTCGGCGCGGAACCGATACCAGGTCGCGTTCATTCGGCCCTCAGAGCTTCGGATGGGCGGATGCGAGCGGCGCGGCGGCCGGGCCACCACGCGATCGCGTTGGCGACAAGCACCGTGACCGGGATCGCGAGGACGACGGCAAGAACCGGCCAGGCCGGATCGTCGGCGACGCCATAGCCCTGGGCGACGCGCGCCCAGACGTACCGACCGAGCACCAAGCCGCACGGAAGCCCGATCGCGACGCCGACGAGGGCGATGGTCGTTGCCTGCCACGTGATCGTCCGCGACGATTGGCGACGCGTCGCGCCCAACGATCGGACGACGCCAAGGTCGCGCCGCCGGCGCCGGACCGTAATGACGAGCGCGTGCGCGACCGCGAGCACCGCGACGACGAAGAGAAAGACCGCGAGGTACCCGGGGAGGTCGTCGAGCTGGCTGAGTTGGCGGACCTCGCCGGGCTGGACCGACGTTTCGGGCGGGTCGCCGTCGTTGAGCTCGGCCAGTCGCTCGAGCGCGGCGGTCCGATCGGCGCCGTCGCGCAAGTCGACCGCGAAGTTCCTGTAACTCTGGTCGCCCACGTTCGCGAGACGCAGCGCGTCGACCGCGTCCTCGGTGAGGAGTGCGCCGTCGGCGAGCGCGAAGCCGTCGCCCGTGTCGGGGAAGATCGCCTGGCCGACGACATCCATCCGGCGCTCGCCGACCATCACCTCGCCGCCGATTCCCACGTCGGCCTGCTGCATCGTCTTGGCGCCGAGCGCGACCTCGTCGGGCGCGGCCGGCGCCCGGCCGTCGACGACCACGAACCCGACGTCGCCTTCGTACTGTCTGATCGCCCAGCCGCTGACCGACCGGCCGTTGACGGGTGTGCGCAACCCGATCCATGCGAGCGCGACCCCTTCGACGTCGGGGTCTTCGAGGATGCGCGCCGCCTTTTCGTGGTCGCCCTCGCCGCCTTGTCCGTTCGGATCGTCGTCGCCCGGCTCACCGACGCGATTGCCGTTGATCGCGAGGTCCCACCCCCAGCCCGTGCGGGCCGGATCGTGCGTCAGGCGTTCGAGGCCCTGGGCGAAGCCGGCCACGGCGACGATGCCCGCGACTCCGAGCGCGACACCCGAGATCGCGGACCGCACCGGGACTGCGCCGTCGGCGCGCCCGGGGTGCAACGCCCACCGCACCCCCAGCCCGACCGGAACCGAGGCCGGCACCCGGGCGGAGAACCCGGACCGCCTCACCCCCCGCCGCGTGCGACCGACCCACACGGCCGCGGCCACACCGGTCGCGAGCACCAACCCGGCGAGGAGCATCCCGCCGCCGACGAGCACGGCGCCGTCGAAGTCGAATCCGTCGGCCAGTTCGAGATCACGGGCGGTTCCGATCGGCATGAACGGCGACACGAACCCCGCTCCGACGACCGCGACGGTCGCACCGCCGAGCGCGACCGGAACGAGCGGTGCGAGCAGGTCGGCGACGCGTCCCGCGCGGGTCGTCCCCAATGCCGCAAGCACGCGGGCGTCGGCGGCGGCGGCCGACGCTTGTCGGGCCAGCGCCTGCGTGATCGCGACCAGTCCGGCGATCGCGGCGACGGCACCGAAGATGAGCAGGCCGTTGGCGAGCGTCCCGACGGTCGCGTCGAGCGAGTCGAACGTCGTCGACGAGTAGTTGAAGTCAAGCAGTGCCTCGCTCCCGATGACTTCGCCGAGCGCGGCTTCGAAATCTTGGTCGGTGACACCGGGCGCGAAGCGCACAACGACGGCCGGCTTGTATCCGATCGTGTCCTGGTACTTGTCGAAGAACCCTTTCGTCAGGAACACGAGCTGCAGGTCTTCGCTGCGAGAGTCGACGTCGTCGATCTGGCGAGTGATCCCGACGACCTCGAGGTCGAATGTCGGCCCGCCGAGTTTCCCCCAGTCGGGCGGACCGGTCTCGAAGAGCGCGTTTACCTCGGCGCACGCGGCGTTGTCCGCCGCTTCCTCGGAATCGAAGCAGCGCGACTGCTCCGGCGTCGGCGCGTGGAAGCGAATGCGTCCACCCACGCCGACACCGAAATCGTGCGCGACCGACTCCGGGATGGCCACCTC
This sequence comes from Actinomycetes bacterium, assembly GCA_031404355.1. Lineage (GTDB taxonomy): Bacteria > Actinomycetota > Acidimicrobiia > IMCC26256 > PALSA-610 > JANNHK01. The sequence goes on from JANNHK010000187.1 coordinate 2,214, forward strand.
GACCGGCGAACTCGGGTCGGGCCGGCGGCCCGCGACGAGTTGGTCGAAGTGCAGATCGGTCCCCAGGTGGCCGTCGACCGACGCCAGGATCGGGAGGTACCCCTGCTCCGGGAATGCCGCAAAGGTGGCGACGCGGTCGCCGGAACCGACGACGGGACTGGCGAGCACTGCGTCGGCCTCCGCGAACGAGTCGCTCTGAATCAATGCGAACGCATCGGGAATCTTCAGTTCGTTGTCCGTGCGCTCGACGACCGAGCGGGTGCGGCGCGCACCCGCGACCGTCGCGAGGACCGTTGCTCCGACCACGCCGATCAGGAGCGTGAGTGCCAGCAGCGAGCCCCACCGCTGCCTCCACTGGACCCGGAACCGGAGCCGCGTCACTCGGCCCTCAACGCGTTCGCGATGTTCCGGCGGGCCGCGCGCCAGGCGGGGATCGCCGCGCAGGCGAGCGCAACCGCGAACGCGACCGGAATCAACACGATGACGGCGAGCCAGGGGGTGACCGGCTCGGGCACCGCGCCGAGACGCTGCGCGTACTCGTGGAAGATCACCCGGCCGAGGGCAACCCCGACGGGTACACCGACAACAACGGGCAGGACCGTGTACGCGATCGCCTGCCAGCGCACCGTCGCGCGCACCCGGCGCCGGGCGAGGCCAAGCACACCGAGAATCGCGAGTGAACGCCGGTTGCGAGACGTCGCACTGACGAGCAGTTGCGCCAGCACGCCGAGCGCCAGTACGCCGAGCAGCGCGGCGAGCACGACCGGCGCGGCATCGACCCGCCCGATACCGACAAGGCCGAGCTCGGTGGCGATTCCGTCGAGGAGGTACACGTCTTCGTCTTCGTTTCCCTCCAGGGCTGCGCCGTACACGTCGGCGGCGAGCGCCTCGCGGTCCGTGCCCGGCGCGAGCCGCATCCATACGACATCGGCTCCCGAGTAGGAGTTCAGGCGCTCCAGGCCGTCGAGCGTGACCACCGCGCCGTACCCGAGGCCCTTGTTGTCCATGGTGAGCGGGACGACGACCCCGACGATGCGGTACCGGCCCACTGTGGGTACCGGTTCTTGCTCCTCGTTCCCGTCGTAGCCGTGAACTTCGATCTCGTCACCGATCTCGAACCCGAGCGCGTCGAGGGTCTTGGGGCCGAGCGCGATCTCGTCGGGCGCGGCCGGAACCCGGCCGCTGACGAGCGCCGGTTCGAGCCCCGCCGAGTCGAATCCGAACACCGGGGTCTCGACCCGGTCGGGCCCGAGTTCGGCCACGACGCTGGACCAGATGCTCCCTTCCGCGTGCCCGAGGACCGCGGGATGGTCCGCGATGCGGGCGCGCACCTCGGCCGCCGGGAACTCGGGGTCGGTCGCGGGAAACGCGAGCCCGGCGTCCCAGGTCTGCCCGACCAGACGCGGCGTCGAAAGCAGATGCTGCACTCCGGCGCTGAACGTCAACGCGCCCACGAGCGCGACGACCGCCGCCCCCACGGCCAGCACACCACCGGCCGCGGCGCTCGACTGCGAGAACGCGAGGCGTACACCGCACCACGCCGAGACGGGGAGCCCCGAACTGCGGCCGGCGAGCAGCGGCCGTCGCGTCGTTCGGGGTGCCGTGGCGCGCACCCGTACGAACAGCCCCGGTAGCGCCGCGAGCAGCACGAGCGTCGCCGTGCCGATTGCGCCGAGCGCGACGAACGACCAGGCGGCGTCGATACCGGCATCCGGTTCGAGCGGGCGCGCGTCTCCGATCGGGAAGAACGGCGACAGTCCGATCGCAACCACGCACGCGGTGAGCGCGCTTGCGGTTGCCACGAGGAACGCCCGCAGGGCGACCAGGACTCGGAGATCGCGGCGGCTCATCCCGAGCGCCCAGAGCGCCGGCTGCTCGTCCGCGTCGAGCCGCTGGCGCCGCACGAGCGCGGGAACGAACACCGCGATCGCAACCAGCAATGCGACGAGCATCGCGGCCGAGAGCGCGGTCGCGTACGGCGCGATCCCGTCGGCGGGCAAGTCGCGCAACTCTTCGATGGGAATCGGCTCGGCCTGGCCGCCCTCCGCCTCGACCGCACCGACGACTTCGTCGACCGAGTGACCGGTCGCGAGCCGCACGGCCAGGGTCGCCTGCCGTTGGAAACGCTCGCCCGGCGTGTCGGCGAGGAAGGCCGGCGTGAGGAAGAGGCTCGAGACGTAGAACCCCGACGCGGGGACGATTTCGAACGGCGACCGCTGGATGCCGACAATGGTGAACTCGAAGGTCTCCGGCTCGTACGCGGCAGACAACTCGTCGTCGACGCAGTAGCGCTCCGGGTTCGGTGCGGTGACCAGCACCGTGTCGCCCGGGCGCAGATCGTTGCGCTGCGCCAGGCTTTCGGAGATCACCGCCTCGTCGGCGCGGGTCGGGTCGGCCGCGCGTCCGGCCACGATGCGATGCCGGTTGATCGAGGTTCCCCACACGCCCTCGGGGTCGGCGAGGATGCCGATGTCGCCGGGACCCGACCAGCACGGATCATCGGCGTTTTCGACGTAGGCGCCGTCGACGGTCGTGACCAACCCGGCCGGATGCTCGAACACGACGGCCGATTCGGCGATCGCCGGGTCCGAACGCACGGCGGCAAAGCAGCTGGTGTCGGCGGGATCGTCCTCGTCGCAGCTTACGTAGATCAGCGCGTCGACGGCTCGCTGCGCGTCGAGGAATCGCGCGTAGGTGGTGTCAGTGCGCTCGGCGCCGGCTGCCAGCGCGGTGACGGTGCCGCCCGCGGTACCGACGAGCAACGCGAGGCCGAACCACGCGAGCCAACGCGTCCGCAGCTCGGCGCGCAGCCGGAACAGGATCGGGCCGGTCACATGGCTCCCTCGCTGCGCCGTCCGTGGCTCCGCTGCGTCCGCACGGTCACTCGGCCCTCAAGACGAATGCCGGTGTGCGGCGGACGGCGAGGCGCGCCGACAACGTGCCCACCGCGACCGCCGCAACCAACGCGGCGGCGACGACACCGAGCACGGCACCGACCGGCACCGCGAGATCGGGAGCGACACCGATACCGTCGGCGACGCGTCGCCACGCGAAACGACCGGCGGCGACCCCGAGGGGAATGCCGACGATCGCGCCGACCGCGACGATGGCGACAGCCTGCCACGGCGGCACCGCGCGGACCTGACGCCGCCGCAACCCGAGGGCCTGAAGCACGCCCAGCTCGCGGCGGCGGCGTTGCGCGGTCACGAGCACCGCGTGCGCGAGCGCGAGAGAACCCAGGAGCCCGAAGAACGCGCCCAGGGCGATCGGAAGCGAACGGATCGCGCGCAGGTCGAACACGGGCGCCGGTGGCGTCGCGTAGGCGTAGGCGCTCACAATGAAGCCATGGTCGTCGAGTAAGGCGACGACGTCATCGAGTTCGGCATCTGCCGCGAGGTCGACCACGAGGCCCTCCTCACCGTCGCTGCGTTGGTGCGCCTCGAACCCGGCCCGGGTGAAGACCGCGCCTTCGCCCGGTTCATTGGCGTCGACGTCGGGGAGCACGGCCCGACCGACGACGAGCACGCTGCTCGATCGGGCATCCTCAGCGGCTTCGTCCGAGGCGGCGGCCTCGACCCGGTCGCCGATGCGCACGCCGAGCCGGTCCATCGTCTGCGCGCCGAGGGCGACCTCGTCGGGCGACGCGGGCTGGCGCCCGGCAATCACGGGCAGCAGGAGTGACCCCGATCGCGCGTCGATGCTCGCGCCCTGGACTTGCTCGCCGTCGAGTTCGACGTACCCGGACGCGAGCACACCGGTCGCGGAGATGCGCTCGTCGCCGGCGATCTCGTCGAGCGCGGCCAAGCCCTCCTCGAGAGTTCCCGCGTAGGCGCTGTCGTCGTCTCCGAAGTCGAGCGGACCGAGGTCCCAGCTGTGGCCCCAGCGGGCCGGCGTGTCGTAGAGCCGGTCCGCGGTCGCCGCGAAGGCGGCGGCGCCGACGACACCGGTAAAAGCAACCGTCGCGACGGCCACCGCCGTCCGCGAGGCCGTCCCGCGGCCCCGATCGTGTTCGAAGGCAAAGCGCGCGCCCGTCGCCGGGATGACAGGAATGGCGATCCGTGCGAGCGCCGCCGAACTGCGCGACGCGCGCACCGAAACCGCGCGGGTGCGTCCGGTTGCCCGCCACGACGTCGCAATACACCAAAGAACCGCGAGCAACGCACCGGCCAAGACGCCGACGACGAGCACGGTGGTGTCGATGCTGACCCCCGGGTCGGGTTCGGCCTTTCCTGCCAAGCCGAACGGGAAGAGGAAGGAGCCGACCACCGCGCCCGTCACTGCGAGCAGGCAGCCGACGACGATCGCGGGAGCCAACGTGGCCGCGACCGCGAACGCGCGTTCTCGCCGCGTCGCCCCGAGCGGTCCGAGCGCCCGGAGGTCGGCCGCGGTGGCGGCCACCTGCCGCGCCATCGCCTGACCGCAGACGAAGGCGCCGGCCAGGCCGGCGACCACGGCAAACACGATGATCGCGACGACCAGTGCATCGATTCCGTCGCCGGTGACGTCGAGCACGGACTGCGGTCCCGATTCGATGAACAGCGTCGTGCCCGCCGGTACCAGCTGCTCGATGGCGGACGCGACGCCATCGGCGTCGGCGCCGGGCGCCAGCTCGACCGCGGCATAGCGGTCGAAGCCGCCGACCTCGTCGGCGTACCGTTCGTAGAAGGCCGCCGTGGTAACGGCGGCCGGCTGGTTGCGGCTGGGGTCGGAGTTCAGATCCTCGGGCAGCCGTAGGACCCCGACCACCTTCAGCGCGAGCTCGGGGCCGGCGCCCACTTCGCAGCCTCCGCCTGCCATGAGGCACGCGAACCCGTCGGGGCTGAACGTCCCGCCCGAGATCGTGTCGCCTACTCCGACATCGAGCTCGTCGCGGGCCTCCTCGTTGATCGCGATCTCGTCGATCGAATCGGGCATCCGCCCCGCCAGTACGCGGGGCACGTCGAACTCAGTCAGCAGACGAGGTTCGTTGCTCGCGATGACGCCGAAGTCGAACTCGGATCCGACGTCCACGAACATGAACTTCAACGGCGCGACCGAACGGACGCCGGGAACCTGGCGCAGCTCCTCCCACACCGGCTCGGCCTCCACATCGACGGAGTCGATCTGGACCTGCAGGTCGCGCATGTTGGACGCCTCGAGAAAGCGATCGACGGCATCCGAGGTGCGCCGGGCACCCGCCGCGGACGCGATCACGACCGCGCCCGAAATGCCGATGAGCAGCGCCAACCCGGTGAGCGCGACCCGGCGGCGGCGCACTTCGGCGCGCGCTACGAGCGCGACGGCAGACATGTCGTGTCGTTACTCACGGATCTGGGTCAGACCGAGGCGGAAGCCGCGGTACCGGCGAGCGCGTCGTCGATGCGGCCGTCCTTCATGCGCACGATGCGGTCGGCCGCGGCGGCGACTTCGTCGTTGTGGGTGACCATGAGAATGGTCTGCCCGTCGCCGTGGAGGCGCTTGAACAGTTCGAGCACCTCCCGGCCGCCGTCGCTGTCGAGCGCGCCGGTGGGCTCGTCGGCGAGCACCATCGTGGGCTCGTTGGCCAGCGCGCGGGCAATCGCGAGGCGTTGCCGCTGCCCCCCCGAGAGCACCGCGGGGACATCCGACGCCTTGTCGCCGAGGCCGAGGAGGTCGAGCAGATCGCGCGCGCGTGTCTCGGCCGGTTTGCGTTTCGTCCCGGCAATCATCGCGGGCAGCACGACGTTTTCGAGCACCGTCATGCCTTCGAGCAAGTTGAAGAACTGAAACACGATGCCGATGTGATGGCGGCGCATCCGCGCCAGGTCGTCGTCGCTCTTGCCGGTCACTTCTTCGCCGGCGATTCGGATCTCGCCTTCGTCGGCCGTGTCGAGCCCGGCGATGAGGTTCAGGATCGTCGACTTCCCACAGCCCGACGGGCCCATGATCGCGACGAACTCGGCGGGCGCGATGTCGAGGTCGACGCCGCGCAGCGCGCGTACCGGCGCCAACTCGGCCTCGAACGTCTTGCGCACTCCCCGCACGGTGCAAACGGCATCCATCAGTTGACTCCAATCGTCAGCCGGAACGCACGCACCGGCGTATCCCTGCCCTTGACCAACTGTTCGTCGAGTGCCTCGAGTTCGGGGCGCTCGACCAACGCGTCGGCGGTTGCTTCCGACAAGACCGTTCCCGAGGGACGGGCCAGGTCTTGCAACCGCTGCGAGAGGTTCACGACGTCGCCGACCAACGTGTACTCGACTCGCTCTTCGGATCCGAGCAGCGCCGCCGCGACATCACCCGTCGAGAGGCCGATACCGAGCGTGAACTCCGGCAGCGTATCGGCGCGCCACTGCACGTTCACCGCGACCTGGCGCTCGTGCATGGCCGCCGCCGACCGGAACGCGCGGTCGGCGTGGTCGGCCTGGGGAAGCGGTGCGCCGAACACGGCCATGACCGCGTCGCCGACGTACTGCATGACGGTGCCGCCCTGGTCGAGCACCGCCCGGTTCATCTCGGCCCGATGGGTGTTGAGCATCGACGCGAGGAGCGACGGGTCGACGTGCTCCGCGATCGCGGAGTAGCCCCGGACATCGGACATGAGCACGGTCACGTTCAAGCGTTCGGTTTCGCCGAACGCCTTGCCGTCGCGCCGGAGTTTCTCGGCCAGTCCGCCCGGCAACATCCGGCTCAGCGTCTCGCCCTGCTCCTCACGATCGACGATGGCCTTCTGCAACAAGCGGAGGCGGCGCAGCGCGCCTTCGCGGCCCGCGCTGGCTTCCTTCGCCAGCTTGAGGAAGAGGGCCTCGATCGCGTCGTTCGCCGCTTCGGGGGTGATATCCCACGCCGCCGCGATCGCCTTGACCGGCCGGCCCTCGGCGATCCACTGCAGCAGTTGATCCTCGCGCGCGTCGAGGTCGCCGTCGGCCCGGGCCGGCGCAACGAGGGAGTTCACGATCGCGGGGTCGAGCATGCTGCCGCCGGTCGCAACCTCGCGCACGGCCCGTACCAGCTGGTCGCCGTCGGCGCAGCGGTCCTTCAACAAGTACGCGTAGCCCGCCGCGCCCTCGGAGAGCAGCGCAATCGCGTACTCGGGTTCGTCGTACTGCGAGAGGATGACGATCCCGGTGCCGGGGTGGCGCTTGCGCACGATCTTCGCCGCCTCGATGCCTTCATTCTGGAAGCTCGGCGGCATACGGATGTCGGTGACGACGACCTGGGGTTCGGTGGCTTCGGCACCCTCGATGAGGCTGTCGAAGTCCTCGGCGACCCCGACGACCTCGAGGTCGGGTTGCGCGGCCAGCAGCGCCCGGACGCCCTCGCGCACGAACAGCGAGTCGTCGGCCAGAAACACAGTGATGCGCGGCTCCCCCATTGCGTCGATTCGACCGCGAATCGAGGCCCGTCACAAGGGAGCGCGCCCCCGCCCGGGTGGGGTGCTGGCACCCCTTCGGGCCACGGGCCCACCCCATCGCAACCCCGGGGCCGGCTTCGTAGGGTGGAAACAACACTCAGGAGGTCACTCATGCGCATCGAATCGTCGGCCCTGACACTCTCGTGGATCCCGTCGGAAGCAGTCACCGGAGCGAACAAGACGATGTTCGAGAGCGGTGTCGCGCACTACGACGACCCGCCGCCCGATGTCGTCGACGACCTCGAAGAGCTGCGGGCAACGGACCGTTTCCGGTTCGCGAACCGGCTGCACGCGTGGATCGAAGTGGAGGACGGGCGCATCGTCGACGCGGGGTATGCCGACGACAGCGGCGGCGTCATGGGTTCCACGACGGTGCGCTTCGCGACGAAGGAAGCGACGTTCGCGGCGCCGGCAATGCCCGAGATCCAAGCTGTGCCGGAGATCGGTGCAACGTCCGTCCGCTTCGTACAGACCGTCGGCGGCCGCACCGCGCTGCCCGCGCCCCGTCGGGTCAACCACCCGCCGTTCGTGCAGTTCCGCGCACCGCTCGTGTGGACCACGCTCGCGCTCACGATCCACGCCGACGGCCGCCGGGAGTTCGAACTTGTCGGCGCCAGTCCGTTCCCGCGGCACTGGCTGTACGACACCGAGAACAAACTCGCGGCCAAGGCCGGTCTCGCCGACTTCAAGGACTGGTTCCGCAACGCGTTCGGGAAGCACTCGCCATGGGGCGACGAGGACTCCCCCGCGCTCGTCACCGCGGTCGAGACCGCGCTCGAACGAGAGCTGTCGACCACCATCATGCGGGGCGGCGAAAAGCCGACGATCCGCAAGGTGAAAGAAGGCAAGGTGCTCGTCGAACAGGGCCAGCTTGGCCACGAGCTGTACCTGTTGCTCGACGGCGTGCTGGTCGCCGAGCACGACGGCGAGCCGCTCGCCGAATACGGCCCGGGCGCGATCCTCGGCGAGCGCGCCGTACTCGAAGGCGGCCGCCGCACCGCAACGCTGCGCGCGCTGACTCCGGTGCGCGTCGCGGTGGCCGAAGCCAGTCAGATCGACCTCGACAAGCTGCGGGCGGTGAGCGCCGGTCACCGGCGCGAAGAGACGTGAAGCTGACGTTCCACGGGGTACGGGGCTCGACCCCGGTGAGCGGCACCGAGTTCTCGCGGACGGGCGGGCACACGTCGTGCATCGCGGTCGCGGTCGGCGATGGACTACCGACGCTGGTGCTCGACGCGGGGACCGGCCTGCAACGGTTGGCGCGTGAGTTCGGTGCTGACCCGTTCGTGGGGACGATCATGCTCACGCACATGCACTGGGACCACCTGCAGGGACTCCCGTTCTTCCCACCCGGCGACCGCGACGACGCGCGGGTCACGCTGATGCAGCCCGCGCAGGGCGAACCGGTCGCGCTCCTGTCCCGGGCGATGTCGCCGCCACACTTCCCCATCGGGCCGGAGGGGTTACGCGGCCGGTGGCAGCACGTTGCGCTGGAGCCGGGCAAGCACGACATCGAGCAGTTCGAGGTCGTCGCGGCCGAAGTGCAACACAAGGGCGGTCGCACCTACGGCTACCGCGTCAGCGCCGGCGGCGCGACGTTCGCCTACGTGCCCGACGCGCTCGACGTGTCCCGCGACGCGATCATCGGCCTGGCGGAAGGCGCGGACCTGTTGGTCCGCGGCGCCCCGTTCGTCGCGGAGGAACACGAACGCGCCGAACTGTTCGGCCACGGCACGGTGGAAGCAACGATCGACGTAGCGAGAGAAGCCAACGTCGCCCGCCTCATCGTGACCCACCACGGCCCCATGCGCACCGACGAAGCCGTCGACGAACTCGCCAAACGCTTGGGAGTAGAAGTTGCCCGCGAAGGCCTGACCGTCGAGCTGTAGACCCACCGCACGTCATTCCGGTCGCGCGTATGTGTTGCCCACAACACATACGCGCGTCCAAAAGCGTCTTACAGGAACATCGATTCGTCGACGATGAAGCCGCGGCCGGTGCAGTGGGGGCACGTCAGCGAGAACGACTCGACGAGACCCTCGGACACGCGCTTTCTTGTCATTTCCAGCAGGCCGAGTTCCGAGATTGGGAACACTTGGGTTCTCGTCTTGTCTCGCGCCAGCGCGTTGCGGAACGCGTCCTCCACGGCGGCGCGATTCGACTTGATCTCCATGTCGATGAAGTCGATCACGATGATGCCGCCGATGTCGCGCAGACGTAGCTCGCGCGCGACGACCTCGGCCGCTTCGAGGTTGTTCCGGTACACGGTCTCTTCGAGGTTCGACGAGCCGACGTTCTTGCCGGTGTTCACGTCGATGACCGTCAGCGCTTCGGTGCGTTCGATGACGAGCGAACCACCCGATGGGAGCCACACCTTGCGGTCGAGGCCCTTGTGCAACTGCTCGTGCACGTGGAACTTCTCGAACACCGGCAGGTTCTCTGCCTCTTCGTCGTAGTACTCGATGCGGTCGGTGAGTTCGGGCGCGATCGCGTCGACGTACGCGCGCACTTCCTCGTACAGCGTCGGGCTGTCGATGACGACGCCGCGGTATTCCTTGGTGAACTCCTCGCGGATGAGCCGGATCGCGAGCGGCGGCTCCTTGTACAGGAGGCTGCCGGCCTTGGCCTTCTTCGCAAGTTCCGCGATCTGCTTCCACTGGCCATTGAGGCGGCGCATGTCGCGCTCGAGCTCGTCGTCGGTCGCGCCTTCGGCCGCGGTGCGCACGATGAGACCGGCGTCGGCCGGGCGGAGCCGTTCGAGAATGCGGCGCAGGCGCTTGCGCTCGTCGTCGGGCAGGCGCTTCGAAATGCCGTAGGTGTTGGGCTGGCCCGGCACCATGACGACGAACCGGCCCGCGAGGCTGACCTCTTGCGTGAGACGCGCACCCTTGTGCCCGATCGGGTTCTTCGTGACCTGCACGGTGATCGCCTGGCCGTTGCGCAGCACCCGCTCGATACGGGGCTTCTCGCCGCCGCCTTCGATGTCGGCCAAGTCGTGGAGCACGTCGCCGTGGTAGAGCACGCCGTTCTTGGGTGTGCCGATGTCGATGAACGCCGCTTCCATACCCGGCAGCACGTTCTGCACGCGGCCGAGGTAGATGTTGCCGTCGATCGACATGGTGTCGTCGGTCGGCAGGGCCACGTAATGCTCGACCAACGTGCGGCCTTCGAGCACGCCGATGTGGGCGATGCCGTCGTCGCGCTGGTGCACGACCATGAGATAGCGCCCCGCGGGGCGGCCCTTGCGGTGCATGCCGCGCCGCTTCTCGAGCGTTGCGTCGTCGAGCGAGTCGAGGATCGCGGTGCCGTCGACGTCGACGTCGGTGACCGGGAGGCCGGCGTCGACATAGGTCGTCGCCTTGCCCCGTCCCGAGTTGCGGTTGCTGACACCGCCACCGCCACCACCGCCGCCGCCGTTGCTCGGCGGTCGCGCGGGCGCGCTCTCTCCGGCTCCGGTGCGCGACCGCCCCCGGCCGCCGCGTCGGCGACGCCGTTTCTTCGGTCCGGTCGCCGACTCGCCGTCGCCGTCGCCGTTCTCGCTCGGGCCGGTTCCGGCCTTGGCCTCGGCGGGCGCGGGGCGGCTGTCGCCGATGCGGGGCCGACCACCGTTGCCGCGCGGCGCGAGCCCCGCGTCTTCGAGGGCGTCGTCGGCCAGGTCTTCCGAGGTCAGGCCGCGGTCGGCCGCGGCATCGGTCCAGTCGCCGCCGACCTCGTCGTCTTCGTTGTCCTCGCTACGAGCGATTCCCGCGCCGCCGCCGGTACCGGTGCCGGGCTTCTTACGCCCCCGCCCGCCCCGCGACCCCCGCCGACGTCGCTTCTTCGCCGGTACGGTCCCCGCTTCCGTTTCCGTTTCCGTTTCCGTTGACGTCTCGACGGTCGACTCGGTCGTCGTCGTCTCGGTTTGGGGCCCCAAGTCCTCGGGGCGATCGAACTCCTGCATCAGTGCCTTCTCTCGTGGGGCGCGTATCGGCGTCGAGCGGTTCACACCGCGCGCCGTCGCGCTCGATCCATTGGTGGGTGCGCAACGCCCGGGCCTCGGTGAGCCCAACTCCCGGAGACGTGCTGCTCATGGCGGCGAGCACGTCACCCGGTTTGGCGCTGCGCGGTTGCGTTTCCAGTTCCATGACCACCGTGGCCGGAACTCCTTCGAGTACGGCGAGGTGGCGAATGATGGGACGGATGTCTTCTGCGACATCGCGTCCTTTGCGTCGCTTCTCGATGACGAGTGTCGGCGACGCGATGGCAGCGTCGACGTGACGCTGGAGTTCGGCGGCCGTGATGTCGGCCACTTCGACGTTCCACCCCACTGCGGTGACGGCTTCCTGGAGCGCAGGGGCGCGATCGTGCAGCGCGGCTGCGTCGGTGACGTCGATACCCGCGGGCAGTGCCTCGCTGAGCAACGCGGGGAGGGTGTCGAGCTCGACCGGTCCGGTGAACACGAGGTCGAGATACTCGCCGTCGCTCTCGTGCCCGGTCGACAACGCCAGCCCGAAGCTGACCTTGGGCCGGGGCGAGAACCCTTCACTAAATGTCAAAGGCAGCTGGGTGATGCGGAATGCCCGCTCCAGGGCGCGGGCCACGTCGCGGTGCGAGATCCAGCGGACCTTGCCCTGCTTCGTGTACTTCAACCGGACCGGGAACCCGTCGGTGCCCCTCATGGCGTCACTCCGGACGCAGAGGCTCCGGTTCTCGTCGCCAGGAGCTGGACGGGCACGGCGCCGCCGCTGGACCAGTCCTGGCCCGTGCCCTGACTGCCGCCCGCGGGCGCAACGGGTGAGGCCACCACGTGCTCGAGGGCGTAGTCGGTGCATACCCCGCAGTCGTAGCACGGCGTCCACCGGCAATCGGGGAGCCCATGCTCGGCCAGGGCTGCCTGCCAGTCCTGCCAGAGGAAGTCCTTGTGCAGCCCGGCGGTCACGTGGTCCCAGGGCAACACCTCGTCGAAGGTGCGGTGCCGGGTCACGTACCAGTCAGGGTCGAGGCCCTCGGCGGCCATCGCGTCGATCCAGCGGTCGAGGGCGAAGTGCTCGCTCCACTCCTGGAACGTGCCGCCGGCGCGCCACACCCGCTCGATGACCCGACCGATGCGCCGGTCGCCTCGGCTCGCGATGCCTTCGGCGAACGTCGCCGCGGGCTCGTGCCACTTGATCTGCGCCTTGCTGCCCCGCAGTTCACTGCGCAGCATATGGATCTTGCGCCGCAGTTCCTCGGTGCCGTTCTGGCCGAACCACTGGAACGGCGTGTGCGGTTTCGGGACGAAGCCGCCGACCGAGACGGTGGCACTTGCTTGCTTCGTGTACTTGCGACCGATCTCGACCACGTTCTTCGCCAGCTCTGCGATACCGAGGGTGTCCTCGTCCATCTCGGTCGGCAGGCCGGTGAGGAAGTAGAGCTTCACCCGCCGCCAACCTTGCGAATACGCGGAGTCGACCGCGCCGTAGAGGTCGTCTTCGAGGATCAGCTTGTTGATGACCTGCCGCAAGCGCCACGAACCGGCTTCGGGTGCGAACGTGAGGCCGGTGCGGCGCACCTTCTGGATCTGGCTCGCAATGCCGACGGTGAACGCGTCGACGCGCAGACTCGGCAGCGAAAGACTCACGCCGCCCGTTCCCTCTTGCTCGTTCACGATGCTCGCGACGACCCCGTCGATGCCCGAGAAGTCGGCGCTCGACAGGCTCGTGAGCGCGACCTCGTCGTAGCCGGTGCGCTTCAGACCTTCGCTCACCATTGTGCGCACTTGCTCTTCGGGCCGCTCGCGCACGGGACGCGTGATCATGCCCGCCTGGCAGAACCGACACCCGCGCGTGCAGCCGCGGAAGATCTCGACGTTGAGCCGGTCGTGCACCACTTCGACGAGCGGGACGAGCTGGTTCTTCGGGTACGGCCAGTCGGCGAGGTCGGCGACGGTGCGCTTGTCGACCCGTGCCGGAATGTCGTCGAAGCGCGGCGTGACAGAGCGCAAGGCCTGGCCGTCGTACTCGACGTCGTACATCGCGGGCACGTACACGCCGGGGATCGTTGCGAGGTCGCGCAACACGGCTTCGCGCGACGCGCGCCCACCCCGCTTCCACGCGCCGACAACTTCGGCTAACTCGGAGACGACTTCTTCTCCGTCGCCGATGACGAACGCGTCGACGTACTCGGCCAGCGGTTCGGGGTTGTACGTGCAGTGCCCGCCCGCCATGACGACGGGGTGCTCGGGGCCGCGGTCCTCGTTGCGGACCGGGACGCCCGCGAGGTCGACACAGTTCAGGAGGTTCGTGTACACGAGTTCGGCCGACAGGTTGAAGGCCAGCACGTCGAACTCGGAGGCGGGCCGATGGGTGTCGACGCTGAACAGCGGCAGCCCGGAACGCCGGAGTTCGCCCTCCATGTCGGTCCACGGCGCGTACGCCCGCTCCGCGGTGGCGTCGGCGCGCTCGTTGAGGATTTCGTAGAGGATCTGGAGGCCTTGGTTGGGGAGGCCGATCTCGTAGGTGTCGGGGTAGATCAGGAGGAAGGCGGCCTGGCCGGGTCCCGGTTGGGGCCGTACGGCGCCTCGCTCCATGCCGATGTATCGAGCGGGCTTCTCCACCCGGGCCAGGAGCGGTTCGAGCCGCGGCCACAGGTCGGACATGTCGGGAGCAGTCTACCCGGTGGCGCGTTGTTCCAGCTCCGGGACGATCTGACCCGCTACGACCCCCGCCCCCGCCTCGGTGAAGTGGACGCCGTCCCAACGCACGGCACCGGGCTGATCGACCGCGGGCTGCATATCGACCACCGCGACCAAGTCCGGTCGGTCCGCCGCCACGGCCCGGAAGACCGCATTCAAGGCATCGACGCGCGCATGATCGACTCCGAAGACATACGGCGTCGTGAGCACGACAACGCGCGCGCCGCTTCCGGCGAGCACATCGACCGCCTCGTCGAACATCGCCGTCATGTGCGCGTTCCACGCCGCGCTACCGGCAACCAACAACTCGCCGGCGACGAGATGGTCCAGTGTGTCCCACAACCCCCACAGCGCGACGACGAGCTCGGGCCGGATCCGCTCGATGACACCGGGCCACGTCGCGCGCCAATCACAGTAGGCCGGAATCTGGAGTCCGACCGGGCCGGTGTGGTCGACGAACTCGAAAGCATCGATGTCGAGCGGGCATCCCGTCGCCGTCGCGGGGACGAACTCGAGTCCGGCGGCCGCCGCGTGGGCGTGCAATCCCGGCAACAGCGTGTGCGCGGCCGAGTCGCCTACCACGACGACGCGACCGCGCGCGACTTCGGGGTTCGCGACTTCGGGCGGGACCGACACCGGCGCCGTGGCGTCCGGTATCGACGCACGGCGTTGTTCGTCGTCATCGGGCTGGAACAGGATCACCAGGCCCGCACCGACCGCCGCGACGGCGACGACGGCCGCCACGATCGACGCGACCCGAGTCACGCGCTCACGTAAACCGGCGCATGTGCACGTTCAACGCGAGGCCGACCGCGGCGAAGGAAGCGATGATCGCGGAGCCGCCGTACGACATGAACGGGAGTGGGAGCCCGGTGATGGGCATGATCCCCATGGTCATCCCGATGTTCTCGAACACCTGGAACGCGAACATCGCGAGCACACCCATGACGACGAGCGTCCCGAAGAAGTCGGACGACAACAGCGCGATGCGCCACAGCCGCCACGCGAGCAGGCCGAAGAGCCCGATGACCGTCGCGCCGCCGATGAACCCGAATTCCTCACCGACGACGGTGAAGATGAAGTCGGTGTGCTGTTCGGGCACGTACGACAGCTTCGTGTTCGTGCCGTTGAACAGACCCTCGCCGTCGAGCCCACCTGCGACGATCGCGTTCTTGGACTGTTCGAGGTTGTACTCCGACTGGGTCTGTTCCGACGCCGTGCCGTCGGGCGACTGGTCGATGAAGCCCGAGAGTCGGTCGATCTGGTAGTCGTCGAGCGTGCCGGTCACGACGACCGCGCCCACCGCCGTGATACCAAGGAGGAACAGCACCGCGAGATGATGCGGGCGGATACCGGCGACAACGAGCACGGAACCCGCGCAGACCAGCAACACGGCGGCCGATCCGAGGTCGTTCTGCATCAGCACGAGACCGATCAGAAGCGCGGCCATCACCACCGCCGTCGCCAGCCGCCACGCGTCGAGGTCGCCGCGGTGCGCGTGGCAATAACCCGCGACTGCGACGATGATCGAGAGCTTGGCAATCTCCGACGGCTGGAACTGGAGCGGCCCGATGTCGAACCAGGCCTGCGCGCCCTTGCGGCTGGCGCCGACGACGAGCACACCCACCAGGAGCGGGAGGATCGCGATGTACGCGAGCGCCCACAGGTCGCGCAGCCGGCGGTAGTCGACCAGCATCACCACGACCATGGCGATCACACCGATCACGATGGCGATGCCCTGGCGCTGCACGTAGTACAGCTCGCTGACGCCGTTGTCGCCGAGGCGAGTACGAGACGACGAGTAGATCATCAGGAGTCCGAGCGCGCTGATCGCGAACGGCAGCGTGAGCAGCACGAGGTCGACGTGGCGCAGCGGGCTCGTCGCGTCGTCGCGGCGGCGGGTCGCGGCGCCCGGGGCAAGGGTGATGGTCGCCATCAGTCCTTCGCCTCGTCGAGCACTTCGACCGGAGCCGTGCCTGCAATGTTGTTCATCGCCTCGATGACGCGCCGCACGATCGGCGCCGCGACCTGCGCCCCGCGGCCGCCTTGTTCGACGACCGCGGCGACGACGTACTGCGGGTTGTTCGCCGGGAACCAGCCGACGAACAACGACGTGTCACCCTTACCCGCGACCTGTGCGGTCCCCGTCTTGCCCGCCACCGGAATGGTGTCGAGTGGAAAGCCGGCGAACGGCGCGAACGCGGTACCGGAGTCGTCCTGCACCGCGCCGTTGAACCCGGACAACATCTGCGCGCGCACGTACGGGTCGAACTCGAGCCGGCTGATGACCTTGGACTCGAGCGTGCTCAGGACCTGGCCGTCGACGTCGGCGACTTGCAAGCCGAGTCGCGGTTCGAACAACGTGCCGCCGTTGGCGAACGCCGCGTACGCGTTGGCGAGTTGGAGGGGCGATACCAGCACCGACTGCCCGATCGCCATGTAGATCTGGTCGGCCGGGAACCAGGTCGCGTTCTCCTCGGCGGCATCGCCTTCGTTGATCGCGTACGAGAGCTCGCGCTTTTGGTCGGGGTCGGGAATGCGCCCGTCGGTTTCGTCGAGCTCGATCCCGGTCGTCGCGCCGAACCCGAATTCGCGTGCCACGGTCTGCATGCCGAGGCCGCGCTCGGTGTCGCCGGCCTTCCAGATCTTCCAGAACTCGAACCCGCCCGTGTAGAAGTACGTGTCGCTCGATTTCGAGATGGCCTGGGTGAGGTCGACGCTTCCGAGGGCCGCCCGGCCCGCGTTCTGGAAGTCGGTACCCCGGATCTCGACGAAACCGTTGTCGTCGAACCAATCTCCGGCGCCCCGGATTCCGTACCGGGTCATCGCCACCGACGAGACGAGCTTGAACGTGGAGCCCGGGTCGTATTCGCCTTGGCTTGCGCGGTTCAGCAGCGGGTTGTGTAGTTCGGGCAGCCCGAGCAGGTCCCACTCGACCTGGCTGATGCCGTCGACGAACACGCGGGGGTCGTACGTGGGGTACGACGCCATCGCCGCGACCGAGCCGTCGCGCGCGTCGAGTACGACAACCGAACCCGCCGGCGCTTTCAGTTCTTCGTAGCCCTCGACGACGTTCTCGTTCTGGATCGTGCGCGCGGCTTCGATGCCCTGCGCGAGCGATTCCTCTGCCGCGCGCTGCCAGTTCGCGTCGATCGTCAGGTACACGTCGTGACCGACGTGACCCGGTTCGACGTCGACCGGTGAACCCACGGGGCTGCCGGTCGGGTCGACCTCGACGGTCTCGCGGCGCGGCTCGCCCCGCAGGTCGTCCTCGTACGCGCGCTCGACACCCGAGCGCCCGATCGTGTCGCCGCCGACGTAGCCCTCGTCGACGCGGTCCGCGAGTTGGTCGCCACTGATCTCGCCGACGTAACCGAGGAGGTGCGAAGCGAGCGGAGCTTCGTTCGCGAGGAGCTGCGGGTACTGGCGCACGGTCAGGCGCTCGACGTGGGTCCCCGGATAGCAGTCGATGTGCTCGAGGATCGCGATACGGATCGGTTCGGCGACGTCGAACGCCACGACCGCGGGTTTCAGCGGCGACTGCTGTACGTCGTCGAAGTTCTCGGCCAGCTCCTCGGAAGTCACGCCCAGAAGTTCGCCGAGCTGGCCGAGCACGACCATCCGCTCCTCTTCAGGAAGCCCGCGGTCGACCGTGATCGCCCACGACGTGCGGTTGGTGACCAGCTCGACCCCGTTGCGGTCGAGAATGCGACCGCGCGGCATCTCCGACTGCACGACGCGCGTCGTGCGCGTCGTGGCCTCGACGCGCACCTCCGCGTCCGTGCCCACTTGCAGGAACCACAGGCGCGCGAACAGAGCGCAGAAGAGGGCGACGATCACGACGCCGACGATGCTGACGCGAACGCGTCCGTTGTCACTCATGAGGCGGCGACAACGCTACTTAGGGTCGCACGCGATATGCCGACGGGGCATCCCGTTCCGGCAGTGTGAACCGGTTGACCAGCCAGAACACGGCCGGAGCGAGCAGTGCGTCGTACACCGCCGACACGAATATGACCTGAAAGGTCCGGGTGTCGCGCAACGCGTCGACGCCGAACAGAATGCCGAGCCCCGCGAACACGAAACCGCCCGCGAGGCCTGCAAGCAGTCCGATCACCGGCGTGATGCCGCGCGGTTCTCGCAACATGCCCGCCTGGATCAACCCGACCGCGTACGCAGTCAACGCGTACGTCAACGCCGACAGCGCAAGCGGGGTCTCGAGGAAGAGATCGAACAACAAGCCCGACGCAAAGCCGGTCAGCGCACCGGCCTCCGGTCCGTAGCGGTACGCGATGGCGACCGCAAGGAGCAGGCCGAGATCGGGGACGACGCCGAACAAGCGGGCATGCGTGAAGAAGGCGACCTGGAGGACACCGAGCACGACGACCAGCACGGCAACGCGCAGGGTGCGCACTACTCGTCGTCCTCGGCCACCGTTGCCGGCGTCGTCGTGGTCGCGGCCGGCGCCACGGTCGTCGTCGTGACGACGACGGGCGGACCGCCCGGAACCCAGTCGAGCACCTGCACGAGTTCCAGGCCGTCGAAGTCGGTCCACGGCTTGACGCGCACCAACAGCCCGATGCCGGGTTGCTCCTCGACTTCGGCGACTTCTCCGACCGACAAGCCCGCGGGGAAGTCGCTGTTCTCGAGGCCTGATGTCACGACGTCGTCACCCACTTGCACGTCGACGCCGGGGTCGAGTTCGAGTCGGAGCAAATCGGATCCCGCGCGTCCACGGGCGAGTCCGGTGACTTGGCTTCCGAAGACGCGCACCGAGACGAACGAGTCCGGGTCGATGAGCAGACGCACCTTCGACCCGCCGGTCCACGACTCGAGCACCTTGCCGACGACACCGTCGGGTCCGATGACGGCCATGTTCGGCGAGATCCCCGACTCCGATCCTTTGCTCAGCGTGATCGTCCACTCGAAGTTCCCCGTCGAGCGGTTCACGACGCGCGCTGTTTCGCGGTGGATGTCGCTATAGATCGGGAGCCCGGCGAGCGACTCGAACACCTCGTTCTCGCGCAGCGCTTCCTGCGCCTGGCGCCGTTCGTCCTCGAGCTCCGACAGCTCGCGCCGCAGCCGTTCGTTTTCCTTCTTCAACGAACCGCGATCGGTGAGGCCCTCCCACCAGTTGTTGAGGGGGTCGGCCACACTGTCGACGGCCTTCTCGACCGGGGAGACGATGGTGTGGGCCGCCCGCCCGACGACCCCGAGGGGCCCGCTGTCGTCGCTCCGCGTGTCGAGCGTGATCAGGGTCACGCTCGACAGCACCAGGACGAGGAGCACGTAGCGACGGCGGCTCGCGCGTCGATGAACCGCCATTGCCTACCGCCCGCCCCCGAACGTCAATGCCGTTGCGAGGAGATCAGGACCTGCTTCAACGCGTCGAACTCCTCGAGGCACTGGCCGGAGCCGTGCGCAACCGAGTACAGCGGGTTGTCGGCGATGATGATCGGCATTCCCGTCTCCGCACTCAGGCGCTCGCGCAGGCCGTGGAGCAGCGCGCCGCCCCCTGTGCAGACGATGCCTCTCGACATGATGTCGGCCGCGAGCTCCGGCGGCGTCTTGTCGAGCGTCACCTTCACTGCGTCGGTGATCGCGGATACCGGTTCCTCGATGGCGTCGCGAATTTCTTCGGTCGACACCATGATCGTCTTCGGAAGTCCGGTCACGAGGTCGCGCCCGCGCACTTCGGCGTACAACTCCTCTTCGAGCGGGTACGCGCTCCCGAGTGCGATCTTGATCTCTTCCGCGGTGCGTTCGCCGAGTGCGAGCGAGTACTCCTTCTTCACGTAGGTGATGATCGCGTCGTCGAGTTCGTCACCCGCGATGCGAATCGACTCACTCGCGACGATGCCGCCGAGTGAGATGACGGCCACCTCGGTCGTGCCGCCGCCGATGTCGACGATCATGTTGCCGGCGGGTTCGTGCACCGGGAGCCCGGCGCCGATCGCGGCGGCCATCGGCTCTTCGATGATGTACGCCGGCTTGCGCGCCCCGGCCGACTCCGCCGCCTCCTGCACCGCCCGCTGCTCGACGCCGGTGATACCCGACGGCACGCAGATGACCATGCGGGGCTTCGCCCACCGGCGCGGGTGCACCCGCTGAATGAAGTAGCGCAGCATCTTCTCGCAAATGTCGAAGTCGGCGATGACGCCGTCCTTCAGCGGGCGGATCGCCTGAATGTGACTGGGCGTGCGCCCGATCATCCTCTTCGCTTCGAGTCCGACCGCGAGCGGGCGACCGTCGCGCGCGTTCACGGCGACGACCGACGGCTCGTTCAACACGACGCCGCGGCCGCGCACGTACACCAATGTGTTGGCTGTGCCCAGGTCGACCGCCATGTCACGGCCGAGGAAGGCGGAATACCAGGGCTCGCTCACCCGTGGGCCTCCGACGCTGCGGTCCGGCAAGGCTAGGAGGCCGGCGCCCCACGCGCCACCCCGCGCCTTACGCGCTGCTTTCGTCCAGTCGCTCAGCGTGAGATGTCCGTCCGCTTAGCTCAAGCCTGGAAAAAACAGCGCGATCTCGCGCGCCGCGGATTCGGGGCCGTCGCTGCCGTGCACCAGGTTTTCGGTCAGCTCGATGGCATGGTCGCCGCGAATCGTGCCCGGTGCCGCGTCACGCGGATTGGTGACACCCATCAGCGTGCGCACGACCTTCCACGCCTCCGGACCCTCGAGGACCATCGCAACGAGTGGCGATCGGGTGATGAACGACACGAGATCGGCGAAGAACGGCTTGCCGTCGTGTTCGGCGTAGTGCTGCTTGGCGGTCGCCGCGTCGAGCGTGCGCAGCTCCAACGCCACGACTTTCAGACCCTTGCGCTCGAACCGGCCGACGATTTCGCCGACGAGGCCGCGCTCGACGGCGTCGGGCTTGCAGAGAACGAGGGTGCGATTGTCACTCACGAATCGGGAAGGCTACCGCCCCGGTCGCAAGGTCTTCGAAGAGACGCGGGTACTCCCCACGATCCAGCGGCAGCGCCACCTCTTCGCCGTCCTCTCGCCGATGAACCCGAACGCCCGTGAATGCATTCTAGGCGTGCCGTCCAACTTGGATTCCGAGGAGTCGAGCCGTACGCGGTTCTGGCGTAGAGTTCCAGGACCATGCACTCCAGTCCCAGG
>JANNHK010000188.1:0-2167 GCA_031404355.1 Actinomycetes bacterium
CCCCCGTTCGAGCGCTTCGACGATGGAAGCCTCGGGCACGAAGTCGGCGAGGGCCGGGAGTTGGTCGAGCGTGTCGATGCCCAGGCGTTCGAGGAACGCGCGCGACGTGCCGAACAGCGCCGGGTTACCCAAGGTCGGCTCGTGACCGACCTCTTCGACGTACCCGCGCGCGACGAGCGTTTTCAGCGTCGCGTCGACGTTGACGCCGCGGATCGCCGAGAGCTGAGCACGCGACACCGGCTGTTTGTAGGCGATGATCGCCAGCGTTTCGAGCGCGGGACCGGAGAGCCGAGCGGTTTGGCCTTCGAGCACGAAGCGTTCGACGTAGGGGAACGCGTCGGGATGCGTCTGGAACCGGTACCCGCCCGCGACCCGGGCGATGGTGAAGCCGCGGCCGTCGCGCGCGTATTCGCCGGCGAGTTGGTCGCAGATCTCCTGGACCCGGGCGACCGGCAGCTCGAGCAGCTGAGCGAGGACGGTGACGTGCACCGGCTCGGTCGCGGCCAGCACTATTGCCTCGATCGCGCGCCGGGACTCCAGTTCACGTTCGGAAGTTTGGCTCACGCGTGTTCCTCGACGGGCTCGGTGAGGCGCACGGTGTCGGACTCGCGGTCGGCGTCTTCGCCCCATTCGGCGAGCGAGTCGATGTCGAGGGCGACGCGTTCGCCGGCGGCGAGCGGACGCACGACGAGCTCACCGAAACTCTCGGTCTGTTCGAGGTCGACGACACCCTGCTTGAACAGTTCGAGCACGGCCAAGAACCGAACGATCACTTCGAGGCGTTGCCCGACCCCGAGGGTGAGGTCGCGGAACCGCACCGCGCCCGTAGCAGGCAGCAACGCGAGAACGGTCTCGATTGCGTCACGCACGCTCGCCCGGATCGGGGCGACGTGGTCGGTGCGCACTTCTTCGTCCGGCGGAGGAGCCAGGCCCCGCTGCGCGGCGGCGAGGAACGCGTCGAGCGCGACCCGTTCCAACGGGTCCGGTGCCAGCGACCGGAACGGCTCCTCCGGGCCGACGGTGCGGGGCACGCACCGGCTCGCGTCGAGGAGCTGGCTGTGCAGCACCCGGGCCGCGTCCTGGAACGTCTTGCACTCGAGTAGGCGGGCGAGCAGCAGGTCGCGGTGCTCGAACCGGAGCAACTCCTCGTCCAACTCGACGTCGTCCCGGCCCGGGAGCAGGCGCCGCGCCTTCAGCTCGACGAGGGTCGCGGCAATGAGGAGGAATTCAGTGGCCGAGTCGAGGTCAACGCGTTCCATCTGTTCGACCTCGGCACAGAAGGTGTCGACGATGCGGGCGAGCGAGATCTCCCACAGGTCGACCTCTTCCTTGAGAATGAGGTGCAGCAGGAGGTCGAACGGGCCTTCGAATACGGGCGTCGACACCTCGTACGGCATGCGTTCGCATGTTACCGAAGCGAATCACAGCCATGTGGTACTTGGCGGGCGCCAAATTGCGGGGTTCGAGGGTCCGGCCGGGCCAATATGGGCGCCCATGGCTCGCGTCTTTTCGGGCATCAAACCCACCGGTGACACCCAGCTCGGCAACTATCTGGGCGCGATCCGCCGCTGGGTCGACGACCAGCCTCCGGCCGGGTCCGCCGCGGCCGAGGCCGGCGACGCGATCTTCTGCGTCGTCGACCTGCACGCCCTCACCGTCCCGTACGACCCGGCCGAGCTCACCGCACTGACCCGGGAGATGGCGACGGTCTTGATGGCCGCCGGGCTCGACGTCGACCGCAGCCTCCTCTTCGTGCAGAGCCACGTGCGGGCCCACACCGAGCTGACGTGGATCCTCAACAACACGGCCACGTTCGGCGAACTGCGGCGCATGACCCAGTTCAAGGAAAAGTCCGCCAAGACGGGTGCAGGCGGCCAGGAGTCGGTAAGCGTCGGGCTGTTCGACTACCCGGTGCTCATGGCCGCCGACATCCTCCTGTACGACACCGAGGAGGTGCCGGTCGGCGACGACCAGCGCCACCGAGTGCCCTGGCGGCCGTGCGCGAAATCGGTTCGCGTAGCGCTCGCTGCACCTCATCGGTCACTCCGCGGGCGAACATGCCTGCCGTTCGCTCGCGGATCCTGCGCTCGAGCGTCGTCGGTGGAACGTCGAGGCCGACCACGAGGGTCGGCCGACGCATCTCCGCCGACCAGAGGCGGTCGCGGGC
>JANNHK010000189.1:0-4243 GCA_031404355.1 Actinomycetes bacterium
GACGCGCTCGATCCGACGCATGCACAGGCGGTCTTTGTCGCCGAGGTGCTTGCCGCTGTGTCCCGGGCGCTGCTCGAGGAGACGGATTCTGATGCGCCGGTGCTCATCTGTCCTGACGGCGACGATCCACTTGCCGGGACGCTCATCGTTGGCACCACTTGTTCCACCGATTCGCTAGACGCCGACCTCTTTGGCGTTCGTGTGCAGGAGTTGTTGGTCGAGTCGCATCTGATCGGTGTCGAAGTGCAGCCGATCGGTGACATCGACCTGGCGGTCGGACTCAGCGCTCTAGTCCAGACAAAGGTCGGCGCCCGATGAGCTCCGGCGCAGAAACGACCGCGTGGAGCCTCGCTCGGCAGAGCGGCCAGCCTCTAGAGGTCGTCATCTTCCAAGCAGTCGCGTATGGCGCATGGAAGGAAGGCGGCATCATCGAGAGTGACTGGGCGGCCGTGCTCACCGGCGTACTGCACGGCACTCACTCATGGCGCCGCCAGACGTACTCGGGCATCGGCGACAGGGACGGACCTCTCGTTACCGAGAAAGATGGTGCCACCGTCGCGTCAGAGCGTGTGCCAGCAGGCATCGCGCCAGGCGACTCGGAAGCGGAATTCGCAGGGACGGTGCTTGCCAACCTTGGCATCGCGGTCGAGATAGGCGGCAACGATCTCGCGTATGCGCAAGCCCTCTCCACCGCCCGCCTCGGCAGCTTCGACGGAAACAGCTTCACGGGTTTCGCCGACGAAGCCGTGACATGGTCCGCGCTCGCAGCCGGCGAGCTGACTGTCGCAGAGTTGGTGGACCCATGAGCCGACGCCCGATTGCCGACCCGTGGCGGCGGAGCGCGGCATCGATGCGGTCTGACGCCAGTGCGCGCCGACTATACGGGCCGCTATGGCTCTTGCTCGCGGACATCTGGGCGCTCTCCCCACGCACCGACTTGCCTGGCGTGGCCTCCCTAGTCGCACTCTGCGCCCCGGGTTCCGATGCCGATGAATTCCTCATTCGCCTGCGGCGCCCACGTCCGGGCCGCCGTGAGTCGCCGCGGCATTGGATGGCTAGTTGGGTCCCGTCGGATCTGGATCGAAGTCGCGACCTGACGCCGCAGCCCGAACTTCTGGATTGGGTAGCGGACTGTCCTGAGCGCCGCTTGTGGGCAGTTGTCGCACTTGTGTGGGGCCTCGACCCGGCAGTCGCCATCGCCTCGTTCAGTGAGATTGCCGCCATCGCGGCACGTCCGCGCCCTCTTAACGTTTCCGCAACCGCCGAACTTGCCGGAGCACCGCCGCGCCGACTCCCCAGTCTGCTTGTCCGCGAGCGGTCGATCGACGCCACGTGTGCGTCGTACGCAACAGCGATTGGAGTGCCACCTGGCTCTCCAATCGAGGTGACGCTGCCAGCTGCGCTCGGCGCCACAGTCGGCGCCTTCGCTGCGGAACCTGTCAGCGGCGTTGCCGCACTCGCACTTCTCATCCGCGGTACAAGTGTCGACGAGGTAACCCCAACAACACTGCTGACTCTGTGTCGCCCCGGGTCCGCCGCGCACGCGCTCGCGCAATTGCTCAGCCGACTCTGGTCGGCGTCAATGTTCACCGACATGAACGAGCACCTGGCGAAAGTTGTCGCTTCAGGGGGAGTCGAATCGAGTAGCTGACACACTTGTCGCGCGGCAGGTATTCCAGACGCTCGTGTCGTTCCGTGACGAGGTCGAGTGCGCCGACGAGGACAGCCTTGGCGGCGCCGACGAGCGCATCGAGGCGCATCTGCTCGGCGAGTACGAAGGGGTGCCCGCATGCCTCGAGATGTAGTTGCGCATCGGCCGTTAGGGCGCGAGCGCGTCGCCGAAGGACAGGTTGCGCGCGACCCAGAACGCCATGACGAGCGCGGGCAACACCTTGAGGAACAGCAGTGGCGGCCGCACCGTGGGCAGGGTCGGACCGCCGAACGATCGTGCGGCCCACGAGAAGAACACGTAGAGCAGCACCGGCAGGGCGAGCACCATGAACGCGTTGTAACCGAACGCGGCGGGGATGTCGCCGGTCAGCAACGCGTGCAAACCCCGCTGTGAACCGCAGCCGGGGCAGTACAGCCCGGTGGCGGCGTGGAACGGGCAGCGCGGGAACCCGCCCGCGGCCGGGTCTCCGACGCGCAACACGACTGCGGCCGCGGCAATGCCGATGCCGGTGACGACAACCGGCACGCGAGACGACGCGCGGGTAACGGCCGTAATCACGTCAGTAGTTGTTGTAGTTGTTCGTGTCGTTCCCGGATGCGACGGCGAGCGCGACCCAGAGGACGGCGACGACGAGACCAACGCCGACCGAGATCCAGCTCCACATCTTGGCGTTGCTCGACGCGCGCATCGCGCCGTCGTAGTCGCCCATTGCCCACTTCGAGTTCACTTGCGCGGCGTAGACGATCGCCACGATGCCCGCGGGCAGGCAGCACAACAGCGTCGTGATGATCGCGAACGCGAGGTTCGACGACGGCGGGGGTCCCATCATCGCTCGGTTGCCCGGAGCCGGATAGCCGTAACCCGGTTGCTGGTAGCCGTAGTTCGGCGGCGGCTGATACCCCGGTTGCTGATAGCCCGGTTGCTGATAGCCCGGCTGTTGGTATCCGGGTTGCTGATAGCCCGGCGGCGGCGCGCCCGGTCCGGGCGGCGGGGGCGGCTGTTGCCACCCCGGCGGCGGCTGCGGCGGCTGCTCGGGTTGGTCCGGCTGGTCGGGGCGATTCCATTCGGGAGGGTTGCCGTCCGGCGGCGTTCCAGTCATGCATGAATTGTACGACCAAAATCGGACATTCTTAACGGAATCCTCGCGGCCCAGTTCCCGTAGGGTCTGGCCGTGCCGACCCTGCACCTCGACGCCGACCTGCACTACGACGACATCGGCGAGGGGCCCCCGATCGTGTTCCTCCACGGGGTCACCAGCACCGGGGCGCTCGAGTGGCGGGGCCTCGTCGGAACGCTCGCCGACGACTACCGCTGCGTCACCCTCGACCTCCGGGGCCACGGCCAATCCGAACTGGGCACCGCGCCGCTCACCATCGCCACGCTGGTCGACGACTTCAACGCCCTCTGTGCGGAACTCGAGTTGCAGCGACCGCACTTCGTCGGTTTCTCCATCGGCAGTCACACGGTGCTGCGCGCCGCGCTGGCGCGCCCCGAGGACCCCGCGTCGTTGACGTTGCTCGGGTTCTCGACCGGGCGACCGCCCGAAGTGGCAAAGCCCGACACGCCGATCCGACCGCCCGACGACTGGCCGGTCGCGCTCCGCCGCGCGCAGCAGCACCAGGGTGAGGACTACTGGCGCACGCTGTACTCGAGCTTGGCGACCGACTTGATGAGCGAACAGGAGGTGAGCGCGGTCGCATTGGCCGCGCTCACGTGCCCGGTGCTGATCGTCAACGGCGCGGGTGAGCCGAAGTTCAAACACCGCCAGTCGGCCGACCTCGTCGCCGCAGTCGCGGGGGCGCGCGTCGAGACGATCGACAATGCGGGTCACCCGGTACACCAGGAACAAGCGCACATCGTCAACCGGCTCGTGCTCGACTTCATCAACACCGCCGAAGCGGAGGTCACCCAGTGACGCACGAAACCGTTCGCGCGATCGCGACCGAGTGGACCGCGCAGCGTGCGGAGCGCCAAGCCCGCCGCCATCTCGAACGCGCCGACTTCGACGCGCTCGCGGAAGCCGGCTTTCTGCTCGCCGCGGTACCGGTGGCGCAGGGCGGCACCTGGGACCGCGTCGAGACGTCAACGCGCCCGCTGTGCGAGACACTGCGGGTGCTGGCCGCCGCCGATCCCTCGGTCACGCTCGTCGCGGCGATGCACCCGGCGGTGCTCGGCTACTGGCTCGCGACGAGTGATCCGGCGCAGCCCGCTTGGGAAGCGCAACGGACGGCCGCGTTCGCGACCGCGGCGAACGGGCGGCAGTGGGGGACCATTACGTCGGAGCCGGGCAGTGGTGGCGACATCATGAAGACGAAGACCCGCGCCGAACTTACCGGCGGCGCGCATCCGGAGCTGCCGGGCCGCCGCTACCTCCTGTCGGGCGACAAACACTTCGGCAGCGGATTCGGCATCAGCCATTTCATGTTCACGACGGCACGCGCCGACGGTGAAGACGCACCGGCCGCGTTCGCGCTCGACATGGCGAACCGTACCGACGACACGGTGACGGTGATCGCCGAGTGGGACGGTGCGGGCATGGCCGCGACGCAGAGCCACGCAGCGCGGCTCACG
>JANNHK010000190.1:0-7897 GCA_031404355.1 Actinomycetes bacterium
GCGCCGTAGCTCCAAACACGCGGTGCGGGCTGGAGCCGGAGAGGGGATTCGAACCCCTGACCTGCTCATTACGAGTGAGCTGCTCTACCGACTGAGCTACCCCGGCGGAAGCGGGTCAGTGTACCGGAGGTGCGACCCTCAGGCGGCCGCCGGCAGGGCCATAAGCAGCGCCACGAGGCGGATCAGGCCCTTCTCGTTGACGACGAATGCCTCCCGTGCCGTCCGGCAGGTGTCGAACGCCTGGCTGCACGCGCGAGCCGAGACGACGAGCGGGGCGCGGTCGGTGTTGAGCGCGGGAGCAGGGGCCGCGAGCGCGTCGCGGTAGACGCTCTCGATCGCGGTGACGCCTTCGAGGAGCAGGTCGATGCGCGTACGCCGAGCTTCACGTTGGTGGCGCGCGGCGAGGTCCCGCCGCATCCGCTGTGCATCTCGATCGGAGTAGCCGTGGCGCTCCATCTCGGCGTCGAACGACTCGAGTTCGGCCGTGTGCCGTTGCGCGACCGCGGCCGCGGCCGCCTCGACGGCCGCGTCGAGTCCTTCGGCCAGCGCAATCGCACGGGCGCCGGTCCCGTTGATCTGCGCCGGAACCCCGGCGAACGTCTCGCGCAGGGCTGCCAACGGACCCGCGAGCGCGCGTGCACGCGCCAACTGTCCCCCGGATAGCGCAGCAGCCAGCGCGGCCGCTTCCGGTGCGACGCCGGCGCGCTCGAGCGCGGCCCGCAGTGCCGCGTCGTCGACCGGTTCGAAATCGACACGCTGGCAGCGCGAACGGATCGTCGGCAACAGATCATCGGGCAACGACGTCACAAGGATGACCACGGTGCGATCCGGCGGCTCTTCGATTGTCTTGAGCATCGCATTGGCAGCCTCGTGGCGGTTGCCGTGCAACTTCTCTGCTTCGAAGAGGATGAGGACCTTGCGGTCGCCTTCGATCGGTGCGCGTGCTGCCTCGGGGAGGATGCGCTCGCGGACGTCCTCCTTCACCCGGTAGGACTGCGCGCCGGGCTCGAACTCGATGACGTCGGCATGCAGACCGCGCTGCACAAGACTCTCGGCGCGCTCGTCGCCGGCGCCGATCAGCCGCGCCGCAAAGCCGCGCGCGGCCTCCTCGACTCCCGAACCTCGCGGTCCGACGAGCAGGTACGCGTGCGCGGGCCGTTCGGCCGCGCGCACCAATGTCGCGATCGCGCGCTCCTGCCCGACCGGTTCGTCGCTCATGCCGGCCAGCCTACGGAAGGATGTGGCGCACCGCGACCCACACGTCGTCGGAAACATCGTCGATCAGACCGCCGCCGTCGATCACCGCCCAGCCGTACATCGGCGCGAGCAGCCGGTATCCCTCCCGCACGCTCCGGTGGAACTCGGCCCCGGCGTCTTCGAGGCGGTCGGGCGCGCCCGTCATGCGCAGCGCAGCCGTCTCGTCGTCGACGTCGAGCACGACGACGAGGTTGGGTTCGAGTCCGCCCGTAGCCCATTCGCTCATCCGCTCGACCGTCTCGACGCCGAGCTCGCGGCCGATGCCCTGGTACACCAGCGTCGACGGCGCGAACCGGTCGCTTACGACGACGGCGCCCCGCGCCAGCGCGGGACGGATGACGTCGGCGACGTGCTGCGCCCGGTCGGCCAGCATGAGCAGCAACTCGGCCCGGACGTCGACGCGCGCGTGGTCGTGGAGCAACAGTTCCCGAATCTGCGCACCGCGATCGGTCCCACCCGGCTCGCGGGTGACGACGGTTTCGCGGCCGAACGCCCGGAAACGTTCGCCGAGGAGCGCGACTTGCGTGCTCTTCCCGCTGCCTTCGCCGCCTTCGATGACAACGAACCAACCCGCACCTGGTTCGGTTGCGCCAGTATCGGTCATGGCTCCACGGACTTGTACGAATGGCGCATCCGGCGCCGAGCGAACAAGCCCGAAAGAATAGTGATCACGCCGCCGAGCCAGAGCGCGAGCCGCACGCCCGGCAGCGATATCGTAAACGATCCGATCTCGACCACGCCGTCGACCGTCTCTTCGGAGACCGCACCGAGGATGCTGGCGGCGAACGGCCCGAGCGTCAACGACAACAACAGACACAAGCGCACGATCGTGTACAGCGTTGCGAACGTTCGCCCCCGCAACTCGTCCGAGACCGTTTCCTGGAGCAGGGTGAAGCCGGTCACGTAGGCCGATCCGGCCGTGGCGCCGATGAGACCGACGAAGATGATCGCGGGTGTGAGTGTCGCGACGCATCCGAGCGCGACGATTGCGCAACCCGCGGCCACTACCGCGCCGGTGAACACGGTCGCGCGCGGGAACTGGCGCCGGCCTTGCACGAACAACAAGGTCCCGACCCCGAGCGCGGCGCCGACTCCGAGCGACGTCATCAGCAGGCCGTAGCCCGCGGGCCCGCCGGCGAGGACCTCGAGCGCGAACACAGGTCCGAGCGGGATGATCAGGCCGCCGCCGATGAGCCCGCCGGCGAGGCCGAGCATGACGCCGGCCACGAGCGAGTTCCCCCGGATGTACTTCAGTCCGTCGCCGATGTCGCGGAACGTCTGCATCAGGTCGGGGCGGGCGGGCTTCGCCCGTCCTTCCTCGCGCAGCTTCAAGCCCGAGATGAGCAAGGCGGAGAGGAGGAAGGTCAGGCTGTCGAACCAGATCGCGAGCCACTCTTGGTCGACGCCGAACCCGCTGAGCGGGTCGACGTCGGCCAGCCACCTCGCGACGCCCGAGAGCGCGGCGAAGATCACGGCCGCGATGGGAAAGGTTGCGTACGCAGCAAGGAGCGACAACGAGTTGGCCGACGGGAGCTGTTGCGGATCCGTCACGATGTTCGGGACGGTTGCGTCCTTGGCCGGCCCCCACAACAACGTGAGGACTTCGATCAGGAACGACAGGATGATCAGACCGGCGAGATCGTCGAAGAATGGGAGTAGCGCCAGCAGACCGGCTCGGCCGATGTCGCAGCTCACCATCACGACCTTGCGATTCCACCGGTCGACGAGCACTCCGCCCAGCGGTGCGAGCAAGAATCCGGGCAGCATCCGCGCAACCATCACGAGCCCGACGCCCGTCCCGGACGGCGACACCCGCGCCGCGATCGCGAGCACGGCGACGAGGCCGATCCAGTCGCCCAGGCTCGAGACGACCTGCGCGAACCACAGGCGCGTGAAGCCGGGGACCTTGAAGACAGATTTAGCCGGCGGGGCCGGCTGTTCGTCGGGACTCGCCGGGATGAACGGTGCCTGCTCGCTCACGCGGCGGTCAGCCTAGATTCGCCGGCACGGGGCTCAGGCGGACGGCTTCTTCTTGACGGCTTTCTTGGCCGTCTTCTTGGCCGGTTTCTTTGTCGCCTTGGTCGCCTTCTTTGCGGTCTTCTTGGCCGGCGCCTTCTTGGCCGCCTTCCGAGGCGTCGGCGCCATCTCGGCCTTGTCGCGCAGCATCGCGACGGCCTCTTCGAGCGTCAGCTCCTCGGGGATCGTTCCGCGCCGCACGGTCGCGTTCACCGAACCGTCGGTGACGTATGGACCAAACCGACCTTCGAGAACCCGCACCGCGGCGCCCGTGTCGGGGTGCGCGCCGAGTTCGGCGAGCGGCGGCTTCTGCTGCCGGCCCCGTCGCGTCTTCGGCTGCGCGTACAGCGCCTCGGCCTCGCCCAACGTCACAGTGAACAGCTGGTCTTCGCTCGCCAGGCTGCGCGTGTCGCCGTCGGCGCGCTTGAGGTACGGGCCGAACCGTCCCGGCGACGCGATGATTTCGCGCCCTTCCGAGTCGTTGCCGACGACGCGTGGCAACGACAGCAGTTGGAGCGCTTCGTCGAGCGTGACCGTGTCGGGCGTCTGCGCGGTCAACAGCGACGCGCGCTTCGGCTTCTTCTTCGTGCCCTCTTCCTGCTCGCCGAGCTGCACGTACGGACCGAACCGGCCCGTGAGCACGTAGACCTCCATGCCCGTCTCCGGGTCGGTGCCCAACGACTTCGGGCCCTGCGATTGGATCTCGATCATTTCGAGAGCCATCTCGACGGTGAGTTCGTCGGGGGCGATTTCGGGGGGCAACGACGCGGTCTGGTTGTCTTCGCGTTGCACGTACGGGCCGTAGCGCCCGACCCGCACGATGATCTCGTGGCCGGTGTCGTCGACACCGATCGGGATCGTGCTCACGCCCCGCGCGTCGATCTTGGCGAGGTGCTCGTCGTTCGTCAGCTCACGTAGTCCCGGCGTGCCGTTGCCGAAGTAGAAGGTGTCGAGCCACTTCTCGCGCTCACTCTCACCGCGTGCGATGACATCGAGTGCCTCCTCCATCGTTGCGGTGAAGCTGTAGTCGACGAGGTGACCGAAGTGCCGTTCGAGCAGGTTCGTGACCGCGAACGCGGTCCACGCCGGAACGAGCGCGGTGCCCTTGCGCCACACGTAGCCGCGCGCCTGCACCGTCTCGATGACGGCGGCGTAGGTCGACGGACGGCCGATGCCGCGCTCCTCGAGCTCTTTGACGAGGCTGGCTTCGGTATAGCGGGCCGGTGGTTTCGTCTCGTGGCCGACCGGCGCGAGTTCGGTGCACTGCGCGTTGTCGCCTTCGCGCACCGCGGGTAGGCGGGCTTCGGTCTCGACTTCGTCACCCTCGTCGACATCTTCGACATACGCGCGGCGCCAGCCGAGGAAGTCGTACGACTTGCCGCCGGCACGGAACACCACCGTGTCGGCGGCGTCGGTGGCGCGCAGCTTGATCGTCATCTTGTGGCCCTTGGCGTCGGCCATCTGACACGCGACCGTACGGATCCAGATCAACTCGTAAAGGCGCTGCTCGTCGGTGTTGAGCTCGGCGCGCAGCTCGTCGGGAGTGCGGATCCGGTCGCCGGCCGGGCGGATGGCCTCGTGGGCCTCCTGCGCGTTCTTGACCTTGCTCTTGTACACGCGTGCGTCGGCGGGGACGTACTCGTCGCCGTACTGCTCACGGATTGCCGTGCGCGCCGCGGTGATGGCCTGCTCCGACAGGTTCGTGCTGTCGGTACGCATGTACGTGATGTAACCGTTCTCGTACAGCCGCTGCGCGATCGCCATCGTGCGCGACGCCGTGAAGCGCAGCTTGCGGCCCGACTCCTGCTGCAACGTCGATGTCGTGAACGGTGCGCGCGGGCGCTCGGTGAACGGGTCCGAGTCAACCGACGCAACGGTGAACGAAGCGGGGCGGAACCGGTCGGCGAGCGATTCGGCGGTCGGCGCGTCGAGCAACACGACCTTGCCCGCCGACGCTTCCTTCAACCCGCCCGTCTCGGGGTCGAAGTCGCGGCCCTCGGCAACGCGTGTGCCGTTGAGTTCGGCCAAGCCCGCACGGAAAGCCTGATCACTACCGTGCGGACGAGGCGAGGCCCCACGTGCCGAAGGCCCCTCGGCCGAGTCCGAGGGAGCCATAGTTGACGCTACGAACGTGCCTTCGAGGTCGTGCCACTGGCCGGCGCGGAACCGCATGCGGGCGCGCTCGCGCTCCACGACCATGCGCACGGCGACACTCTGTACCCGGCCCGCCGACGCGGCCTGGCCGCGGCCGAACACCCTCCACAACACGGGCGAGGTCTCCCACCCGACGAGGCGGTCGAGGATGCGGCGCGCCTCTTGCGCCTCGACCAGCTTCATGTCGAGCTCGCGCGGCTGTTCGAGCGCCTCGCGGATCGCGTGGGGCGTGATCTCGTGGAACACCATGCGCCGGACCGGCACCTTGGGCTGGAGCACCTCGAGGACGTGCCAGCCGATGGCCTCGCCCTCCCTGTCCTCGTCGGTGGCGAGGATGAGTTCGTCCGCGTTCTTCAGCGCCGCCTTCAGTTCGGCGACGACCTTCTTCTTGTTCTTGTGCACCACGTAGACGACATCGAAATGCTGCTCGGCGTCGATCCCGGCCAGCCGGCCGTGGGTCTCGCGCTTGTCCTCGGGAACCTCGTCCTTGTTCCCGGGCAGGTCGCGGATGTGTCCGACGCTCGCCATCACGGTGTAGTCGGCGCCGAGGTAGCCGGTAATCGTCTTGGCTTTGGCCGGCGACTCGACGACGACGAGCGGTTTGGGCAACGCGATCTCCTGAAGGTGGATTCCGGGTCCTTCTCGGCAACCGGGGCGGTCACCGTAGCTGGGTCCCTAATTCCGTAGTGCCACACAGCCACCCTCGGTGTCAAACCGTGGTCGCCCGACCACACTACGTCGAAGGTCTATCGTGACCAGCCGTGCCGATGCTTGGGCTCCTCGACTTCCTGGACCCGGAAAACATCCTCGACTGGCTGGGTCCGTTTGCCACGATCGGCCTCTTCCTCATCATCTTCGCCGAGTCGGGCCTCCTGATCGGGTTCTTCCTCCCGGGCGACTCCCTGTTGTTCACGGCCGGCCTCCTGGCGGCCACCGCGGAGGAAAACGACCTCAACCTCAATATCTGGGTCCTGCTGATCGGCTGCTTCGTGGCCGCGGTGCTCGGCGACCAGGTCGGCTACATGTTCGGGAACAAGGTCGGGCCGAGCTTGTTCCGGCGCGAGAACTCCCGCCTGTTCAAACAGGAGTACGTCCAGCGCACGAAAGACTTCTTCGAGCACCATGGGCCGAAGACGATCATCCTCGCCCGGTTCGTGCCGGTCGTGCGCACGTTCGCGCCGGTCCTCGCGGGCGTCGGCGAGATGCGTTACCGGGTGTTCCTTCGCTACAACGTGGTCGGCGCGTTCCTCTGGGCCGTCGGCGTGACGTCGGCCGGGTACATCCTCGGCGAGACCGTCCCGAGCGTCGACAAGTACCTGCTACCGATCATCTTCGTGATCGTGATCCTGTCGCTCATCCCCCCTCTGCTCGAGTGGCGCAAGCACCGCAAGGTCGCGCCGGTCGCGACCATGGGCGAGGCCGAACACGAGCAGGACGAACTCGAAGAGATCTTCGAAGAAGACTGAGCTCGATTTGGGTTTGAAGCTAAGTGGCCGCTCAGCAGCCACTTAGCTTCAAACACGCGTTTGTCAGCCGGCCGCGACGGGTTCGGGCACCGTCTCGTGCTCGTCGGGGCCACCCGACAGGGTCGCGCCCGAGCGCTTCGAGAACAGGATCGCTCCGACCAGTACGACGGTCGCGGCGAACGCAATCGAGTAGCGCGCCGCGTCGTCGTCCTGGAGCGAAATGATCGCTGGGAGCATCAACAGCGACACCAGGTTCATCACCTTGATGAGCGGGTTGAGCGCGGGACCGGCCGTGTCCTTGAACGGGTCACCGATCGTGTCGCCGATGACTGCGGCGCGGTACGCGTCGGAGCCCTTGCCTCCGTAGTGACCGTCCTCGATGTACTTCTTGGCGTTGTCCCATGCACCACCGGAGTTCGACAAGAAGTTGGCCATGAGTTGGCCGGTGAGGATGACCGCGGCGAGGAACGCACCCAACGCGAGCGAGCTGATCCCGAACCCGACGATCACGGGCGTGAGCACGGCGAGCAGGGCCGGAGTTGCAAGTTCCCGAAGCGACGCGGTCGTGCAGATGTCGATGACGGGCCCGTAGTCGGGCAGCTTCTCGCCGGACATGATCTTGCCGTCGGCGAACTGGGCGCGGACTTCCTGCACGACGACGTTCGCGGTACGGCTCACCGCACGGATCGCGAGCGCCGAGAACAGAAACGCAACCGACCCGCCGATCAGCAGCCCGATGAACTGCTTCGGGTCCGACACGTTGATCTGCACGACGTCGAACACCGTCCGCATCTCGCCGGTGATCGGGTCGGGGCTCCCGACGAGACCGCGGTACGCATCGTCCTCGTTGCCGATCGTCTCGATGAAACTGGCGAACAACGCGACCGCGGCGATGACCGCGGAACCGATCGCAAATCCCTTCGTCACTGCCTTCGTGGTGTTCCCGACGGCGTCGAGGCTGACCATGATGCGCTGCGCGTCGCCGTGGAACTCGCCGGACATCT
>JANNHK010000191.1:0-5635 GCA_031404355.1 Actinomycetes bacterium
GTGCGCCCGTGCGTGACCTGCACGTGCGCACTCCCGAGCCGGGCCTCCATCTCGACGGCCGCGTACGCGGGCGACGCGAGGAGGAGCACCGTGCCGAGGAAGTGGTCGAGGCGGCCGTCGGTACCCCCGACCACAATCACACTGGTGGCGCCGTGCCGGACCGCGGCGTCGAGCGCGAGTTCCAGATCGGTCGCGTCCTTGGCCGCGGGATGGCGTTCGACCTGGGTGCCGTCGGCAACCGCCGCGTCGAGCGCGGCCGGGTCGACCGAGTCGAAGTCGCCGACGACGAGATCGGCCCGCAACCCGAGCCGCGGCGCGAGGTGCAACCCCGAGTCGGCCGCGACGACGTACGCACCCGCCGGCGCGTCGACCCCCGCGGGAACGTCGGCACAATCGCCTCCGCACAACACGATTGCGGTCTTCGCCGCCATGGCCCTTCCCTCCGCCGGCATTATCCGGAGCAGGTTCGAGGGGTCGGTGGCGGGTTACAGCCACCCTCTCAGCCCGGTTCACCCGAGCTCCCCGTGGGTTTTTCCTATCTGTTGCCCACCCTACCCAACTAGGGAGCGAGCATGAGTGCGATCGGGACGCCGCCGACGCGGGACGGGAAGCCGAGGCGGCGGGCGTCGCCGAACGCCACGACACTTCCGGTCGCAGTCGCGATCCAGTAGCCGCCACCACTGGGCGTCACGAGCAGGCGCGTCGCGAAGAAGTAGTTCGCGCAGCCCTCGATGCCGCCGAAGTTCTGGGCGTCGCCGAACGCGTAGATCTTTCCGTCGGCGCCGAGCATCCAGTAGCCGCGCCCGGTTGCCGTGCGCTGCATCGACACGATGGGCGCGGAGAGCGCCTGGCCGCCGAGGGAGCCGTAGAACGCGGCGTCGCCGAAGGCGAAGATGCCGCCGTCCTTGGCGAAGAGCCAGTAGCCGTTGCCCGACGCTGTGCGTTCCATGCCGAGGACCGGCTGGTTGAGACGCAGCGCCCCGGTCGACCCGAAGAACGGGGCGTTCCCGAAGCTGAAGATGCCGCCGTCGAAGGCGACGAGCCAGTAACCGGCGTTGTTGTCGGTGCGTTCGATGCCGTTGATCGGCTGGTTGAGGCGGGCACCGCCCATCGACCCGTAGAACTGGGCGGCACCGAACGAGAAGACACCGCCGTCTTCGGCGAGGAGCCAGTAGCCGGTGCCGGTCGACAGCGCTTCACCGTTGATGAGCGGCTTGTTGAGATTCAACCCCAGCGCGTTGCCGTGGTACTGCGCGCTGCCGAACGAGTACAGCGTCTTGTCGGTCATCGCGACCCAGTAGCCGTTACCGGTCTTGGTGTCGTTGCTGCCCGGGAAGTACGGCAGGCACGCGGCGCGTGCGCCGTTCAACACGAGCGCCTCCGAGTACAACGCGATGATTCGCAGGCCGTAGTCGGGTGCCGACGCCCAGATCAGTTTGCCCGTCGCGCTGTTGCCGCCGAAAAGCTCCCATATCGGCGCGAGGCCGATGCGGTCGGACGGCGGCATGCGCAGACGGTCGGGCAACCCGCGCGTGAGCGGGTCGGAGTACCCGCGCAGCAGGTGAATGTGGTTGCGCACGCCGATCTGCGGGGTGGCGAAGCAACGCGACGGCGCCGTCTCGGCCGCGCACGTGGTGCCCTTCGGACGACCGTCGAACGCGTTGATGCCGCCGTAGTTGTTGAAGTCGGGCCGGATCTGCCCGTTGTCGGAGTAGAAGAACCCGCCCGTCTCGAGGACGGCCTGCACGAACGCCATGTCGCCGCGCACACCTTCGAACGCGCCCTCGTCGATGAAGATCTGCGCAAGCGCGCGGACGTCGTTGTTGAGGTTCGGCAACCGCGGCGTGTAGCCCTCGCTGTTGTACCACCGCAACAACTGGTCGGCGGTCAACAGACTCGGACCCATCACCGGCGTCTCGGTCGTCGCCGCCGCCTCGACCGCGGGTGCGGGCCCGAGCAGCGCGAACACGGCGCATACACAGAAGATGACGGAGAAGAAACGGCGGGAAGTCATTGCGATCCAAGCGGTCGTTCGAGATTGGGGTCGTCCGAGTGTTGCACTTGAGCAGGCCCCCGCCTGGTCGGGCACCCTAGTCGCGCGCTGCGAGATCCTCTGCTCGGGCCTGGGCCCGGCGGTAGTCGGGCTAGGACAACATCAAGCGAGCCGACGCTTCGAGATCTTCGACCACCCGTTCGGGCCCGTCGACGCCGCACACCCAACCGTTCAGCGACGACAGCCACACCTGCATGAGGATCCGCGCGATGCGCACTTCGCGTTCGGTCGGCGGATGACGGTCGGTGCCCTGAATCGCGGCGGTGATGATCGCCGTCATGATCTCGGTAACGCGCTGCACGACGTCGGCGTTCTCCGGTTGGGCCGATCCGAATGCACGCACCATCGCCGCGGTGACGTCCGGGTAGCGGCGCAGCGACGAGTTCGCCCGGTGGAGCACGGCCGAGACCCGCTCCGCTGCGGTCGCACCCGGCGGCGGGTGCTGGTCGAGGTACGCCCGCAGGTCAGCCTGTTGTTCGGCCATCGCTTCGAGCAGCAACCGTTCCTTCGACGAGAAGTACCGGTACACGGTGCCGAGCGCGACATCGGCCGCGGCCGCGACGTCGCGCATCTGGACCGCGTCGAAACCGCCCTCGGCCGCGAGGCGCAGGGTCGCGTCGAGGACCCGCCGGCGGCGGGCGGCCTGGCTGCGCGCGAGAGCGCCGGAGTGTTCGGTTGCCGTCATCTGCGAGAAATTGAAACACGTTCCCATTTCTCCGGCAAGCACCGTCTCGGCGAAACTGCCGTATGGACCTTCTCCAGCTGGCCGACCAGCTGTTCCGCGGCGAAACGACCACCGAACGGCACCACCCATTCCGGGCGACGGGCGAGCTGGTCGAGGTGCTCCCCCGCCTTGCCTTCGTCGACGCCTTCGCCAACTCGGCCGCCGTCGACACCGACGACGGGCTCGTCGTCGTCGACACCAGCGGGCAACTGTTCGCAGAAAAGGCGCACGACGCAATCCGGGCGTGGTCGCCCCGGCGGCTCGACACTGCGATCTTCACGCACGGGCACGTCGACCACGTGTTCGGCGCCGAGATCTACGAAGAGGAGGCGCGCACACAGGGTTGGGCGCCCCCGCGTGTGGTCGCGCACGAACTCGTTCCCGCGCGCTTCGACCGCTACAAGATGACCGGGGGATACAACGCCGTCATCAACCAGCGCCAGTTCAAGGCGGCCACGCTGACGTGGCCGACCGAGTACCGCTACCCGGACGAGACGTACCGAGACATGCTCGAGGTGACGGTCGGCGGCGAGCGGTTCGAGTTGCACCACGCGCGCGGTGAGACCGACGACGGCACGTGGGTGTGGTGGCCGTCGGCGCGGGTCGTCTTCGCGGGCGACCTGTTCATCTGGGCGTCGCCCAACTGTGGCAATCCGCAGAAGGTGCAGCGCTACCCGCGCGAGTGGGCCAATGCGTTCCGCACAATGGCCGCGCTCGACGCCGAGGTGTTGTTGCCGGGTCACGGTTTGCCGATTGTCGGCGCGGACCGCGTGCGCCAGGCCTTGACCGAGGGCGCGGACCTGCTCGAGTCGTTGCTCGACCAGACGCTCGCACTCATGAACGCGGGCGCGCGCCTCGACGACATCGTCAACACGGTGCAGGCCCCCGCGCACCTGCTCGAACGGCCCTACCTGCGGCCCGTGTATGACGAACCGGAATTCGTCGTGCGCAACATCTGGCGCTTGTACGGCGGCTGGTACGACGGCGACCCGTCGCGCTTGAAGCCCGCGCCGGCGCGTGCGCTCGCCGAGGAGGTCGCGGCGCTCGCGGGTGGCGCGGGCCGATTGGCCGAACGCGCCCTCGAACTCGCCGACGCAGGCGACCTGCGCCTCGCCGGCCATCTCGCCGAACTCGCGGCCCAGGCCGCACCCGACGACAAGGGTGTGCACGCGGCCCGGGCCGAGGTGTTCGGCCGTCGGGCGAAGGAAGAACGATCCACGATGTCGAAAGGCGTCTTCTCCTGGGCCGCGCACGAATCGACGGACAAGGCGCAATGAACCTTCAGGGGGCGAAGATCCTGCTCACGGGCGCGTCGTCGGGCATCGGTGCGGCGCTGGCGCCGATCCTCGCCGAGCGCGGTGCGACCGTCGGCATCGTCGCCCGGCGCGAAGACCGCCTGCGCGACGTGCTCGCCGAGTGTCAGCAGCACACGCCGAAGTCGCGCATGTGGGCCGCCGACCTCGGTGACCTCGACCGCGCCGAGCAGGTCGCACTCGCTGCGTGGGATGCGTTCGGCGGGCTCGACGCGCTGGTGAACAACGCCGCGATCCCGAAGCGCACGCACGTCGCGCAGCTCACGCCCGATGACGTGGAGCACGTCATGGACGTCGACTTCCACTCCCCGATGCGCATGAGCCTGGCGGTGTTGCCCCGCATGCTCGAACGGGCGTCCGGGACGATCCTGTTCGTGTCGAGTACCGGCGGGCGTATCCCGATCCCGAACGAGTCGGCGTACAACGCGGCCAAGTTCGCGATGTGCGGGTTCGCGGAAGGTATGGCCGTCGACCTGGCCGGCACAGGCGTGGCCGTGAAGCTGGTGTTACCCGGGCCTATCGCCACGGAAATCTGGGACCAGCCCGGCAACGAACCCGCGCTGTTCGACATCGACAAGGTCCCGGCCGCCGAATGCGCGGCGGGTATCGCCGACGCGCTGGTCGACGACGGGTTCGAGTACTACGTCCCGCCGATCTTCCCGGGCGGCGTCGATGCCAAGGAGTTGGTCGTCGGCAAGACTCAGTCGTGCGACGACTACGTCCGCGGCATGGGCGACTTCGCCCGGAGCCTGCGCGAGGGCTAACGAAAAACCCTTGCGGTGTAGGCACAATCTCGGTACCCTCGAACACGTGTTCGCTATCGCCGATCCACCGTACGAGGCGCCGGCTCCGAGCCTGCTCGACGATCTCGAAACGGCGCTCGAACGGGTCTACCTCGACGACGACCCACCCGACTTGGCGCGCCTCGCCCGCCTGCGACGCCAGGTCGAAGCGGTCTGGTTGCACAAGGTCGCCGACGCCGACGGGCGCGGTGCGCTGAGTACGAGCGTGAGGTCTCCGGCCACCGAGCTGGCGGGGTGCAGCCGATCGAGTCAGGGCACGGCAGCTCGCGATCTCGCCGCGGCCCGGCGACTCGCGGACCTGCCGGTCACGGCCGGCACGTTCCTCGAAGGTGCGATCGGGCGCGACCACGTCGAGGTCATGACCCGGGCAGGCACCACACCCGAACGCATCCAGATGCTGCGCGCCGCCGAAACAGAACTGATCGAACTAGCGCGGCGCGACACGCCCCGAGCGCTCGCCACCGTCGTCGCCCGGTGCTGCGACACCGTCGACGGCGACGACGGTGCCGGCGCCGCGAACGCGCAGCACGAGCACCGCCGACTGCACGTCTCCAAAGCGTTCCAGGGGTTGGGGGTGCTCGACGGCGAACTCGACCCCGAGGGCACCGAAATCGCCATCTCGGCACTCGAACACGCGATGGAACAAGACCCCGACCGGCCCGGCGAGAAGCGCCGCACACGCGCGCAACGCCGCGCCGACGCGCTCGTCGACATCTGCCGCTACTACCTCACCCACGTCGAC
>JANNHK010000192.1:0-5892 GCA_031404355.1 Actinomycetes bacterium
CCCGGGCGCGGTAGCTCGTCGCCGGCTGCGTGGGCGGCGTCTTGTCCAGGTAGGTCGCCTTGCGCGGCGCGTTCGGCTTGGTGTGGATCACGACGAACGCGTCACCGCCGACCGACCGGGCGATCTCGACGGTGCGGTCCCGCCGTATCGCGTCCGTCTCGAACGACCAGCGGACGCGCACGCCGGCGTTGCCGTCCATCATGGTCGTCACGAGGATCGGGGCGGTCGTCGGGGCCGCAGTGGCCGCGTCGCTCAACGCGACAAGGGCAAGCGCCGCACACGCGAGTCCGGCGACGGTACGTACGCGTGCGCGCCGGGTGCATCGCTGCTTGCTCCGCCGCATTCCAGCCTCCCCGGGTGCGCCCGCACCGGCTCGTGATCGCCACCGATCAGGTCCCTGCTCGACCGGTCGGAGGGAGAGGTTAGGGAGTTGGGCGAGGGCGTGCCGAAGTCGACGGGCGACCCATGTCATGGATACCCGATTTGGGCGTTTCCGACGGTTACGTCGCGTCGCTCATTTCCGGACCAGGCGCAGTACGGCTCGTCGCCGCGGGAAACCCGTCGATCAGAGCCTGGTCGACCTGGCAGGGGGAGAGCTACGTGAGCGGCCTGATCATCATGGCGGGGGCCCTTCTCGGTTTGGGCGTAGTGCTGGCGGGCCGGCGCGTCCGGGACGGCAACGCGCGTCCGGTGCGGCGCGAGGCGATCGACATCGAGTCGGTACTCGAAGAGAAGTATCCGAATCGCACACGTGACGCGCTCGACGCCGAGCCCGGCGCCGCCGTCGCCGTCGCGCAGACGGCGCCACCGGAACAACCGCCGGCAGATGAGCCGGCTCCAGAAGAAGCCTGGCCCGAAGCAAAGGCGGCGGGTGCGTGGATTGCGCCCCCGACGCTCGACGAGGCGCCGTGGGCGCCGATCCCGGGCGAACCGGGTGACGACTACCCGATGGGCCCCCCGAGGCGCCCGGCCCGTGTGGAGGAAACGCCCGACGGCCCGGCGCTCGTCGCGAGCCCGTACGACGCGCTGCGCCGCCGGCGGGATCGGGTCGCGGCGCAAGCCGAACTGGCGTTCACCCAGGTGCACCGGTTGCGGACCGAGTCATTGCGCCGGGCATCGCAGGCCGAGCACAACGCCGAGCTGGCGACGACGGCCCGCGTGCGCGCCGCCCGCATGACCCGCGAATCGCGGAAGTACGAGGCTCAGGGCCGGGTCCGGTCACTGGCAGTGCCCGACGCAAGCGACGCCTTCCACGACGTGCACCGGTTCCGGGTGGAGGCCCTGCGGCGGGCGCACGAAGCCGCGCACGGCGCCGAAGCCGTGGCCCAGGCCCGGGAGCGGGCGACCCGGCTCCTCAAGGAGCAACGCAAGATCGAGGCGGAAATGGGCCGGTTAAGCCGGGGCGGGGTTCCGTCCGAAAACCTGTGATGTGCCGGGTCATGGCCGATCAGATCCGGTCCGATTTGTTGTTCATGGGGGCATAGAGGATGGCCGCGACGACGGAGACGCCACTCTCCGGTCTGCCGCCCGAGCAGGTCCAGGCTTGGCTCGAGAGCGTGCAAGACCAGATTCGACGCGTGCAGACCCGCATCGAGTATCTGCAGGCCGAGCAGGCGCGTCTTCAGGAGCAGGAGAGCCTCCTCATGGAGCTCATGGCGTCGGCGTCGTCGCCGGTCGTGTAAGTCGCGTACATTCCCGCCCATGACGGCGGCACTGTACGAAGCGCTCAGCGAGGCCGTCGCGGTCCTTCCGTGACACGGTTCGACCTTCCGACGCCCGACTTCGAGACGCAGCCGTTCTGGGACGGATGCCGAGAAGGCCGGTTCCTGATTCGCCACTGCACTGGGTGCGGCGAGGACCACTTCTACCCCCGCCCGTTCTGCCCGAAGTGCTGGAGCGACGAGGTCGAGTGGAAGGCCGCCGCCGGTGGCGGGACGCTCTACACGTATTCGATCGTCCGCCAGAACGACCTGCCGCCGTTTCCCGAACGGGTTCCGTACGTCGCGGCGATCGTGGAACTCGACGAGGGTCCCCGGGTGATGACCAACGTCGAAGGCTGCGCATTCGACGACCTCACGATCGGTATGCGCGTCGTCGTCGACTTCAAGGCGGTCGCCGACGACGTCACGATCCCCATCTTCCGTCCCGCGCCCGCGCAGTAGCGTCGGACCCCGTGGACGAGCCCGACTGGAACTTTCCCTTCGAGGAGCCGCTGCACGACGTGTTCCCGGCGCTCCACGCCGCGCAGAACGCGTGGATGGCGCAGCTCGACTCGATCGGGGCACCCGACCGCAAGACGCACGAGCTGATCCGCATGGCCGTGACCGTGACAATGCGCAACCCGGCCGGGGTGCAACGCCACGCCCGTTTGGCGCGCGAGGTCGGCGCCACGTGGGAGGAGATCCTCGGTTCCATCATGTTGACGACGCCCGGCTACGGCTTGTTGCCGGCCGTCGAGAGCATTCCGCACGCGCGTGCCGGGTTCGAAGCCGCACACGAAGCCGAACAGGAGTGAGCACGACCGTGTCATCCGCTGGGACATCGACCGAGCCGGGCGATCCGCCGTTTCGGATCTTGCCGAGACTCACCGACAAGAACCGCGCGTTCTGGACGGGTGGCGCGGAGGGCGAACTGTGCTTCTGGCGCTGCCAGGAATGCGCCTTCTACATCCATCCGCCGCAGCCGCTGTGTCCGATGTGCCACTCGAAGAACCTCGCGGTCGAGGCCGTCTCGGGCAAGGCGCGGCTGGCGTCGTACTCGATCAACTACCAGAATTGGATGCCCGGTCCGGAGTTGCCGTACGTCGTTGCCATCGTCGAATGCGTCGAGCAGGAGGCGCTGCGCCTGACGACGAACATCGTGCACTGCGAGCACGACGCACTTGTGGTCGGTATGTCCGTGCGCGTTCTCTTCGAACGTCATCCCGACCCGGATGGTGACGTCTACCTTCCCCTCTTCGAGCCGGACGTGCCGTGACCGTGCGGACGCAGCGGAGCCCTGCAAGCCGAAGGCCCCTAGGTGTGCAGCGGAGGGAGCCATAGTGATGAATGTGAACGGCATCATCGAACGGAACGCGTGTGTCACCGGCGTCGGGCAGTCCGACATCGGTCGGCGGCTCGGGCGCGATCCGTTCGAACTCACGCTCGACGCGTGCCTCGCCGCGATCGAGGACGCCGGGCTCACGGTCGCCGACATCGACGGCCTGTCGACGTACCCGGGCAACTTCGGTCCGCTCGGGTTCAGCGGCGCGGGTGCGTACCAAGTGATCGACGCGCTCCGCCTGAACGTCGGTTGGTACGACAGCGGC
Organism: Actinomycetes bacterium; assembly: GCA_031404355.1. Classification (GTDB taxonomy): domain Bacteria; phylum Actinomycetota; class Acidimicrobiia; order IMCC26256; family PALSA-610; genus JANNHK01. The sequence goes on from JANNHK010000192.1 coordinate 3,308, forward strand.
ATCGAGACGTCGGGCCAGCTCGGTTCGGTCATCAAGGCCTGCCTGGCGGTCGCGTCGGGTCTCGCGAACCACGTCGTGTGCTTCCGGTCGGTGTGGGAAGGGTCCGCGCAGGGCGACAAGGGGCGCGCGGGAGTCATGCCCGGCGGCGGCGGCGGCGGCGACGAAGGCGGCGGCTCGTTCAAGGCGAACGACTACATGCAGTGGAGCCTGCCGTTCTCCGCGCCGTCGGCGGCCATCTGGATCGCGATGTTCGCCCAGGCCCACTTCTCGAAATACGGCACGACCCGCGAGCAGCTCGCGTGGATCGCGCTCAATGCCCGGCGCAACGCGGCGTTGAACCCGAACGCCATCTACACCGACCCGATGACGCTCGACGACTACATGTCGGTGCGCATGATCTCGACGCCGTTCTGCCTGTACGACTGCGACGCCCCGTGCGACGGCGGCACCGCGTTCGTCATCTCCCGCATCGACCGCGCGAAGGACTTGCGCCACCCGCCGTTGCGGTTCGAGGCGGTGGGCACCGCGATGCGGGGTCGGCCCTCGTGGGATCAGTTCGACGACCTCTCGGCCATGCCCAACCGCGACGCCGCCGCGCAACTGTGGACCCGCACGGATCTCAAGCCTTCCGACATGCAGATGGCGCAGCTCTACGACGGCTTCTCGTGGATCACGCTCTCGTGGCTCGAAGCGCTCGGTTTCTGCGAGGTCGGTGAAGGCGGCGCGTTCATCGACGGCGGCGCGAACATCGCCCACGAGGGGCCGTTGCCATTGAACACGCACGGCGGCCAGCTCTCGGCCGGGCGGCTGCACGGGTACGGCTTCCTGCACGAAGCCGCGGTACAGATGTGGGGGTTGGCCGGTGCGCGCCAACTCGAACGTCCGCCCGAGGTCGCCGCCGTCGCGGCCGGCGGCGGCAACACATGCGGGTGCATGATCCTCACGCGCGACTAGAGACAACACCCGAAACAAGATCGAGAACACGCGCGTACCGGATTTGGTGGCGTTCGCCACTCTGGCGACGCGACGCTTGGTTTGTCCGGTTTGAGTAGCGATACTGCGGACCGGACCGGGGAGGGTTACGGATGACCGCTATGGAGCAAGACCGCGACGCCGAGTACCTGGCGCGCTTCTTGCGGGCTCGGGGCATGACGCTCGACGCCCGTATCGGGGTGGAAACGGCCGACAGCTACGAGATGTCGGTGGCAATGCTGGCCGTGCGCAAGACGGGGGCGACCTGCGTGCTGATCGACCTGACGGAGCCGGAGCCCGACCGGCGCGAGATGGCCCACCAGCGCGGCGTCGACCTCGTGCTCACGCACGACGACGCACTGTACGAATCGCCGGCCGTTCCGGCCGAGCTGTTCGCAACGATGTGGCGACAGGCGGAATCCGTCTGACGTCCGCGCCGGGCGCGGACCTCGGGGGACGGGTCCGTGACCGGCGTCAACCGTCGATCGTGATCGCCGCGAGCTCGGCGAGGTGCGTGTCGGCGTTGCCGAGTGCGACCGACAGCGTGAGCAGCCGCTTGTAATACAGGTGGATGTCGTGCTCCCACGTGAACCCGACGCCGCCGAACACTTGGATCGCGGTGCCGCCGAGCTGCGCGTACGCCTCGCTCGCGAACGCCTTCGCCATCGTCGCGGCGCGGTGCGCTTCAGCGGGGTCGGCGTCGTCGGCGGCCCAGCACGCGTAGTACCCCGCGGCGCGGCCCAGCTCGACGGTGCGCAGCATGTCCGCGCACAGGTGTTGTACCGCTTGGAACGATCCGATCGGCCGGTCGAACTGCACCCGGCCCTTCGCATACTCGACCGCGAGTTCGAGGGCACGTTGCGCGGCGCCGATGCCGTCGACCACGTACGCGACCGCGAGCCGGTCAACGGCCCGCGCCACGAGCGCGGTCGAGTCGCCCGGGTGGAGCCGGCGCGCCGGTGTTCCGGCGAGTGTGACGCGTGCTTCCTTGCGGGAACCGTCGACGGTCTTCGTGGCCTGCGATTGGTGACGTTCCGCGGCGAACAGGCCGAGGGCACCGTCGGAGTCGATCGCGGTCACGACGACGACATCGGCGGCGGCGCCGTCGGGGACGTGCACCTTGACGCCGTCGAGCGTCCACGCCGACCTGTCCGGCGTTGCCCGCGTTGCGGGCGTGCGCCAGTCGTAGCGGCCGCCCTCGTCGTAGAAGGCCACCGTCGCGATGCACGAGCCGTCGACGAGGCGGCCGAGCAGTTCGTCGTCGGCCAGCGCAACTGCGCCGACGGCCGAACTCGCGAATGGGGCCGGGCAACACGCGGCCCCGAGCTCCTCGAGCACGACCGCGGTGTCGACGAGCCCGAGTCCGATGACACCGAGGTCGGCGAGTCCCGTCCACACCGCGTCCGCGCCGACGGCGGGCGCGTCGTACCGGTCGCGCACGTACGAGATCGGAGCGCGGTCAGCGAGCAGCCGCCGCACCGACTCCCGCACCATCTCCTGATCACTCGAGAACTCAAAGTCCACGATCGCACTCGTCTCGATCCGGCTTCTGGACGCGCGGTTGTGTTTGGCACCACACAAAACCCCGCCCCCAACGACGGTGTTTGGGGGCC
>JANNHK010000193.1:0-3813 GCA_031404355.1 Actinomycetes bacterium
CCCAAGGAGATCCTGCGCTACCCGCGCCCCTGGGTCGAACGCAGTTACAACGTCACCCACTGGACCGACATGCCGAGAGGCGGCCACTTCGCCGCCATGGAACAACCCGACCTGTTCGTCGACGACGTGCGCGCGTTCTTCGCGCCGATTCGCTGAGTCAGCGCCGGCGCGGGACAGGTCGGGCCGGCGGCGAAGCTCGGGTGTCGCCGCGCGGACGGGCCAGCCGCCGTTCCAGATCGGTGAACGCGTCGACGATCTCGGCCGCCTCGAACGCGCGGTTGCGACGACCGACGGTGACCTGCTTGAGGACCCTGGCGTCGGTGAGGCGGGAGACTGCTTTGTTGGTCTGTTGGAAGCTTCGGCCGATGATCTCGGCGGCGCCGGCGACGGTGACGACGGGTGCGCCGGGCAGCGCTCGAATGAGCCGGTCGGTCGCCGAGTCGGTGCGGATGCGTCCGACTCGCGTGCGCCAGGCCTTCTCGATGTCGACGACTCGCGCCTCGAACGAGCGCGCGTCCGAGACCGACCGCCCCGCGGCCGAGGCGAACAACGCGATCCAGTGGTTGAGGCCGTTGTGCGCAGGCTTCGACGTCGGTGCTCCGCGGTACCGAGTCGCCGTGAGGCCGGCGACGTAGTCGGCGGCCCACGTCGCGAGCACGAGCGAGATCGGAGGGAGTACGCGCTGAGCGAGCCCACGCCGCCGGAGCAGGACGTGGATGAGCGCTCGGCCGGTCCTGCCGTTGCCGTCGACGAACGGGTGGATCGTCTCGAATTGCGCGTGTGCAATCGCGGCCTGAACGACCGCCGGCAACGAGTCGTCGTTGCAGAAAGCACACAGGTCTTCGAGGAGCGCCTCGACTTCCTCGTGCGGAGGCGGCACGAAGGAGGCGGTGCAAGGGTGGAAGCTGCTGCCTCCGATCCAGTTCTGGTCGGTCCGAATCCTTCCGGCATACGAAGCGAGGCGTGTCCCGGCGAGAAGCCGTCGGTGGATCTCCCGCAGCCCCGTGACGGTGATGGTTTTGCGTGGCGCGAGTGTCTCCACGGCCCACGACATCGCTTCGATGTTGCCGAGCACCTCGTCGGCTGTGACGTCTCCGGACGCATCACCGAGGACGCGTGCGGCTTCGGCGCGGATCAGGCGGCGCGGTCCAACCTCGAGCCCCTCGATTCTTGACGAGGCAACGCACTCGGCTCGAAGGAGCAGCCGCGCCAGGGACTCGGTGTCGATGAGCGTGACGGCAGTCGAGTTGAGTCGCGCGATGGCCGCCTCGGCATCGGCGACGTCCGCCGCAACGTCGCCGTCGAGCGCGATGCTCCGACCGATGAGCGGGTCGGGCACGTACGCGGCGTACTCGCACGACTGGCGGTCGCGCCGTGAGAGTCCCGAACTCAGGTCGGCCTGCCACCGGCGCTTGACAACTCTCGCCACCCATCCTCCTTATTCAGGGATAGTATACAAGCCTGAATAAGGATCGGTTGGATTCAGGCTTCTACGCGAACGCGGGGAGCACTTCGGTCTCGAACAACCTCATGCTTTCCCATGCCACGTCGGGCGGCATGCCGCCGCACAGCGGGTGGAACATCGCGAACGCGAACGGGGCCACCTTCTGTTCTTCGACGAACTGGTCGGGTGTGAGCACGCGGTACTGATTCGTCTTACGGAGTGCGTCGACGTCGCTCACGGTTCGGTACGGGGAGTTGGTGTTGTCCTGCGCCTGCCATGTGCCGTACGCGTTGGTCTCGTGCAGGAAGAACGGCGCCATCTGCTCCCAACCCTTCTCGGGGTCGGCAGCGAGGGCGACGATTTGGTTCGCGCCGACGGGGCTCGGGCCGGGGTCGGGGCGTCCGAGCTGTTGCACCTCGTCGCGGTAGAAGTCCCACACCTCGGGCACGGAAGGAATGAAGCCGTCGGCGATGCGCGCCGCGCGCCGGGCCGCCGGTTCGCTACTGCCGCCGAGCATCAGCGCAGGACCGCCGGGGCGGAACGGTGCGGGCGTCACGTGCACCGTGCGCCCGCGGTACTCGAACGGTTTACCCGTGAATGCGGCCCGCAACGTCGCCATCGTCTCCGTCACCCGCGCCGCTCGCGAACTCATCGGCACGTCGAACATCGCGAACTCTTCGCGCACGTACCCGCCCGCGACGATGAGATCGACGCGACCGCGCGAGAGGTTGTCGAGCACGACCATGTCTTCGGCAAGACGGATCGGGTCGTGGAACGGTGCGATCAGCGCCGCGACCATGAACCGCACGTTCTTCGTGCGGGCTGCCATCGCCGCGACCATCGGAAGCGGGCTCGGCAGATAGCCGTCGGCCGAGCCGTGATGTTCCGACACCGCGATGCTGACGCACCCCAACCCGTCGGCCCATTCGACGATGTCGAGCGCGGCCGTGTACCGGTCGGCCATCGTGGTCCCGGCGATGTCGGGGTTCCGGAAGTCGAAGCGCATCCCGAAGAGCATGGGCGCCAGGATGGCCGCTGAACGGCGCGGCGAGCTACTCGGCTTCCTTCAGGCGCGTCGCACCCAGCTCGATCGGGACGTACTCGGGGTCCGACTCGTCGCGCATGCTGAGCTTCCACTTGCAGCAGACGTTGCCGTCGTCGACCCGGGGCGGGATCGCCAGGATGTCGACCTTCATATTCGGGTTGTACATCTTGGCCGTCTCGATGAGCGACGCCGGACACGTGGAGTGGCAGTTCTTCTCGAGGATGTCGGTGCGGCCGAGCGCTTCCCACTGGTCGGGCGCGCAGCACCTGTTGAAGGTCATGATGCCGACGTCGGCTTCGGGCATCTCGAAGATCAGGTCGAAGGCCTTGCCCGGGAACGACGTCGCATCGATCTGGATGTCCTTCATGAAGGCGGCGACGTCGTTCGTGGTGATGTTCATCCACCTCCCCTTGAGGTTGCGCACCTCGGGGAGCACGTTCTCGCTCCACAGCGCCCACTGGATCGAGAACATCTCGTCGAGCCCGTACGTGACGACGACCTGCGCGGCCCACGACTCGATGACGAGTAACAGAAACTCGTGGCTGCCGAGGAGCATCCTGACGAGCCGCTCCTTGTCGTAGCTCGCATACTCCGGCACGGGCTTGAACGGGCAGAACTGCACGACACCGCTGCCGAGCTCCGGCATGACGTCGACGCCGTCGAGCGCGAGCCACTCCTCACTGATGCGCGGCACGTGGGGGAGCACGCCGTCATTCTGAGTTACTCCGGCACGAGTTCGGCGTGCTCGTAGGTTTCGATCGCCTCCCGGTCTTCTTCGAGGATGAAGCCGCCCTCGATCGCGGCATCGGCCGCGGCGGCGAACTGCTCCTCGTAGTCAGTGCGCGACGGGTAGAGCTCGGCGATCCGTTCGTCTGACAACGGCGTTGTCGAGCCGAGCAGCAGGCAGATAATCGAGTCGACCGGACCCTTCACGCTCGACAGGACCCGAACCGGGATGTCGACGACGGGAGTGCGCACGCCGCCCTGGGCGATGCCGTCGCCGTTGCGCACCTGTTCGGGCGCGTCGCCCTCGGTCACTTCCAGGAGCGGCGCGGTCGGCGGCGCGTCACCCTCGGTCACCCACGTGACGAGATGGTGGAGTGCTGCCTTGGCAACGACGGGCTGCGGCCCGTCGTTGATCTCGACGCCACAGTCGATGTACTGCGCGTTGTCGCCGACGAGACTCGTGTCGGCGTGCGAAGTCCCCGCGACCTCCCAGATCCGGAACGTGTCGGTGTCGGGTTGGCGAGCGTTCACCGAACCGAGGACGCTCGTCACGTCGCCCTCGGCGAGGACATACAGGTGTTCGAGGAACCTGGCCATG
>JANNHK010000194.1:0-2941 GCA_031404355.1 Actinomycetes bacterium
GGTCGAGCACGGTGGCGGCGCGCAGATCGAGATCGACAGCCCCCGAGTACGAGGCCCTCGCGGAGTTCGTCGAGCGTGCCGCGGCGCCAGTGCACTGCGTGGACGACGGCGACATCCGGGCGTTCTACGCCGACGTCTCGCTGCTCGACGAGGCCGAGACGACGCGCAAGGCGGTGTTCCTGCTCGCCGGCCGCCTCCCCACCGAGATCGAGATGGCCGTCGTCGAGTCGGCGGGATTCGACGGCCTCGACGAGGTGCTCGAGCTCGTCACCCACGAGGAGGCGTTCTACGACCGGCTCGTCGAGATCTACAACGACGTGTTGCACACCGACGCGTTCATGATCGGCGATGACGCGGTCAATACCGTCGATACCGCGAAGTTCCCCAACGCGCGGTGGTTCGATCTGCTGCCCGAGGACGACATCGGCGCCGCCCGCAATGCGACGAACGACGCGATCGCCCGCGAGCCACTGATGCTCATCGACTGGATCGTTCGCCACGACGAGCCCTTCACGAACATCCTCACCGCGAACTACGCGCTCGCCAACCCGTGGTCGGCGCGTTCGTACGACGTGCCGATGGATCGCTTCGCCGATCCGAACGATGCCAACGAGTGGGTGCCGATCCAGTTCCCCGACTTCCCCCACGCGGGCCTGCTGACGACGTCGGTGTTCCTCAATCGCTATCCGACAACCGATACCAACCGCAACCGGGCGCGGTCGCGCGTCGTCTACGACTTCTTCCTCGCGACCGACGTGCTCCGGCTCGCGGTGCGGCCGATCGACGTCACGTCGATCGACGACTTCAACCCGACCCTGTACAACCCGAATTGCAGCGTCTGCCACGACAACGTGGATCCGCTCGCCGGCGCGTTCCAGGGCTTCGACGACCTCGGTCGCTATCGCCCCACCGACGCGGGCTGGTACGCGGACATGCGTCCACCGGGCCTCGGCGACCTGCAGATCCCGTTCGATCAGAGCGGCCGCGCGCTGCAGTGGCTGGTGCCGTCGCTGGTCCGCGACCGCCGCTTCGCGCTCGCCGTCGTGCACACGATGTTCACCGGTCTCACCGGGCAGGAGCCGTTGACCGAGCCGATCGACGAGAGCGCCCCCGACTACCTGCAGCGTATCGTCGCCTACGAGGCCCAGGACCACTCGTTCGGGACGATCGCGGACGCGTTCGTCGCGGCGAACTGGGAGCTCCGCGTCGTCATCAAGGAGCTGGTCAAGACCGAGTGGTTCCGTGCCCGCGGCACCGACGTCCCGCTGTCGGACACCCGCACGACCGAGCTGCTCGACATGGGCTCCGCGCGGGTGCTGAGCCCCGAGCTGCTGCACCGCAGGATCGCCGCGACCACTGGCGTGCCGTGGCGCAAGGGCGGGACGAACGTCCTGCTCTCGGCCGACTTCTACAAGTTCTTCTACGGCGGCATCGACTCGGCGTCGGTGACCCAGCGGCTCACCGAGATGAACGGCGTGATGGCGAACATCGCGGAGCGCATGGCCAACGAGGTCGCGTGTCTCGTGACGGCCTACGATTTCGGCAAGCCGGCGAGCGATCGGCTGCTCTTGCCGCTGGTCGAACGCACCGACCTGCCGGGCACGCCGCAGTCGGACGCGGCGATCCGCGCGAACGCGGTGCATTTGCACGAGCAACTGCTCGGCGAGTCGCTCGAAGACGACGACTTCGAGATTGATCGCACCGTCGCGGTGTTCGAAGCGGTGCTCGCCGACGGCCAGGCGAAGATGCTGAACGCCGCTGCACCGCTGCCGACCACGATCACTGCGCAGTGTCAGGCCGTCATGCACCCGACGTCGGGCGAGATGCTGCCCGCCGAGCAACAGATCACAGAGGACCCCGAGTACACCGTCCGCGCGTGGATGGCCGTGGTCACCTACCTCCTGGGCGACGCGCGATTTCTGTACGAGTGAGGAGCAACCGCCATGGATCGCCGACGTTTTCTCGAGCTCGCTTCTGTCGCTGGTCTCGGCATCGCCGGGGCTCCCCTGCTCGGCCGCGCCGACTCGTCCGAGGTGACAGCGGGCGCGCGACCGACCGCCGCGGTCGACGACGACTACGACGGCCCGCTCTTCGTGATGGTCCAGGCCCACGGCGGCTGGGATCCGACGCTCTTGTGCGATCCGAAGGCGAACCTCAACAACAGCTACGGCGAGGGCGACATCCTCACGGCCGGCAATCTCCGCTATGCACCGACCCCCGGTGCGCAGGCGCTGTTCGAGGCGCACTACCAGCGCACGGTGTTCATCAACGGCGTCGACACCAGCACCAACGCGCACGATGCCGGCCAGCGCAACTGCGCGAGCGGTCGCCTCGGCGAGGGCTACCCCGCGCTCGCGGCGATGGTCGCGGGTCACGGCGCGCCGCAGCGGCCGATGTCGTTCGTCAGCTTCGGCACCTACGACCGCACCGCCGGTCTGGTGGCGCCCACCCGCAACGGCAACGACGCGCGGCTCGCCGAGCTGTCGTATCCGGACCGTCTCGACGCGCAGAGCCCCGACGGCGGCACGTACCACACCGAGACCGCGCATGCGCTCATCCGGCTCGCCCGCGCCAAGCGCAGCGAACGCGCGCTGGCAAAGCAATCACTGCCGCGCTTCCGCCACGCGCTCGAGACGTTGACCACGGCGCGCCTCGGGTCCGACGGACTCCAGCGCCTCGACGCGGCCCTGCCCGAGCCCGCCGAAAATGCGCTGCACCGCCAGGCGCAGCTCGTCGTCGCCGCCTACAAGGCGCGGGTCGGCGTCGCCGGAAATCTCTTCCACAGCAACTTCGACACGCACTCGGACCACGACAACGAGCAGCGCGCGCGCATGTCGGAGCTGCTCGGCCTCGTCAAGTTCCTGTGGGACGAGGCCGAGCGTCAGGCGGTCGCCGACAAGCTCGTCGTGCTCATCTGCTCTGACTTCGGCCGCACGCCGCA
>JANNHK010000195.1:0-16336 GCA_031404355.1 Actinomycetes bacterium
TGTTCGGCGAGCGCCCGTCCGTACCCGCGTCCGCGGGCCTCCTCGCGTACGTACAGGCGCTTCAGCTCGCACACGCCCGCCTCGTCGAACGGCCGGACCCCGACGCAGCCGGCCGTCTCGGCGAGGAGTGCGACTCCGTGCGGGGGTCCATAGTGCGTCGCCAGTTCCCCGATCTCGGCGTCGAAGTCCTCGAAGTACAGGTCGGCGCCGAGCCACACCGAGTACTCCACCACCAGCGCGTGAAACGTCTCCCAGTCGTCGTCGCTCGTCACCCGGCGAATCACGAAGGCGATCTTCGCGCGTTCCTCACACTTCCCTGACCCGCACTTCCCGGGCCGGGACGAACCTCAGGGCATGCAACACGACATGGCTCCCTCACTGCGCCGTCCGTGGCTCCGCTGCGTCCGCACGCCCCACTACCTCGCTCTGGCCGGGCTTCTGCTCGTCGTCACGGCCTGCGGCGGCAACGACGACGACACCGCGACCGAGCCCCGGTCGGCCGTCTCGGAGCCGACGACGACCACGGCCGACGCGCCCGCTTCGACCACGACCACCAGCCCGGTTGTCGTGACGACGACAACCCTCGCCGCCGTGGCCGCTCCCGTGGCGACGACAACCGTTCCCGCCCCTGTCCCCGAACCGGTCGCCATCGATGTCGATTCCTTCGACGCCGAACTCGGTGACCTCGATCGACTCCTGGCCGACCTCGACGCCGCACTCGCGGACGCCGACGACGCGCTCAACTCCTCGGAAGGATGACCATGCTTCTTCGCACACTCACCTTGGCCGGTGTGCTCACCGTGTCGCTCGCAACCGCCGCCGGTGCCGCCGACCCGCCGCCCGACCTTGAATCGCTGCGCACCAAGTGCCTCGAAGCCGTCGACAAGCGCTTCGTCACCATCGACGAACTGCAGGCGAAGGTCACCGACGCGACGGCGCTCACCGACAGCCATCAGGGTCAGCTCGAGGCCGAACTGGCGAGTGCCGAAACGGGTCTGATCGCACTGCGGCCGCAGATCGAAGTCGCGACGACCGCTGCCGAACTCCGCGACCTGTGTCCCAAGATCGCGAACGACTACCGCGTCTACGTGCTCGAAGGCCCGACCGTGCACCTGACCATCGGCGGCGACACCGCCGTCAGCGCCGGTGACCGCCTCGACGAGATCGCGAACCGGCTCGGCGGCGCCATCGCCGACGCCCAGGCCGCGGGTGCCGACGTGGGCGACGCCGAGGCGTTGCTCGCCGAGATGCGCACGTCGATCAACACGGCCCGCACCCTTGCCTCACCCGTCGGCGAGGCCGTGATCCCGCTCACGCCGGCCGACTACAACGCCGGAACCGCGCAACCGGTACTCGCCGATGCCGAAACCGACATGCAGTCCGCGAAGACGGAACTGCGCGCCGCAGGCGACGACGCCCGGGCGATCGTGGAGATCTTGCGAGCGCTCTGATCCCCCTCGGGGCGTTATGCAACACCGAGAATGACCGTGGCGGCCGACGAGAACCACCCGCCGGTTCCGTTCACGCATGCCAGCGCGGCATTCTCGACTTGGCGGCCGTGCGCCTCTCCCCGGAGTTGGCGCACGGCCTCCACCAACAAGAACATGCCCCGCATGCCGGGGTGGCAGTGCGAGAGGCCGCCGCCGTCGGTGTTGGTCGGCAGGGCCCCGCCGACGCGGAGCTTGCCGTCGGCGACGAACGGTCCGCCTTCGCCCGGTGCGCAGAACCCGAGTGCTTCGAGCGACAGCAGCACCATCGACGTGAACGCGTCGTAGATCTGGCAGCAGTCGATATCGGCGGGGGAGACCCCGGCCCGTTCGAACGCCAGCTTCCCGCTGTGCACCGCGGGCGACTGTGTGAAGTCGTCCCACTCGCTCATGGTCGTGTGCGACGTGGCTTCGCCGGTGCCGAGCACCCAGACCGGTGCCTTCGGTAGGTCGCGGGCGCGGTCCTCGGACGTGAGCACGACCGCGCCACCGCCGTCGCTGCGGATGCAGCAATGCAACTTCGTGAGTGGGTCGGCCATCATGCGGCTGCCCTGCACGTCGTCGATCGTGATCGGCTCCCGGTAGTACGCCTCCGGGTTCAGCGACGCGTTGTAGCGGACGGACACCGCGATCTCGGCGAGTTGCTCGATGGTCGTGCCGTACTCGTGCATGTGGCGGTGTGTCGCCATCGCGTACTTCGCAATGAGCGTGTGGCCGAAGGGGGTGTCGAACTGCACCGGGCCGCGGGCGCCGAACGACAGGTTGGCGCTGCGGCGGCGGGCCTTGAGGTCGGCGCGCGTGGTGGAGCCGTACACGAGCAGGACGGTGTCGACGTGTCCGGCCTGGATTGCGGCCGTCGCGTGCTCGACCATGAACTCCCACGTCGCGCCGCCGACACCGGTGCCGTCGACCCAGGTCGGCTTCAGGCCCATGTACTCGGCAACTTCGATCGGCGCGAGCAACCCGGTGCCGCACGACCCGACCCCGTCGATGTCGGCCTTCGTCAGCCCCGCGTCGGCGATGGCGCGCGAAGCGGCCTGGTAGTGCAGCTCGTAGGCAGTCTTCGTGTCGACCCTGCCGATGTCGGACAGCGCGGCTCCAACAATCGCGACCCGCTTCACCGCATTTTCCACTCCACGCGCTTGCCCCACGCGAAGAGTTGCTGGCCTTCGGCGATCGACTCTTGGCTCGTGCCCATCGCGACGTACGCGTAGCCGAGGCGAACCGCCTCGCGCTGCGGCATCTCGCGGGTCGACCACAGCGCGCGCACAGTGCCTTCGACCGCGAGGCGCGGTTGCGCGGCGATGATCGCCGCGACCTCGTGCGCACGCTCGCCGAGGTCGGCGCCGGCGACGATCTCGCTGACCATGCCGATCTCATGCGCTCGCTGCGCCGACATGCGTTCGTAGTTGCCCATGAGCGAAATCCGCATGATCTCGGGGAACGGCATGATGCCCGACATGTGGATGGGCTCGAACGAGGCGCACATGCCGTAGGTGACGTGCGGGTCGAAGAACGTCGCGTGGTCGGCCGCGATGATGAACTCGACTTCGCCGAGCATGTAGAACGCGCCGCCGCAGGCCATGCCGTTGACCGCGGCGATGACGGGCTTCCACAGATCACACGACTTCGGCCCGATGTTGTCGCCCGGGTCGTTGAACATGAACGGCGTGACGCCGGAACCGACGACGTCTTCGTCGGTGGTGGCATCGGTCTCGCCGCCCATCTGCTCCATGCGGTCGATGCCCGTGCAGAACGCCTTCTCGCCCGCGCCCGTGAGCACGACGCATTTCACGTCGTCGTTGCGCCGCAGCCCACGCCACAGCGATTTCAGCTCGCGCTGCATCAACGAGTTGAACGCGTTGTGGACCTCGGTCCGGTTCAACGTGACGGTCGCAACCCCGTCGGCCTCGGAGTAGGTGATCGTCTCGAAGTCGGTATTCACGCGCGGCGTTGGGCGTCGATGCCGGGGTTGGCCGATTTGAAGTGGTAGCGGTTCAGGATGCGGCCGATGTCGGTGGGGTTCCACTGCTTCGGCGAGCCGTCCTTCTCGGTGGCGAGGAACTGTTCGCCCATTTCCCAGGGGTTGTACACGCACAGGTTGTTGCCGACCATGCGCAGTACCTGCCCGGTGACGTGCAGGGCCTCGTCGGAGGCGAGGAACACGACCGCGGGCGCCGAGTTGCCCGGGTTCATCGGGTCGAACGCCTCGTAGTCCTCGGGGTTCTTCACTTCCATGTTCGGCATGGCCTGGGCGACCATGCGGGTCGCGCCACCGGGGCCGACGCAGTTGGCGCGCACGCCGTAGCGGCTGAGCTCGAGGCTGGCGATGATCGTCATCGCCGCGATGCCGGCCTTGGCCGCGCCGTAGTTGATCTGGCTGGCCTGGCCCTGGAGGCCCGCGCTCGACACCGTGTTGACGATCGAGGCGCGCGGCTGGCGGCCTTCCTTCGACTCGTTGCGCCAGTATGCCGACGCGTGGTGCATCGTGTTGAACGTGCCGTACATGTGCACTTTTACGACGGTGTCGAAGTCTTCGGGAGACATCGAGAACATCATCTTGTCGCGCAGCACACCTGCGTTGTTGACGAGCACGTCGAGGCGGCCGAACGCGTCGAGCGCAGTGCCGACGATATTTTTCGCGCCGTCGAAATCGGCGACGCTGTCGTAGTTGGCGACGGCTTCGCCGCCGCGCGCCTTGATGACGTCGACGACCGTATCGGCGGCGCGCTTGTCGCCTTCGCCTTCGCCCGACACCGATCCGCCAAGGTCGTTGACGACAACCTTCGCACCGTGGTCGGCGAGCATGATCGCCTCACCGCGTCCGACACCGTTACCCGCGCCGGTGACGATGGCCACCTTGCCGGAGAGCATCCCCATTTGCGCGCACTCCTCGATCGAATGAAACTCGTACGAAACCTGACGTGAGCGTCACCTTATATCGGAGGGATTGTGGCGGTCGATACGAGTGCCGTGGGCGCGACGACGGGTGCGTTCCGGGTCGCGCTCGAACGTTCCGTGCTCGCCCACCTCGCGAAATCGGTCGGTGATACGAGCCCGGAATACCGCGCCGCCGACGCGCCCGCGCCACCCACGTTCACGATCACCGACGTGTACGAGAAGGAGACGGACACCGCGCGCATGACGTTCGTCGTCATGGAGACGGCATGGCGCGACGCGAGCGACGGGTCACCGGTCGTCACGGAACGGTTCAACCTCATCGCTCGCATCAGGAAGTAGGGGAAATGAGCCGGCCATGCCCGGCCGACGGGCCGAGGGCGACCTCACAGGGCGGCGAACATCGTCCCGCTGTTGGGGGACGTCGAGGCAAGACGAAGCGGGTTGGGCAGGCCGGGGGCCCAGGCGTACAGGATGCCGTTCCCGTCGAACACGACCGTGTCCGAAGGCGTTACGGCCCACTGGTTCACCTGGTCCGCGCCGGGGACGGGCGCGAACGCGCCGGTGGTGGTGTCGATCCGCACGAGTGCGCCGTCGACTGTCTGGAGGTACGCGACGTCGCCGGTCACCCGGTTCTGGCCCCACGTCGACGCGTTCACGTCGAAGTCGACGCGGTCACCGGTGGCGATCTCGACCGAGTGCAGCGAGCAGGCGTCACGGCCCTCGTAGCAGAAACTGTCCTGCCACAAGACGTAGTGCTCGGTCGCGATCGTCGACATCGAACCGCTGCCGGCGTCGAGTTCGCGACGCGCACCGGTCCGCACGTTCCACAACTCGATTCGCGGGGAGCGGTCGAACGAGGCGGGAATCGTCCGTACGAACTCGTCGCCGACGATCGCCTCCGGCAGTGTGAGCACCGGATCCTCGGCGCGCGTCTCTCCCGTGGTCCCGTCGACGGAGATGACGTCGTACGACGCCTCGTCGGCGCGCGTTGTGAACAGCCACGCGCGCTCGCGTCCGCTACTGGCCATCACGAGATGGGCCGACCCGAGCGCGCGTGGCTCGCCGTCCACCGGGACCCACGCGGCCTGCGTGCCGTCGCCGACCACGAACCCACGGGCGACGGAGACGATCATCGGCCCCCACCTCTCCCCGTTCGAGGGCCTTGTCTCGACGTCGTAGGCACGCATGTCCACCGACCGGCGGGTTCCGTCCGTGGTGTCGATGAGGTCGAGCCGACTGGCTTCGATGTCAACCGCGGCCAGGACCACGTCGACCGGAGGCGGGATGGGGTCGGCCAGGGCGCTTCCGGGGACCGACCACGCGCGGTCGATGTTCACGACCGACGTCGCGGCGCGGAGATCGTTGTCCCCTAGCACCCGACGGCCGGTTGCGAGTTCGACCGTCTGTGCGGAGCGGGTCCTCACGGCGTCAACGACGACCAGTCGCTCGCCGTCGGTCGTGAAGTCGAACGGAGTCGACGACCGAAACGCCGTCGCCGCGCTCGACGTGGCGCTCGCGCCGGTGGGCTCTCGGAGCAAGACGGTTCCGGCGGCGAGGTCGATGACGACGAGTTCACCTTCGGAGGCCTGATCGTCGGTGACTCGTAGCGCGAGCCGGGTGCCGTCGGCCGAGAACTTGCCCGTAGCGACGCCCGGAGAGGAAAGCGGCAAGACTCCCGGTACGGCGACCGTACGGCTCGAGGCGACGTCGGTGACCTGGAGATCGCACGACGATTCCGCGCACGAGCCGTACCAAGCGATGCGATCGGGATGGGCCGCGGCGACGAGTGCGGCCGACGAGTTCGGGAGATCGACTGCGACTCCACCCGGCGTCCATACCGACAGACCCCACGGTTCTTCCTCGTGGCGCGTCAGAATGCCGGAACGCAGCGCGGCGACGGCGACCGTGCCCGGGGGAAGGACCACCGGATCGGCCTCGAACCCGATCGGCGTGAGCGTGTCGTCGTCGGCGCGCCACCAGCCCATGCCGTTGGCGGCCGGAAAGACGTTGGCGTCGTCGAGGGCGATGACATTGCCGTCGGACTCGACGACGAAGTGCCGCTCCTGGTCGGAGACGAGCAGCGACCCGTTGGCCGCGCCCGCGACCGAAACACCGGCCGCGCTGACACCCGAGATCCGATCGATCTCCGCCGTGACCGGGTCGAGGACGAACACGTCGTTGCGCTGCGTGAACGCGAAGCGGCTGTCGAGCGAATCGAGGAACGGGCCCGGCGCCACTTCGGGCCGCGGCGCGGCGGTCGTGGGAGTGGGTACGGCTGTCGTCGCCGGTGTCGACGTCGCCGCGTCGGGCTTCGGGTCGCCGCCGGTCGTCAGGGAGTATGCGACCAGGGCGACGACGACGGCGACAACGCCCACGATCCAGCGCCGGCGCGCCGGCCGGGCCGCGCCCTCCGGTTCGGCGTTACCCGCGATCGTGGGGTCGCCGTCGTCATCTTCGGTGAGGAGTTCGACGACGTCGAGTTCGCCGGTGGAGCGGTCGCCGCGGCGCTTCACGTCAGGCTCGCGACCGCGGGAGCGCGTCGAACGCAACATCGCGGTCGACGCGTGGCTCGGCGGGCAACCCGAGCACCCGCTCGCCGATGATGTTGCGTTGGATCTCGTCGGTGCCGCCGCGGATCGACAGGCTCGGCGCGGTGAGGAACAGCGTCTGCCATTCGCCATGCGGGTCGCACGTGATCTCCGGGCCGAGGATACGGGCCGCGATGTCGACGTACATACGGAACAGGCGCGAACCGCGCAGCTTCATCCCCGATCCGTGCACGCCGCGCCGCGCGGTCCAACCCGTCACGCGAGCTTCGACGACGAGCGCGGCGAGTGCGTTACGGATGACAGGGTCGTCGAGGCGGTCGCGTTCGAGCGCGAGTGCGACCAGTCGCTTCGGGTCGAACATCCCGCCGCCACCACCGACGGCACCCCGCTCGTGCCCGAGGCACGTGACCGCGACACCCCAACCCTCGCCCGTGGCGCCGATGCGGTCGCGGTCGGGCACGATCGCGTCGTCGAGAAAGACGTCGGTGAAGTGCGCGTCGCCGTTCATCTGGCGCAACGGCCGCACGTCGACACCGGAAGCGTGCATGTCGATGCCGAACGCGGTGATACCCCGGTGTTTCGGCACCGAACTGTCGTGCCGGGCGAGCAGCAACCCCCACCTCGAGTAGTGCCCGCGGCTCGTCCACACCTTCTGGCCACTGACCCCCCACTGGTCACCATCGCGGCGCGCCACCGCCTTCAGCCCCGCGAGGTCGGACCCCGCGTCGGGCTCGGAGAACAGCTGGCACCAAATCTCGGAGCCGTCGGCGATCGCGGGGAGCCAGCGCGCGCATTGTTCGGGTGTGCCGTGGGCGACGAGCGTGGGGCCGACCAGTTCGACGCCGACGAGGTAGGGATAGAGGTCGGGCACCGCGAACGCGG
Source organism: Actinomycetes bacterium (assembly GCA_031404355.1). Taxonomy (GTDB): domain Bacteria; phylum Actinomycetota; class Acidimicrobiia; order IMCC26256; family PALSA-610; genus JANNHK01. The sequence goes on from JANNHK010000195.1 coordinate 7,820, forward strand.
CCAGTTCCTGACGCACGATCGCGACCTCGCCCGGCGTCGCGTCCAACCCGCCGTACGCGCGCGGCCACCGCGGCACGGCCAGCCCCGTGCCCGCGAGCGCGGCGAGGTAGCGCCGCCCCGCGTCGAGGTCGTCGCTGCCGGCGCCGAGGACCGAGACCGGCGTGTCGGTGGCGCGGGGTTCGAGGCGCGCGCCGAGTTCCGCTGCGACCCAGGCCCGGAACTCGCCATGCTCGGTCACGCCGTCTCCGACACGCCGTCAGCGCACCTCGTCTCGCAATGGGGCCTTGCGCACCTTGCCACTCGCGGTGCGAGGCAGATCCGACCGCACTTCCAGTCGCTCCGGCAACTTGAACCGGGCCAGGCCCGCCTGGAGTAAATGGTCGCGCACATCGTCCAGTGTGACGTCCGCGCCCCCGCGAACGATCACGAATGCGCAGACCTTTTCGCCCATGACGGGGTCGGGGAACGAAACGCACGCCGCCTCGGCCACGGCCGGGTGGGTGACGAGCAGGGCCTCGACCTCCTGGGCCGACACGTTCTCGCCACCGCGGATGATGACGTCCTTTAGGCGGTCGACAATGGTGAGGTAGGTGCCGTCGAATACGGCCAGGTCGCCGGTGCGGAACCAGCCGCCCCCGACGAAGGCCTCCCGGTCGAGTTCGGCGTCGAGATACCCGGTCAGCATCTCGGGCCCGCGGGCGAGCAGCTCGCCGGGCGTGCCCGGGGCGACGTCGGCGATTGTGTCGGGGTCGACGATGCGCAGTTCGGCCGTGCCGATGAGCCGGCCGTCGGTCGTCGCGTCGCGTTCCGGGTCGTCGCCCTGTCGGCCGGTGGTCAGCGTCGGATACTCGGTCGATCCGTACGTGCGCTTGCACCAGCAACCGAACCGCGCCGCGCCCTCGCGCACCATCGCGGGGGCGACGCCCGCGCCACCGAGCGAGAACATGCGCAACCCGGTGACGTCGGTCGTGGCGAAGTCAGCGTGGTCGACCATCGTGCGCATGAACACCGGCGTGCTGATCATCACCGCGATTCGTTCGCGTTCGACGAGTTCGAGTGCGGCGCCCGGTTCCCACGTGTCCATGAGGACGGTCGTGATACCGGACGTGACGGGAAGCAGCACGCCGTACGTCAGCCCGGCGACATGCGTGACCGGCATCGGCAGCAACAGCGATTCGCCCGGCCTCATCGCGTGCGCGGCCGCGATGCTGTCGGCCTCGTGGCGCAACGCCTGGTGCGTGTGTATCGCGCCCTTCGGGTCCGATGTCGTACCCGACGTCCACAACACGACCGCAGGGTCGTCGACGTGCACGTTCGTTTCGGGTGCGGGGCCTTCGGGAAGGAGCCCGTCGCGCACGACGATCACGGTGCCGTCGAATCCGGTCTCGGCCACGAGCGCGACGTAGTCGGTGCCGCGGAATGCACGCGGGATCGCGATGATGCGGGCGCCGGTTTGGCGGAGAATAAAGCCGGCCTCGCGTTCCCGCAACGACGGCGTGATCGGGCTCGCTATCGCGCCGCACTTCCAAATGCCCCAGCAGAACGCGACCGCCTCCCACCAATTGGGGAGCTGCCAGGCCACGAAGTCGCCCCGCCGCACGCCCGCGGCGTCGAGCAGCGCCGCGTAGCCGGACGCGACCTCGCGCAACTCGTCGACGGTCAGGCGTACGTCGCCGTCGACGATTGCGAGGTGGTCGCCGTCGGCGGCGGCGAGACGGTCGAGCAACGTGTCGTCGGTCCACGCGCCCGCCGCGCGCCACGCGGCTTGGAGTTCGGGTGGCGCGGGGTGGTTCACGCGCCGTAGACGGGCGTGGGCGGCGGCGCCTGCGCGAGCAACTTCCGTACGGCGGGTCCGACGGCGGCGGGTTCCCAGCGCGCGTCCTGTTCGACGCGCGGGCCGTGCTGCCAGCCGTCGGCGACCGAGATGACGCCGCCCTCGACCTCGAAGACGCGGCCGGTGACGTCGCTCGAATCGGTACTGCCGAGCCACACGACGAGCGGCGAGACGTTGCCCGGGTGGTTGGCGTCGAACCCGGACTCGGGCGCGGCCATCCGATCGGCGAACACCTCTTCGGTCATACGCGTGCGCGCCGCGGGCGCGATCGCGTTGGCGGTGACGCCGTAGCGGCCGAGTTCGGCCGCTTCCACGAGCGTGAGCGCGGCGATGCCCGCCTTCGCGGCCGAGTAGGCGCCCTGGCCGACACTGCCGAAGAGGCCCGCGCCCGAAGACGTGTTCACGATGCGGGCGTCGACCGGTTCGCCCGCCTTCGCCTGGGTGCGCCAGTAGTCGGCCGCGTGGCGGGTCGGCGCGAAGTGGCCCTTCAAGTGCACGCGAATGACCGCGTCCCACTCGTCCTCGCCCGCGCTGACGAGCATGCGGTCGCGCACGAACCCGGCATTGTTCACGAGGACGTCCAGGCCTTCGAACCTGTCAATCGCCGTCTGCACCAGGCGCCGGGCGCCTTCCCAGTCGGCGATGTCGTCGGTGTTGGCGACGGCCTCGCCGCCGAGTGCCGTGATCTCGTCGACGACGGCCTGGGCCGGCCCCGCGTCGTCGCCGGCACCGTCGGCCGCGACACCCAGGTCGTTGACGACGACTCGGGCGCCTTCGCGCGCGAATGCGAGCGCGTGTTCGCGGCCGATGCCGCGTCCGGCTCCGGTGACGATGACGGCCCGACCCTCGCAAAGCATGGCCGGTTACCCTACCGGCACCGTGCGGACGCAGCGGAGCCACGGACGGCGCAGTGAGGGAGCCATAGACGTGTGAAGTACGGCCTCACGATGTTCATCACCGACCAGACGATGGACCCCGTCGAACTCGCGCGTGCGGCCGAGGCGCGCGGCTTCGCGTCGCTCTACGTCCCGGAGCACACGCACATCCCCACCAGCCGCACGACGCCGGCTCCGACGGGCGACGGCGAGCTGCGCGAGGAGTACAAGCGCACGCTCGACCCGTTCGTCGCGCTGGGAATGGCCGCCGCCGCGACCGAACGCCTCGTCGTCGGCACCGGCATCTGTCTCGTTGCGCAACGCGACCCGATCGTCACGGCCAAGGCGGTTGCGACGCTCGACCGGATGTCGGGCGGGCGGTTCGTGCTCGGTATCGGTTTCGGGTGGAACGAGGACGAAGCCGCGCACCACGGCGTTGCGATGAAGACGCGGCGCGCGCAGACGCGCGAGCACATGCTGGCCATGCAAGCGCTGTGGCGCGACGACGTCGCCGAGTTCCACGGCGAGTTCGTCGACTTCTCGCCGTCGTGGTCGTGGCCCAAGCCCGTCAGCGGCCCCCAAGTGCTCATCGGGGGCGCGCCGGGCCCGAAGATGTTCGCCCACATCGCCGAGTATGCCGACGGGTGGATCCCCATCGGCGGCGCGGGCGTACGCGCCGCGCTCGAAGACCTGCACCGTGCGTGCGACGCGCAGGGCCGCGATCCGGCGTCGTTGCGCATCGTGCCGTTCGGAACGGTGCCGTCGCCGGGCAAGGTCGAGTACTACGCGTCGATCGGTATCGACGAAGTCGTGGTCCGCGTCCCCGGGGGTTCGCGAGACCGGGTGCTTCCGCTGCTCGACGAGTACGCCGCGCTGATCGCATGAACCCGGTCATCGTCGGCCTCGACGTCGCGGGCTCCGCCGATGCGTGGCGCGCGGCCGGGTTTGCGGTCGTCGACGACTCGGTGTGGATCGGGTCAGTGCGCGTGCAGTGTGGCGTGGGGGAGCGTGGTGTCGCCGCGTGGGTGCTGGCGGACGGTCCTGGCGTCGACGACGTCGACGGGCTGGCGACGAAAGCCGGAACCGCCGAGGTCGCGCCGGAGGTAACGCATCCGAACGGCGCGACGCTGATCGACCACCTCGTCGTGTGGACACCCGACAGCGACCGGACAACCGCCGCGCTCGAAGGCGTCGGCATGGAAGTCAAGCGCGTGCGCGAAGATGCCCGCCCCGGCGTACGCCAGACGTTCTTCCGCGCCGGCGAGGTGATCGTCGAACTCGTCGCACCCCTCGCACCCGAAACGGGCCCGGCCCGGTTCTTCGGCGTCGCCGTCAGCGTCGCCGACCTCGACGCGTGCGCGGCCCTACTCGGTGATTCCCTCGGGCAGGTGAAGGAAGCAGTACAGCCCGGCCGGCGCATCGCGACGTTGCGTCATCGCGACATCGGGCTTCCCGTCGCCCTCGCGTACATGAGCCGGGTTTAGCCGCCGGTTTCGGAGAAGTGCTGGTAGTCCTTGATGGAGTTGTAGTTGCCGCCCCACTCCCAGCCGATCGCGGCGAACGCGGAGACCACGACGTCGCCGGGGTGGATCATCCCCGGCTCCTGCAATGACCGGTCGGTGAAGCGGGCCGCGGCGGGGGTCGAGCACGTGACCGTCGCGGTACACGTACGGGTTCTGCAGCGGGTTGATGTCGATCGCCCGGCCATACGAGTGCTGCGACCAGCGGCTCCCACCGGTAATCGCCCGGCAGTTGAACGCCGAGGTGTTGTTCGCCATCGTCGACGCGTCGTCGCTGCCGCCGTACACGTCGACGAGTTCCATGCGTTCGATCGGGTAGCGCGCGTCGAGCAGGGTGCGGAACACCGACGCGACGTCGGCTGCGACATCGGCGTGGACGACGAGTTCGCCGGTGTGGATCGCACCGTCGAACCCGACGTAGTCGATGGCGAGTAACTCGAGGTCCTCCGGCGCGACCGGGCAGCCCGGGTGCCACGACGCGGGGAGCCGGGCCGGGTCGACACCACCGGTGGGCTCCGGTGGCGGGTCGGGCGCGGGTGCGCTGGTGGCCGTAGGTGACGTGGCCGTCGTCGGCGCCGGGGACGGGGGCGTGGTGGTCGAAGTGCTCGTGGTCGGTGCCGAGGTGCCGGTCGACGTCGTTGTCGACGTGCTCGTCGGGGCCTCGGTCGTGGTCGAAGCGCCTGCCGTGGTCGAAGCGTCGTCCCCCGACCCGCAGTTCGTCAACACGAGCGCGGCGGCGGCGACCAGAATCACCCGTTGCCGGCGGAGGATCCGGATACGCCGCGGCCCGCCGTTCTCGCCTGGGCCACGCACGTCGCGACCGTATCGGCGGCGGCGGGCTCGAAGCGCTCACACTCGCGCCGGGCCTGCTCGAACTGCCCGGCGGCCGGCCGAGCAGCTGGTCAAGGCCGTGATGGCACGGCTCGCCTGACCCGGGCCTCTACGATCCAACCGATGCCGCAGTCCACGTCGATGCTCGCACTGACCGCGGTTTCGACGGGAGCCATCATCGGTCTCGTCATCGGCATCGCCCTGTCGGTGTCCGTCGGGATGACCGACCTGCGCAAGCGCCAAGAAGGAACCCGGGTCCGCCCCGAGTACCGCGGCTCGCTGTTCGTCGTGCCGCTCGTCCTCTGCGGCCTCGGCGCGCTCGCCGGAACGCTCGTTTCCAAGCTCTGACCTGTCGACCCACCGGAAAGCAGCCCCGTCCATGCCGCTCGGCCAGATCCGCGTTGCCCCCGACGACTTCCCACCCGAGACCCACGCATGTCTACGGTGCGGTGCATCGGCACCGATGCGGTTCGCGGGGCCGTGCGCGGCCTGCACCGCCGAGCTCCGGGCGACGATGCGCGGCGAGGGGCGAGCGGTCGACACCGAGTACGTCCCGAAGATGAATGTCACCGTCAACGCGGTGGCCCTGAAGGACGACTGACCTCGCTCCGCCGGTACGCTCGCGGGCGGCATGCCACCGGGTACCCGAGCGCGCGACTGGGCCGAGGTCGACTTCTACGCGGTGCTGGGCGTCGAACGCGACGCCTCCGACGACGACATCGCCCGCGCCTACCGCACGCTGGCGAAACAACTGCACCCCGATTCGGGCGCGAGCGCCGAGCAGGTCGCGCGCTTCGTCGACGTGACGACCGCGTACGACGTCCTCGCCGACCCTGACCTCCGGCGCGACTACGACCGGGTGCGGCTCGTCGAGCAGGTCACGGCCGAAGCCGGGCCGATGCCCGCGTTCAAGCCGGCCAAGGTGCGCCGCATCGAGTTCACGCGCAAGCGCGCGTGGTTCGCTCTTGTCGGCGGCGTCGTGCTGCTCGCCGCGTCGATCGCCGTCGGGTTTGCCACGTGGTCGATGCACGAAGACGACGCGAACGCCCGGGCCGAGACCGTTGCGATCAGCGCCTTCCGCACCGAGATCGACGGCGACCCGTACGTCTCGTTCGACGTCGGCACCGAGCACTACGTCGTCCCAGAACCGCAGCGCAAGGAAAAGGGCGGGATCGGCGGCGTCGTCACCGTCCGCTACGACCCGGACGACCCGACCCACGTCATTGCCGACGAAAGCCGAGCGCCGCGCGACATCACGCTGAGCATTGTTGCCCTCAAACTCTTCGTCGGCGGCGCGGTGTTCACGTTCCTGGGTGCGCGCCGTTTGCTCCGTACTCGCGCCGAGTGAGTTGGCACCGGGCGCCGGCTTCCACCGCAACTGCTCGTCGTCCTCATTCGCGGGGTGGGTCGTGGCCGTTGCCTTCGTGGTCGTTGCGGTGGCAGCGCCAGCATCGGAGGGTGAGGTTTTCGAGGTTGGTTTCACCGCCGTGGGCCCAGTGTTTGATGTGGTGGGCTTCGCAGGCCCAAAACGGTGCGTCGCAGCCGGTGCAGCCGCCGTCGCGGGCGACGAGGGCGCGCCAGATGGCGGGTGGGATGGTGCGGGTTTGGCGGCCGACGTCGAGGATCTCGGATTTCCCGTTGGTGAGGACGCGGCTGATGTTGCAGTCGCACGTCAATCTCAGCAGTGTTTCGGTGCTCAGGCGTCCTACGGCGCGGACTTCGTCGCGGATGGCGGCGACGAGGTCCGTCTTGTCGGCGGCGAGACGTTGCAGGTCGGCGATCACGATCGCGTTCGGCCGCCCGCGCCGGGACTTGTCTTTCGATGGTTCGCTGGTTGCGAGCGCGTATCGCGCCATGGAGACGGCGGCGTCGGCGCGGCGTTGCGAGATGGGCCGCTTCTCCCCGGGCTTGTTCGGGTCGAGGGCCATGAAGTGTTCGAGGGCCTGTGTGAGTACGAGGGTGCTTTCCGGGTCGAAGAGCCCGTCGAGCACGCCCATCCCGTCCATCGTGGGGGAGAAGTGCAACCGGCGGCGTTCGATCTGATCGTTTGCGTCGTTGCCACCTTTGTCGGCGTCGATTGCTTCACACGCCTGACCGACGATGCGGGCGAAGTCGCCCGGTGCGAACTCGCACGCCTTCGCCAGTAGCAGGTCTTCGTGTTCGGCGAGCTGCTCGATCCGTTCCGGGGTGGCGGCCTTGACCAACAGGTCGACATGGGTCCGGGTCAGACGACCGGCTGCGTACGCAGCGGTCCAGGCCGGGAACTGTTCCAGCCGCCGCGCGGCGCGTACGTCGCTGCCGGCCGCACCCTTGGCCAGGCCACATTCGTGATACAGCCACGACTTCGTGTTCACGGCGCCGACCGCGAGCGCATCGCCCGAACGGTCCACGTCACCGACGAGCCGTAACCGTTCCGCGTCGAGACGGTGTTGCAACCGTTGTAGGCGCATCATCCGGGTCCGCCGATCGTGCCCAGTAGTGGCTCGGTGGTCCACCTCGGCGACCTCGTCGATCGCGTTTTCGAGCTCCGCGAGCGGATCCAACGCTGCGACTCCCGGCCGCTCCAACAGGTCGAACATACGTTCGTAAGTATAGCAATCGGACCAGCATTTACAAGGGTTTTTTCGAAGGCTTCGTTGCTAGCAGGTCGCCGCGCAAGCACGACATCGGGACTGGCTACAGGCGCTCGATGATTGTGACGTTGGCTTGGCCGCCGCCTTCGCACATCGTCTGCAACCCGTAGCGGCCGCCGGTGCGTTCGAGTTCGTGCAGCAACGTGGTCATGAGCCGGGCGCCCGACGCGCCGAGGGGATGACCGAGCGCGATCGCGCCGCCGTTGACGTTGACCTTGGCGAGGTCGGCGCCGGTCTCGGCCTGCCACGCGAGCACCACTGACGCGAATGCCTCGTTGATCTCGATCAGGTCGATGTCGTCGAGCGTCATGCGCGACTTCATGAGCGCGTGCGCGGTCGCCGGAATCGGCGCGGTCAACATCCACACCGGGTCGGCGCCGCGTACCGACATGTGATGGATGCGCGCCCGGGGCGTGAGTCCGTGCGTCTTCAGCGCGTCCTCGCTCGCGATCAGTATCGCGGCCGACGCGTCGGAGATCTGCGACGCGAGCGCGGCGGTGAGTCGACCACCTTCGACGAGCGGTTTGAGCGATCGGATCTTCGCCAGGTCGGGTTGACGCGGGCCCTCGTCGAACGTCAACCCTTCGAGCGCGACGATCTCGCGGTCGAAGCGTCCTTCTTGGTGGGCGCGCAACGCGCGTTCGTGCGACTCGACCGCGAAAAGTTCCATGTCCTCGCGCGAAATGTTCCACTTCTCGGCGATCATCTCGGCACTGCGGAACTGCGACACTTCCTGGTTGCCGTAGCGCGCCTCCCACCCCGGCGAACCCGAGAACGGGTTGTCGAAGCCGTACGTCTCGCCTGCGAGCATGGCGGCGCTGATC
>JANNHK010000196.1:0-1698 GCA_031404355.1 Actinomycetes bacterium
GCCGCGAACCCGGCGTGGGCCCGATCAGGCTCGCCTTCGCGCTGGCGGCCCGGTAGCTCGAGTCGTCGTAGCTCCAGACACCGTCCAACAGGGTCCAAAGGCGGACGTAGAGCCACAGGCCATCCGTTGGCAGCCCCGTCACGACGACCGAGGTCGCCGAGGACGGCAGCGCCGACCAGTACAAGTCGAACCCGCCGGGTGTCGTGCCGATGTCGAGGAAGTAGCGCTGGCTCGACGTCGCCGGGACCCAGCGGAACTCGACACTCGAGGAGCCAAGATCGGAACCGGCGGCCGGCGACTCCATGATCGCCTTGCTCAACCCCGCGCGATAGACATAGTCGCGTGGCAGCCACGAGCCTCGAACGAGTGACGAGAGCCGCGCGTAGATGGGCGCGCCGTCAGACGGCAGTTCTTCGGCCAGCGCCTCCCTGCTGGTTCCCTGCGTCTGGAAGATGTCGGACGCACCCGGCTGTCTTCCGAGGCTGAGCGCGTACTCGCTGGCGTCGACGCCCGGCGTCCAGGCGAAGCTGGCTGGTGAGACGAGGACGGATCCCGGCACCGGGCTCACCATCTCGGCTGCAGGAGACGTGGGATAGACGTAGTCGTGGTGTTGCCAGGCGTCGGCGATCCGGGAAGCCAGGCGAACGTAGAGCTGGCGGCCGTCGATCGGAAGGCTGCTGAGAGGCGCCGCGAGCAGGCTTCCGCGGCTCGCGTCAAACAGCTCGCTTCCACCGGGCGACGAGCCGACGGAGAGGAAGTATTCCGAGGCGCTGGCACCGGGTTGCCACTCGAACGTGACGGCGGGGCTGCTGAGAACCGAGCCCGGAGCGGGACGGATCATCTCGGCGAGAGCCGAGGCGCTCGTGAACGCGTAGTCGCGGTCACGCCAGGCCGATCCGATCCGAGACGAGAGGCGCACGAAGATCGGCTGGCCGTCGGTCGGCAGGCCGGGCACCGCGACCGAAAGGGCTGTCCCCAGGTCCTGCGAGAAGAGGTCCTCGCCAGCGAGCGTCGCGCCGACGCGAAGGTGGTACTCGGTCGACTCGACACCCGGACTCCACTCGAATTGGACGACGGAAGACACCAGTTTCGAATTCGGCGCCGGTGACGTGAGGATGGCTTCGGGTGCCGCGGCATCGTACGAGTAGTCGGAGTACTCCCACTGCATCGAGCTGGTCAACGTCCACAGCCGCACGTAGAGCTTGCGATTGTCCGTTGGAAGACCCGCCACCGTCGTCGATGTTTCCGACGTGTCGACGCGAGTCGTCAGGTCGCTGACGCCGAGCGCGCTGCCGACGTCGAGCGCGTACTGCAGCGCCCCGACGCCGGCCGTCCAGACGAATCGCGCGCTCGCGGAAAAGAGCGTCGATCCTGGGATCGGCTCGGAGACCTCACCCTTCGCAGAGGCCGCCCGATAGGTGTAGTCGTTCCATCGCCAGCCAGTTTCCGTCAAGGTCCACAGACGCACATAGACGGGCAGACCATCGGCGGGAAGGTTGGCGACCGTGGCGGACAGACTCGTCGTGCTCGGGCCCTGGTAGAGGTCGTACCTGCCCGGAGCCGTTCCCACGTAGAGCGAACAGACGTTGCCCGCCGACCCCGCCGTCCACTGGAAAGTCGCATCGGGAAAACCGAGAACGCTGCCAGGCGCGGGACTCACGATCGAAGCTTTGGCCGGCAGGCTCGCCGCCGTGTAGG
>JANNHK010000197.1:0-2845 GCA_031404355.1 Actinomycetes bacterium
CCTCCGCGCCACCATTGGTGCCGTTGAAGAGCACGACTTGCCCCTCGTAACCGTTGCGCTCGAGGTAGGTCTTCAGGTAGTCCTGAGTGCGCCGCGACTCGGTGAAGACGAGCGCTTTGCGCGCCGCGCCGGTTGCCGCCATCTGGTCGAAGCCAACGCCGAGCGCCGTCAGAAGTGCCTCGGACTTGGCGTCGATACCAATTCCGCGTGCCCATGCGGCTAGTCGGTGAAGCTCGGCTATTTCCTCCTCCATGCGGCGTCGATCGATCTTTGGATATGTCGGGTCCTCGGCTCCATCTGCGTCGCTGACATCGCCAAGCTCGGTCTCGCCGAGGATCTCGTCGAGCAACTCGTCGTCGAGCCCGTCGATGTCGAAGACACTCGCGGCGGTCGACTCGTCGTTCTCGTCGATCCTCTGATCGCGCATCGCCGCGACGCGCGCGGCCAGCCGGTCGAGTGTTTGAGCAATCGCGGTCGACGAGGAAGCCAACAGCTTGCGAAGGATCAGTGACGTGAGATGACGCTGGCGGCGCGGGAGCGCGTAGCTCTCATCACGTTGAAGGAAGCGCGAGACCGCCTCGTACAACGCATGCTCGTCGTCACTCGGGTGGAACGGTTCGGTAATCGCTCGCCGCTGGGTGTACTGGATGAACTCGGTTACATCGCGTCGTAGTGTGCGGATGCTCAAGTCACGCAATCGTTGACGCAGATCCGCGAGGTTGGCGCCGGCGCTTGTGTACCTAGCGCGGAACGAGTTGACATCGCCGAAGAGGTGCTCATCGATTAGGGTCGACAGGCCGTAGAGCTCCAGGAGCGAGTTCTGTAACGGCGTAGCTGTCAACAGAAGCTTGCGGCAACCCTCAGTGGCCCATCGGATGCCCTGGCCGATCTTGTTGCTCGGGCGGTAAGCATTGCGGAGCTTGTGGGCTTCGTCGATGACGACAAGATCCCACGCGACGGCTTTCAGTTCGTCGCGCAACGCATGTGCGTAGTTGAACGACATGATGACGACCGTGCGACCCGCGAGCACGGAGTGACCGGCCCGTCTTGCGTCGCGGTAGGCCTTCGCGTCGACGACCGTAGCGGGAAGGTTGAACTTGTCCGCGAGTTCGTTTGCCCACTGCTTACGCAACGACGCGGGGCAAATGACCAGGAGCCGCCGCTTGCGTTCAGCCCAGTATTGGCAGAGCACGATTCCGGCTTCGATCGTCTTGCCGAGGCCCACCTCGTCGGCAAACAGGACGCCCTTCGAGATCGGCGACGCGAGGGCGAACAGCGCCGCGTCGATCTGATGCGGATTGAGATCGACTGCTGCGTCGAACAGCGACATCGAAAGGCGGTCCATTCCGGATGAAGCTCGGCGTGTGAGGTCGTACGCGAAGTACTTCGCCTGATGCGGAGTGAGGATCGGCTCGGTGTCCCGCGCGACGTTGGTGCTCACTGACTGCTCACCCTGTGACGGTTATACCGCGAGACCGAGGAGGCCCGCGCTCCTTCGAGCGTCGACGACATCGTCCGCCTCAATCCGTCGATCCGAGCGAGCGCGAAGCTTACAAGCGGTCGCCCGGTCCCGGCAGAGCCGGACCCCAACACGGCGGCCGTTTTTGAAGCAGCCGCCACGCTCGGGCGTGCCTTCGACTTCCCTGGAGGTCCTCGCGTAAGTAACAGGCGTCGGTCGAGCGGCTTCACTGCCAGGACAGAATGTGCGAGGCAGCCTCGGCGTTTGGGTTGCTGGACTACGCCCGTGCTCCCCGCACAGCGCTTGACCCGGGCGCTTGTCACGTTGAATCGTTCACTCGCCGATCAGACCACGAAGTTGTTCGGGGTCGAGCCGCAGCGTCGGATCGGCCGAACCGCTGACGAACGTGACACCCTCCGCTTCGAGAACTTCCTGCGGGTCGCGGTCATCACCCGGGTCGCTCCACGTGAAGTTGTCGGCAACGCGCCCTGATGACGTCATGACTCTCCATTGGTGAACGCAGTCAGCGCACGCGGTGACATGGTTCCCGAGCGGCTGCGGGGCGGTACCTATTACCTGCGCGATGTCGCCGTACGTCGTCCAGCGGCCTTCGGGAAGCGCGGCGAGCAACGTGTGGAGCACGCTCCAGTCGAACCGGTTTCCCAGTGTCGCCGCGCGGGTCGTTAGATCGGAACCGTCTGGGAGCAGCCACCAGCGCGATGGTTGGACGGTCCCGGCGACGCCGCCTGAATCCACCAGGATGCGCCGAGTGAGATCGCCGGCGAGGTATGAATTCCCGTCCGCGTCCCATGTGAGCGGAGCCGTCGCGTCGTTCGTCCAGAGTGCCGTCCCCCGCTCGGGACGTGCCGCGATCCACGCCGCGACGCGACTGCGATCGGCGTCGTCAAGCATGTTCGGCGGCACCGCGAAGCGAAGGGGCGTGCCCGTTGCCACGGTGCCCGCCGCGATCAGCCTTCCGATTGCTCCTCCGGCGCGGGAGCGCGCTTCGCGCCGCCCCGCTGCCCGCGCCCGCGCGCCCGTTGGCACGACGGTGAATTCCTCCACATCGGGAAGAGGAAACACGCGGCTGACACTGACCACAACGCCGTCGCGGTCGCCGACCCGAACCCGATACGCCTGAACGCGTTGGAGAGCGATGTCGAGCCCCATCTCCGTCAGCCACACGACGGAAGCTGTCACCACGGCTGGGAAGGCTCCCGCGACGAGCACAATCCGCGGCTGTCGCAGCGCGTCCGGATCGAGAATCCCGGCGTGTTCCTCGATGAGCGTGTGCGCTTCCTCCTCGGTAGTTGCGATGCCGCGATCGCTCAGGAACCGGGCGTGGCTGGCCGCAAGGTGCTCGGGAGTAAACCGGCTCGCCATCGC
>JANNHK010000198.1:0-43103 GCA_031404355.1 Actinomycetes bacterium
TCAGTCGAGGTCGAACGCGCGGGCCGACTGCACGCCCGGTTGTTCGGCGATGCGTTCGACGATCTCGGCCGGGACGCGCGTGTCGGTGGCGACTGCCATCAACGCGGCCGCGCCGCTCGGACTGCGGCCCACGTCCATGTCGGAAATGTTGATGCCGGCCTCGCCGAGCAGGGTGGTCACGCGCCCGATCACGCCGGGAACGTCTTCGTTGTGCACGACGAGCATGTTGCGCGACGGCGGCAGGTCGACGATGTGTTCGTCGATTCCGACGATACGGGGCGCTTCCTGTTTGCCGAACAACGTGCCCGCGACGTGCGTACCCTGGTCGCCGCGCACCGAGACGAGGTTGACGTAGTCGCGCGCGTCGGACGAGGTCGTCTCGCGCACGGTGATGCCCCGCTGCTCGGCGAGCTGCGGCGCGTTCACGAACGACACGGGTTCGTCGACGACCTTGCCGAGCAATCCCTTCAGCACCGAGAGGGTGAGCACGCGGCAGTCGTAGTCGGCGATGTCGCCTTCGAACGTGATCTCGAGCACCTTCGGCGCGCCGCCGGCCATGCCGGTGAAGAACCGTCCCAACCGTTCGGCCAGCGCCATGAATGGCCGCACCGTCTCCGAGGCCTCGGATGCGTTGACGTTGACCGCGAACGGCACGAAGTCGCCCCGCAACGCGAGGATCACCTGTTCGGCGATGGTGATACCGGCCTTGTCCTGCGCCTCGCTCGTCGACGCGCCCAGGTGCGGCGTGACCACCACGGAGTCCAGTGCGAACAACGGCGACTCGGTCGTGGGCTCCTTCGCGAACGTGTCGATCGCGGCGCCGCCCAGGCCACCGGAGCGGATCGCGTCGGCCAGGGCATCCTCGTCGACGATGCCGCCCCGACCCGCGTTGATGAGCCGCATGCCGGGCTTGGCCTGCGCGAGTACGGCGGCGTTGATGAGCCCGACCGTCTCGGGCGTCTTGGTCGCGTGCACCGTCACGAAGTCGGACTGGGCGACGAGTTCCTCGATCGTCGCCACGAGCGACACCCCGATCTGGCGGGCGCGATCGGGGTTGACGTACGGGTCGTGCGCGATGAGCCGCATCCCGAACGCGTTCGCCCGCTGCGCGACGAGCACGCCGACGCGGCCCAGGCCGATGATGCCGAGCGTCTTGCCGTGCAGCTCGACGCCCTCCCACCGCGACCGGTTCCACTTGCCCGCGCTCAGATCGTTGTGCGCCTGCGGCACGTTGCGCGCCTGCGCGAGCAGCAACGCCATCGTGTGTTCGGCCGCCGACAAGATGTTCGACTGCGGCGCGTTCACGACCATCACACCGCGGCGGGTGGCTTCGGCGACGTCGACATTGTCGAGGCCGATACCGGCGCGGCCGACGACCACGAGGTCGGTGCCCGCGTCGAGCACCGCGCCTGTCACCTGGGTCGCGCTGCGGATCACGAGCGCGGACGCACCTTTGACGGCTTCGAGCAGTTGCTCCGGCGTCAGTGACGTCTGCACGTCGACGTCGAGCCCGGCGGCCTGCATCGCCTCGATCCCCCGGGCGGCAAGCGGTTCGGCAACGAGAACACGGTGAGCCATCGCTCTGCAGGGTAGACGGCCCTAGGGATGCGACCCGGACTCGATTGGCCTGCCTGCGTGCGCCTGCTCTCAAGGACGAGTGCCCTGCTGCTGGCCGCACTCGCGCTCACCGCGTGCGGCGGCGGTGGTGGCGACGACGTGCGCGCCGAGGCCAAGCCCACCACGACCACGCGCCGACCACGACCACGCGCCCACCACGACCAAGCCTCCCGGCCCGTTGCCGGTGACGATGACGCTCACCAAGTGCGAGGCCGACGCGACCAACAGGACGTGGAGTGCGACCTACGCGGTTGCCGACGGCGCGACGTTCTACACGGGCGAGCGCGTCGTGCCCCTGGGCGCGGCCGACAACACGCTGCGCTTCGAGACCGACACCTACTACTTCTACGCAGTCATGCACCAGGTGGGCGACGGCACGTGCCACACAGCCGTCGGCCTCTGGATGTGGAAGTAGCGAAGATCAGTCGCTGTCGACGATCGTGCCGATACCTACATCGTCACCGAGCGTCGCGTTCTTCGGATCGGTGAGCGTCACGTTGACGGTCTCGTCGGCCTCGTCGAGCGCGTCGCGCTTGACGATGACGTTCACGATCCTCGTCGTCTGGCCCTTCGGGATGGTCACGGTCGACGCGCGCTTGTTGTAGTCGCCCGGCCTCACTGCGGTGCCGTCGCTCGTAGTGAACCGAACTCGCACGGTTGCCGCGGCGGCCTCGGGGATCGAGACGGTGAACTCCAACTTCGCGTTCCCGGTGACGGGCTCGACGACTGTCGCGTCCGACACGCTCACGACCGGCAACGTGTCGGCAGGAGCGGCGGTGGACATGGCCGCGATTCCGGCCACCGCGAAGCATCCGGCCACCGTGGCCCGCAAGACCCGGCTTCGGTTCGTCGTCCTCATCGTGGCATCCCCTCCGTCGCCCGTCGGTTTGCGCGCCGGAAACAGCGCCGAACGGGTGAAACCCGGTCCGTTTCTAACCGCAATCCCGGCGAGAGACAAGGCTTTCCCCACCTACGCGAGCAGGTCGGCGATGCGGCGGACGCCTTCGCCGAGGTCGTCGTCGCCGAGCGCGAATGACAGGCGCGCGTAGCCGGGGGCGCCGAACGCCTCACCGGGCACGATCGCGACCTTGGCGACGTCGAGCAGGATCTCGCACAACTCCAGCGTGTCGTTGGGCGTGCGGCCACCGATTTCGCGGCCGAGGACGCCCTCGAACGAGGGAAAGCAGTAGAACGCACCCTGCGGTTCGAGGCACGTGACGCCGGGTATGTGCGCCAGCATCTCGTACATCATGCGACCCCGGCGCGCGAACGCGTCGCGCATGCGCGCGACCGCTTCGAGATCGCCGCGTACCGCGGCGAGCGCCGCGGCCTGCGCGACGTTGGAGACGTTCGAGGTGGAATGGGACTGAAGGTTCGTCGCGGCGCCGATCACGTCGCGCGGTGCGATCATCCACCCGACGCGCCAGCCGGTCATCGCGTACGTCTTCGCGACACCGTTGAGCACGACGCAGCGGTCGGCGATCTCGGGGACGAGCGTGGGAATCGACGAGAACACGTGGCCGTCGTAGGTCAGGTGCTCGTAGATCTCGTCGGTGACGACCCAGATGCCGTGTTCCAGGGCCCACCGGCCGATCGCCTCGACTTCGTCGGGCGGGTACACCGCGCCGGTTGGGTTGCTCGGCGACACGAACAGCACCACCTTCGTGCGGTCGGTGCGCGCGGCTTCGAGCTGTTCGACCGTGACGCGGAACCCGGACAGTTCGGTCGTCGGGAGCACGACGGGAACACCGTCGCCGAGCGTGATGCATTCGGGGTACGAGGTCCAGTACGGAGCGGGGAGCAACACCTCGTCACCGGGGTCGCACAGCACCTGGAACGTGTTGTAGACGGCGTGCTTGCCGCCGTTCGTCACGAGCACCTGTTCCGGCGCGCAGTCGTACCCGGAGTCGCGTTTGGTCTTGTGCGCGATCGCTTCCCGCAGTTCCGCCAGCCCGGCGGTCGGCGTGTAATGGTGGTAGCGAGCGTCGCGGGCGGCCACGACCGCCGCCTCCACGATGTGCTCCGGGGTCGGGAAATCGGGCTCCCCCGCCCCGAACCCGATGACGTTCTCGCCCGCCGCCTTCAGGGCCTTGGCTTTGGCGTCGACGGCCAGCGTCGCCGATTCCCTGATCGCGCCGATGCGTGCCGAGATGCGTGCCACGCATCCATGGTGGCAGATGGCGCCCCGAATCCGGGACTGGTTTCCTCTATCTTGGCGGGCGCATGCGCTGTTCCGGTCGGTTCGCGGTGCGCGCCGTGCTCACCACCCTTCTCACCGCGGGTTGCCTCGCGCTCCCGGCGGGCGCGGCCACGCGCCCTCAGCAGGCCCAATCACCGCCCCCCAAGGCGCTGATCCTGGTCAACGCGGAGACGGGCGAGGTCCTGATCGCCGACAAGGAGCACGATCCGCTCCCGGTGGCGAGTCTGGCCAAGGTCATGACTGCCGTGACCGCGGTCGAGCGCCTGCCCGTCGACGCGACCATCACCGTCGGCGAACTGGCCGCCGCCCAGCCCGCGAGCCGCATCAACATGGTCGCCGGCCAACAGTGGCGGTTCCAGGACGCGCTCGCCTCGTTGCTGATGGCGTCGGCCAACGACGCTGCGTACGCGATCGCCGAGAACGCGGGCACGAGCCTCGACGGGTTCGCGGCCGCGATGGCCGAGACCGGCGAACGGCTGGGCATGGACGACAGCACGTACAGCGACCCGGCCGGGTTCGACGACGAGGCGTCGTTCGGCGGCGGGCCGCTCATGAGCGCGTTCGACGTCGCGATCGCGACCCGCAACGCGCAGGCCGTCCCCGAGATCGCAACCCTCGCCGCGACCGAGACGCTCGACTTCGTCGACCCGACGGGCGCGAACCGCAACCTCGTCAACCACAACAAGATGCTGCCGAACAACACCCGCGCCTACGAAGGCGCGACCGGATTCAAGACCGGGTACACCGACCAGGCGGGCAACACGTTCGTCGGAACCGCGGAACGCAACGGCTGCTCGTTGATCGCCGTCGTGCTCGGTACCTACGACACGTACGGCTGGGCGGCGCAGCTCATGGACCAGGGCTTCGCGATGAACTGCCAAGCCGAAGGCGACACCGCCGAACGCCTCCCCGACGTCGCGGTGTGGCCGTACGCGCAACGCGTCGACGACCAGCGCGGCTTCGTCGCCCTGGCCCGCGGCCCCAACCCCACGACGACGACCAGCACCGTGCCCACGACATCGGACCTTGCGGCCGCGGCGCCGGCCGTCACCGCCGAGGAGGACGAATCCGGCGAAAGCGGTGGAGGAGGAGGAAGAGACGGCGGCGGGGGCGTGTTCTCGGTGCGCAACATCGCGCTCGTGGCGCTGGCCGGGCTGGTCGCCGCGTTCTTCGTACGGCGCCGGGCGGTGAAGCAGCAACGAGCGCGTCGCGTCGCGTCGCACCGCACCCGGACCGCGCGCATGCGCAGCGGCGGGCTCACCGTTATCGACGGCCGCTACCGCACCGGCACCCGCGTCGGCCCGCCCCTCGAGTCACACGTGCGCGTCCAACGCATCGAGGAATGACGCCCTGTTGCTACCAGGGCATGGCGACGCCGCCGTTGGGTCGCTCGATCTGCCCGGTGACGAAGCTCGCGATCTCTGACACGAGGTAGAGGAACGAGTTGGCGACGTCCTGCGCTTCGCCGGCCCGGTTGAGCGGCGCCATCGCGCTCGCGCGCTTGTGGTACATGTCGAGCTTCTCCTGCACGACCTCGCCCTTCTCGTCGACGAAGTTGTGACGCGAGAAGTTCGTCAGGATCATGCCGGGCGCGATCGCGTTGACGCGGATGCCCTGGCGCCCGACTTCGGTTGCGAGCGTCTTCGTGAGTTGCGCGACCGCGGCCTTCGTCATCGCGTAACACGCCAACGTAGGGGCGGGGGTGTCGATGGCGCCCGACGAGATGTTGACGATGTTGCCCGAGCCCTGCGGGATCATGTGGCGGATCGCGGCTTGGCACCCGTAGAACACGCTCTTGAGGTTGATGGCGAGGATGCGCTCGAACTCTTCGTCGGTGCACTCGGCGACGAGCTTGTTGTGCGGCACGCCCGCAATGTTGCCCATGATGTCGAGCCGGCCGTGTTCGGCCGCGGCACCGTCGACGAGCGCGTCGATCTCATCGCGACGCGTCACGTCAGTGCGCTGCACGCTCGCGGTCCCGCCGCCGGCGAGGATTTCCTCGACCGTCAGCTTTGCCGCCGCCTCGTCGATGTCGCCGCCGACGATCGTCGCGCCGTGCCCGGCCAACGTCAGCGCCGTCGCCTTGCCGATACCGCTGCCCACCCCGGTGAGCACGGCGACTTTGCCCGAAAGATCGAAGTAGTCAGTCACGGGATCAATCTAGGCTGACGCCCGTGAAGCTCGCCGATGCGACCGTCGAACGCGCCGTGGAGACGTGGCGCCGATGGGAGGCGGAACCCTCACCGGGCAGCCTGTCGATCGTGAAGATCGCGAGCGCGACATTCACCAAGACCCCCGAAGGCTTGCTCGACCGGGTCGATGACATCCCCGGCCGCGTGTTCGGCGCGGCCCGCCTGGCGTACGCCGACGCAGGGACGCTGCGCGCCGAAGCACACGACAACATCGAAGAAGTACTCATCGACGACCCGCGGCTCGCCCGGATGGAAGCCGCGGCCGATCACGACGAATGGTGGGAAGGGGTCGTCATACCCGATCGCGCCGCGCACGCGGTGGTCGGCGCCGACGGCGAACTCGAAGCGATCGGCATGGTCGAGACCTGGTTCGGGATGACCGGTCACATCGGCGTGATCACGCGCGCCGACCGGCGCGGCCGGGGTCTCGCCGGGGTCGCGGCCGGTGCGGCAGCGCGCGAATGCCTCGACCGGGACCTCCTGCCCCAGTGGCGGGCCCGCGTCGGCAACGACGCGTCACAGCACGTCGCCGACCGGCTCGGCTTCGTCACGATCGGCGTGCAGATCTTCGTACGGTCCGGGCCGCTTCTGTCCTCCACAATGGAGCCGTGACGGAGTTGCTCGCGATCGGTTCGCGGATCGAGAACGTGAGTCTGTTGGCGTACCTCGCCGCGTTCGGCGGCGGAGTCATCTCCTTCCTGTCGCCGTGCGTCCTGCCGATGGTCCCCGCGTACCTGTCGATCGTGACCGGGCTCGACCTCGCGGTACTCGAAGACGGCGCGCGCGCCCAACGGCGTCGCATCGTGTTCACGACGAGCATGTTCATCGCCGGGTTCGGCTCGGTGTTCGTGTTGCTCGGTGTCGTCGCGTCGAGCGCGGGACAGCTGTTGCGCGAAAACCAGGACCTGTTGACGCGCATCTCGGGCGCGGTGCTCGTCGGCATGTCGATCTACCTCCTCGGCTCGCTCTACCTGCGCGCGCCGTGGCTGTACCAGGAGAAGCGGTTCCACCCGGACCTCGGTCGCTACGGCGTCGCCGCACCGCTCGTCGCCGGCGCCGCGTTCGGGTTCGGTTGGTCGCCGTGCATCGGCCCGGTGCTCGGTTCGATTCTCGGGATCGCCGCGACCGAGGACCGCGTGTGGGCGGGCGCGACGTTGCTCGCGGTCTACACGCTCGGGCTCGGGCTGCCGTTCCTTATCGTGGGCCTCGCACTCGGGCGCGTCAGCGGCGCGGTCCGGTGGGTCAAGCGGCACTTCCCGCTACTCGTCGGTACGTCGGCGGCGATCATGCTCGTGTTCGGGTTGCTGTTGATGTTCGACGGCCTGAGCCGGTTGACGTCGGAGTTCCAGCAAGCGCTCGACGGCACACCGTTCGAGTGGCTGGTCGAGCTCGGATGAACAACCGTCACCCGTCTTGAGGCGCGGACTCCGGGGTTTCCATCAGCGGCTGGCGGATGAACTCGACCTGGATGTTGTCCGGGTCCTTGAAATAGATGGACTCCTCGACACCCATGTCGGGCCCGATGTACTTCACGCCGGCTTCGTCGAGCCACTGCTTCATCGCCTTGAACGTGTCGGGCGTGACCGAGATCGCGACGTGCTGCACGCCGCCGAGCCCTTCGGGAACCGGTTCGAGGCCGAGGCCGGGGAAGTCGAAGAACGCGAGCATGTTCTTGTTGCCGATGTCGAAGAAGAAGTGCGACGACCCCGGGTAGTCGCGGTTCTCGAACAGTTCGACGAGCGGGAAGCCGAGCAGGTCTTGGTAGAAGGCGATCGTCTGCTCGACGTCGGAACAGATCAGCGCGAGGTGGTGCACTCCCCCGCCGGTCGAGGGGCCCCGGTCGGCGTGGAGGTACTTGTCCCGCAGCTCGGTCCGGCGGGTGGCCAGGGCAGTCTGTTCGGTCGAGTCAGGAGTCGCCATGAAGGCATGATCGCGCGAGCATCCCGCGTATGCGTATTGGCGTCTCATTGCGGAGCGGGTACAGCCCGATGGACGGGCGTGTCGGTACCCGTTGGATGGTCGAGCGGGCGAGGGCGGCGCGGGCCGCGGACCTCGACAGCCTGTTCGTCGGCGACCACCACAACGTGCCGGTGCCCTACTTCCAGAACACGCCGATGCTGGGCCGGTTGTTGGCCGAATGGAACGACCGCCCCGCCGGCTGCCTGTTCCTGTTGCCGCTGTGGCATCCCGTGCTCGTCGCGGAACAGATCGGGACGCTCGCGGCAATCGCCCAGGGCCCGTTCGTGATGCAGTGCGCAATCGGAGGCGGCGCCGAGCAGTTCGCGGCGATGGGGGCGTCGTTGAAGACGCGCCCGTCGCGCTTCGAAGCGGCGATCGATGTCATCCGCCGCCTGAGCGCGGGCGAGACGGTGAACACGGAAACGCCGTGGAAGATCGAGAACGCGCGTATCGCGCCGACGCCGCCCGAACCACTCGAGATCTGGATCGGCGCCGCGGCCCCGCCCGCCATCGACCGCGCCGCGCGACTCGGCGACGCGTACCTGGTCGGCCCCGAAGCAACGCCGGAACAGGCGAGCGGTCTGATCGACGAGTACCGCGCCGCCTGCGCGCGACACGGCAAGGCCCCGACGACAATCGCGATCCGAAGAGACGTCCACATCGGCGCCGACGAGAAGGACGCAGAACGAGTAGGGGGCCCGGTCATCGCTCGCGGCTACCGCGGCTTCGACCCAAAGGCACCAGTAGTCGGCAGCGTCGGAAAGGCAGTCGAAGCCTTCGGCGAACTCAACGCCATGGGCTACACGGATGTCATCGTCCGCCACCTCGCGGACGACCAGTCTGAGGTACTGAAATCGTTCGAACGCCTCGCAGCCGTAAAAGCACAGCTGACGTAAAGCCAGTCTCAGGGACAGAGCAACGGCAAAGTCGCAGCGCGACAAGGAAACAAAGCCGGCCGGAGCGGAGAGGTGGGGGCTCACCGCTTCGGCCGACTCCGCTGCCAATTCTTACCATATGAGTGGCCGCGCAACCACACCGGGCGGCAAGTTCAGGCGCCTGGATTGCTCTGCTGGCCGCTGCCCCACCCGGCGCTGGGGCAGGATGGGGCCCATGGAACCGACGTGGATCGACGAGCCCCCGGCGCTCGACAACCTCGTTGCCCAATTGGTGCACGAACCGCGGTACGCCCTCGACACCGAGTTTCACGGCGAGAAGACCTACTGGCCCCGCCTCGCGCTGGTGCAGATCGCATGGCCCACCGGCTTGGCGCTCATCGATCCGCTGAAGCTCGACCTCACACCGTTGGCCGCGGTGTTCGGCGGACCGGGCTGCATGGTGGCTCACGCGGCCGAGCAGGACCTGACGATTCTCGCCCGGGCATGCGGGCGCGGCCCGACCCACCTGTTCGACACGCAGGTCGCGGCCGGGTTCATCGGACTCGGGTCGCCGTCGCTCGTGTTGCTGGTCGAGAAACTGCTCGGCGCCAAGCTTGGCAAGGGCGACCGGTTGACCGACTGGACCCGCCGCCCACTCAACGCCGACCAACGCGAGTACGCGGCGGCCGACGTCGTGCATCTCCTCGCGCTGCACGACGTCCTGCTCGAACGCCTCGAGGAGAACGGGCGCACGGAATGGGCGCTCGACGAGTGCGAGGAGCGGCGGGTGCGCATTCGCACCCGGCCGGAGCCCGAACTCGCGTGGTGGAAAACGAAAGGCGCGCGCCAACTGCGCGGGAAGACGCGCGGTGTCGCGCAAGAGGTCGTGGCCTGGCGCGAGCGCAACGCCGAGCGCCTCGACGTGCCGCCGCGGTACGTGCTCTCCGAGCTCGCGCTGACCGGCATCATCCACCGGCCGCCGAAGACGCGCGACGAGCTGACGACGGTCCGGGGGCTCGACACCCGGTCGCTGCGGGACGGGACCGCGACCGAGTTGCTCGCCGCGGTCGAACGGGGCCTGAATCTCGACCCGGCCGAGTTGCACCTGCCCGAGTCCGACAAGGTCGATCGGTCGTTGGCTCCGGCCGTCACCGTGCTCGGCGCGTGGCTGGCGCAGCGCGCGGCCGAACTGGGGCTCGACTCCGCGGTGCTGGCGACCCGGCACGATCTTTCACAGCTGCTCCAGGGCTACGACAGCCGACTCGCGTCGGGCTGGCGGGCCGAGCTGGTCGGGGAACCGTTGCAGCGGCTGTTGAAGGGTCAGGCGACGCTCACGCTCGCCGACGGCGGTCGTCGCATCGTTCTGACCGATCAGTAGCCTTCGGGCATGGGTCGATTTCGGGTCGGGGTGCAGTTGCACCCGCAGGCAACGACGGTCGCCGCGTTGCGCGAGGCGTGGCGCGCGGCCGACGGTCTCGGTGTCGACAGCATTTGGATCTGGGACCACTTCTTCCCGCTCTACGGCGACCCGAATGCCTCGCACTTCGAGGCGTACACGCTGCTCGCGGCCATGGCGGTCGAAACCGAACGGGCGCAGATCGGTGCGCTCGTGACGTGCAACCCGTACCGCAACGCGAACCTGCTGGCCGACATGGCCCGCACCATCGACCATCTCAGCGGCGGCCGCTTCGTGCTCGGCATCGGGTCGGGGTGGTTCGAGCGCGACTTCGACGAGTACGGCTACGAGTTCGGAGCGGTGGGAAATCGCCTCCGCGACCTCGACGCCGCGCTGCCCGTGATCATGGACCGCTTCGCGGTGCTGGAACCCGCGCCGGCCGGTCGCCTGCCGATCCTGGTGGGTGGCGCGGGCGAGAAGGTCACGCTGCGCATCGTCGCCGAGCACGCCGACGCGTGGAACTCGTTCGGCCCGCCCGCGCGCTACGCGCAGAAGAACCGCGTGCTGAACGAGTGGTGCGCCCGTCTCGAACGCAACCCGCGCACGGTCGAGCGCACCGTCGCGATCAACGCGAGCGAAGTCGACGACTGGCAGGCGTACCTCGACGCGGGCGCCGAACACATCATCGTGATGGCCGGCGCGCCCTTCGACCTGGAACCCGTCCGCGCCCTCCTGAAGGCCGCGAATTCCTAACCTGTCCGGGTTGTGGGGTTACGCGGGTTCTTCGGCGAGGATCTTGCCGATGCGGAGCGCTTGCGGGGTCGCGGCGCCGAGTGAGAACTCGTACTGCTTGAGCCACAGGAAGTACCGGTGGATCGCGTAGTCGAGGTCGATGCTGACCCCGCCGTGGATGTGGAGCGCCGCGTGCCCGATGCGGTTGCCGCCGTCGGACGCCCAGAACTTCGCGGTCGCGACCTCGAGCGGGTCGTCGCGGCCCTCGTCGAGGTGCGTGGCCGCGCACATCATCGTGAGCTCGATCGCCTGCGCGTCGATGAAGCAGTCGGCCATGCGCTGCCCGACCGCTTGGAACGTTCCGATCGCGCGGTCGAACTGCTTGCGATCGCAGGTGTACTGCGCGGTGATGCGCATCGCCTGCTCGGCCAGGCCGGAGATGACGGCGCAGGTCGCGATCGTCGTGCGGTTGAGCGTCCACGCGAGAATTTCGGCGCCCTGGCCCGGCGCGCCCAATCGGGCGTCGTCGCCCACGGTGACACCGGCCAGTTGCACCTCGAACACGGGCTCGTGGTTCATCGTTTGCTGTCTGGTCGCGGTGAGGCCCGCGGCGCCGGCCGGGACGATGAATACCTCGATGCCGTCACTCGTGCTCGCGGGGATCAGCACGCTCTCGGCGACGTGCATGGCGGGCACGTTCGACTTGGTGCCGCTGATGCGCCAGCTGTCGCCGTCCTTGGTCGCCGTCGTCGCGGGCTGCAACGGGTCGGCACCGAGTTCGACGAGGGCGGCCGTGAGGATCACGTCGCCCGAGATCAACTTCGAGAGCACCGCCTGTTGGGCGTCGCTGCCGAACCGGGCGATCGGGAGACTGCCGGAGACGAGCGCGGCGACGGCCGGCAACGGGGCGACGTTGCCGCCGACTTCGCGCAGCACGAGGCAGAGATCGAGGAACCCGAACCCGAGCCCGCCGACCGACTCGGGGAACGCGATGCCGAGCAGGTTCGCCTTGGCGAACTCGGCCCACGTGGCGCGGTCGTACCAGTCGTCGGAGTTGTCGCGTTCCTTGAGGTGCGCGAGCGACATGCGGTCTTCGAGGATGCGTGCGGCCAGGCCCCGCAGTTCCTCTTGCGATTCGGTCAGTGAGAAGTCCACGGTGTGTTCCTTACGCTCAGCGCGGGCTTCCGGGCATGCCGAGCCCGAAGATCGCGATCAGGTCACGCTGCATCTCGTTCGTGCCACCGCCGAAGGTGAGGATGTGCATCGAGCGCAGCAAGCGCTCGACCCGGCCCCGCAACACCGCGCCGGGTGAGTCGAGCGACAGCGTCGCCGCGTCGCCCATCACTTCCATCAGCAAGCGGGCGGCTTCCATGTAGAACTCGGTTCCGAACACCTTGATGGTCGACGCGTCGGCCGGATTCAGCGCGGCACCGCTCTGCGCGAGCCACGCAACCCGCCAGTTGGCGATACGCAGGAACTCGAGCTTGGCGTGCACCTTGCCCATGTTGACCTGCACCCACTCCTGGTCGATGACCCGGCGGCCGTCGGCGAGTTTCGTGTCCTGCGCCCAGCGGCGCACGTCGCCGAGCACCCGCTCGATCACACCCGACGAGCACAGCGTGACCCGCTCGTGGTTGAGCTGGTTGGTGATGAGGTTCCAGCCCTCGTTCTCGCCGCCGACGAGGTTGCCCGCCGGCACGCGCACGTCCTCGTAGTACGTGATGTTCGTGTTGAGGCCACCGAAGTTCTCGATCGGCACCGCGCTGAAGCCGGGGGTATCGGTGGGCACGATGATGATCGAGATCCCCTTGTGTTTCTTGACTTCCTTGTTCGTGCGCACCGCGAGCCACACGTAGTCGGAGCCGGTCGCGAGGCTCGTGAACACCTTCTGCCCGTTGATGATGTACTCGTCGCCGTCGCGCACCGCTTCAGTCTTCAGCGACGCGAGGTCGGTGCCCGCGTCGGCTTCGGTGTAGCCGATCGCGAAGTGGATCTCGCCGGCGAGGATCTTCGGCACGTAGAACTGCTTCTGCTCCTCGCTGCCGTACCGCATGATCGTCGGCGCGACCGAGTTGATCGTCAGCATCGGTACCGGCGCGCCGGCGCGCATCGACTCGTCGAAGAACACGAACTGCTCGATGGGCGTAAGGCCCTTGCCGCCCCACTCCTTGGGCCAGCCGACCCCGGACCACCCGTCGGAGGCCATCTGCTTCCACGTGTCCTTCGATGCCTGACCGACGCCTTCTCCTTCGCGCATCTGGTCTTCGATCTCGGGGGTGAGCAGTTGCTCGTAATAGGCGCGCAACTCGTCGCGCAGCGCCTCTTGTTCCCTCGACAGCCCGACGTACATACCGCTCCCTACTTCCTCGTCCTAGAACGTGTTCTATCTTCGCCGACGGGCCGCCCCATCCACAACTGAGCGAATTACTCGGCCCGGGGCATGAGGACACCGGGGTCGATCTGGCCGGTGTAGAGGCCGCCGACGAATCCACCGTCGGAGTCGAGCGCGATGCCCGTGACGAACGAGGCGCGCGGGCTGTTGAGGAATACGAGCGGCCACGCCTGCTCCTCGGCGACGGCGTGGCGGCCGAGCGGGATCGGGAACTCGTCCATGTACTTCTTGCCGACGGCCCGCTCGAACTCGGGCATCATCGGCGTGTCGGTCGGACCCGGGTTCAGGCAGTTGATCCGTATCCCCTGCTGCGCGAGCACGTACGAACGGTGCGCGGTGTACGCGTTGAGCGCTTCCTTCGACATGCCGTACGCGTTCGCGATTCGGGCCGGGTCTGCTTCGCACCACGCACGCGCGGCGGCGAAGTCGGCGCTCGTGACGAGGGGCATGAGCGTTGCCAGGTTCGCGAGCCAGCCGATACCCGCGGTCGAGGAGATGCTCGCGATCGCACCGCCGCCCTCGGGGATCATCGGGATGACCTGTTCGGTGAGATGCCGCAGCCCGCAGAAGTTTACGAGCATCACGTCGAGTTCGGGGAACGTGTTGGGCAGCCCCGCACAGTTGAAAAGGTTGTTGACCACCTTGCCGATGCGCTTGACGGCGGCGTCGATCTGGTCGGGCTCGCGCAAGTCGCACTCGGTGAAACTGGCGAGCCCGCCGATGTCGGGCTTCTTGATGTCGAGCGCGTGCACCTCGGCGCCCAGCTCGATCAGGATCGTCGCAGTCGCCGCACCCATACCCGAGCCGGCACCCGAAACGATGACGCGCTTGCCCGCGTACCCGAGCGCATCCTTCACGACGGCTTCCTCACTCGACAGTTATCGCGCGTTCGGGGCAGTTCTGGGCACCGATGCGCGCTTGTTCGGCCTGCGCACCCTCCACTTCGGACGCGATCACCTCGCAGTGACCGAAGTCGTCGGTCGCGAACACGTCGGGCGCGAGCACGTAACAGCGGCCGTGGCCGACACAGAGATCGGGATCGACGCGAACTCTCATCCCGGCGATCCTAGAGGGCGAAGCAGTTGGTCGAGAGTGGCGCGCCCCGCAGCGCCGACCGCACCAGGCCGTACACCGCGCCGTCGTATACGAGCCCGACGTGGCCGAGGACGCGCCACCAGCAATGCGACTGGAGCGTCGTATTCTCAGCGCCGTCGTAGATGCGAGTCTTCGTGTACGGCTGCACCAACTCGTCCTGCAGCGTCGCGATCGACACGTACCGCACCGACCCCGGCGTGTCGTCACCCGCGTTCAGGTTCGCGAGGAACGACGACCCGATGCTCATCTGCTCGCAGGCGACGATGCCGAGACAGTTCCCGAACCCGAAGAAGGTCCCGAGGTTCGCGGTCGCCGTCCCGTACTGCGGCGTCCCGAGGGCGACGTAGGTGCCGACCTTCGCCGTCCCGCCGAGGAACTTGAGGTAGTAGCGGTTCTCGAGCCCGCCCTGGGAGTGGCCGACCAGATCGACCTTGGCCGCGCCGGTCGCGCTGCGGATCTCGTCGACTTTCCGGGCCACGGCCTGCGACGACACGCCGATGTCACCGAGCCCCGCGCCCGGCAGGGTCATGACGTACACCTGGAAGCCGTTGGCCCGCAGGCGGGCGGCGAGCGTGTCCATGACGAGGGCGGGCGACAACGTCCCCGCGACGAGCAGCACCGGGTTCGCCGGTGGCGCGGCGGCCGCCCGGGAAGCAGCCGGCCCGGCGGTTCCGCCGAGAATCGCGAGGGTGACGACGAGCGCGAGCAGGGGGCGATGGAGCTTCGGCATGGCGGATGCCTAGCATCCCCCACCGTGCGGCTCCAGCAGGCCGCCGCTGTGCTCGCGTTGGTGTTCGCGGTTTCGTGCAGCGGTGGTGACGACGACGTGTCCGAACCGGTCGACGAACCGACCACGACCACCGTGCCCGTCACGGTGCACAGGCTCGACGATTCACTTCGCCTGCACCAAGTCCAGACGCTCGGGTCGCACAACAGCTATCACGTTGAGCCTCCGCCCGAGGTGCTCGCCGCGATCGCGGGCGTGAACGCGGCGTCGGCCGCGGGACTCGACTACGGGCACCGGCCCTTGGTGGAGCAGTTCGAAGAACTCGGTGTCCGCCAGATCGAACTCGACGTGTACGCCGATCCCGACGGCGGCCTGTACGCCGACCCCGGACTGTTGACGACGCTGGGACTCGCGGGCGCCACAGACCCGCGCATGCTGGAGCCCGGCTTCAAGGTGATCCACCAGGCAAGCATCGACACGCAGGCGACGTGTCCGACGTTGACGTCGTGCCTCGACGAGATCGACGCGTGGTCGACCGCGAACCCCGGGCACGTGCCGATCATGGTGCTGCTCGAGATGAAGGACGTCGAGGTCACCGCGGCAACATTCGACGCGCTCGACGCCGAGATCCGCGCGGTGTTCGGACCCGAGCGACTCGTGACCCCCGACGACGTACGCGGCGAATTCGCGACACTCGGTGAAGCGGTGAGCACGGACGGCTGGCCGACACTCGGTGCGGTGCGGGGCAAGGTCATGTTCGGTCTCGACAACGGCGGGCTGCGAGACGTGTACCGCACCGGCACGCCGTCGCTCGAAGGCCGCGTGCTGTTCACCCCGTCGAGTCCGGGCGAGCCCGATGCCGCGTTCGCGAAGCTCAACAACCCGATCGATGACGCCGCCGCCATCCGGGCCGCGCTCGACGCGAACATGCTCGTGCGCACCCGGGCCGACGCCGACACTCTGCAGTCCCGGTCGAACGACACGGCGATGCGCGATGCCGCGCTCGCGAGCGGCGCGCAGTTCGTGAGTACCGACTACATGGAACCCGACACCGACTTCTCGGACTACACGGTCGCGATCCCCGGCGGGACGCCCGGGCGCTGCAACCCGGTGACGGCGCCTCGCGACTGCCTGCCGACGGATGTCGAGGATCCCGAGCGGCTCTAGCGACCCGGCAAGCTTTGGAGCCAGTCAGAGCTCAGTTGCCCAGTCGCGGGTCTCGACGATGTCCTTCACGCGTGCCGCGAAGGATCCGGCGTACGCGCCGTCGACCGCGCGGTGGTCGAACGTGAGGCAGAGGTGCCCGACGGGCGCAGTCGTGAGCTTGCCCTGGTCGTCGACGACCACCTGCTTCGCCACGCCGTCGGTGGCGAGGATGCCGACCTGCGGTTGATTGATGATCGGGAACGACAGCCACGTTCCCGACGCACCCGGGTTCGTGATCGTGAACGTGCCACCGGCCAGATCGTCGGGTGCCAACCGCTTCGACCGGGCGCGCGTCGCGAGGTCGTACACCGCTCGCGCCAGCGTGCGGAGCCGCAAACCGTCGGCGCCGCGGATGACCGGCACGACGAGACCTTGGTAGTCGAGGTCAACCGCGATTCCGAGGTTGACTGCTCGGCGCACGACAAGAGACTCGCCCTCGACTGCAGCATTCATCAGTGGGAACTCGTGGAGCGCGTCGACGACCGCCCGCGCGACGAACGGGAGATAGGTGAGCGAGAAGCCCTCGCGTGTGCGCCACGCCTCCCGTTCGGCCGCGCGCACCGCTTCGACGGCCGAGTAGTCGGCTGCGACCGCGCACAAGGTGTGCGGGGACGTGTGTTTCGATGCGACCAGGAGCGTGGCGGCTCGTTTGCGCACGTTGTTGAACGCGACGATCTCGTCGCCCCGAGCCACGGTGGCACTCGCAACGTCGGCCACTGTGACACGTCCGGCCGCGCCCGTTCCCACAACAGTGCCAGGGTCGATGCCCTGCGCGGCGGCCCCACGCCGCACCGCGGGAGACACGAAACCCTGCGTGTCGCGGGATGCGCGAATTCGCCACGGAAACGGTTGGGGGTAGGGAGCCTGAGTGTCCGTCACCGGCCCTCAGGGTAGGCCGTACACTCACAACCAAGGGCGCGAAACACGAACCCGGCGGAGGCGCGTGCATGCGCATGCTCGAACGGCACGGAGAGATCGCACTCGACGAGGCCATCGAAGATCTGCGACGCGCCCACATCTCGCGGTTCCTCGACGACCGCGAGATCATCCTCCGCCAGCAGAGCAAGGCGTTCTTCCAGATCTCCGGCGCCGGGCACGAAGCGCTGCTGCTCGGCCTCGCGCGCGACCTGCGGGCCGGGTACGACTGGTTCTTCCCGTACTACCGCGACCGCGCCCTCGCGCTCGCGCTCGGCGTCACTCCGCTCGAGATTCTGTTACAGGCGGTCGGGTCGAGCGCCGACCCCGCGTCGGGCGGCCGCCAGATGCCGTGCCACTGGGGCGCGAAGGAGCTCAACATCGTCAGCCAGACGTCGTGCACCGGCAGCCAGTGCCTCCCCGCGGTCGGGTGCGCCGAGGCGTCGCGGTACATCAGCCGCCGCCCGCATCTGCCCGGCTGCGTCGCGCACGGCGACGAGATCACCTACGTGTCACTCGGTGAGGGCGCCACGTCCGAAGGCGAGTTCTGGGAGTCGCTCAACACCGCGTGCCGGCTCCACTTGCCCGTGCTCTACGTCGTCGCCGACAACGGGTACGCCATCTCCGTGCGCTCGACCGACCAGCACCCGGCGCCGATCTCGGAGATGGTGCGCGGCATGCGCGGGTTGCATGTCGTGAAGATGGACGGCCGCGACTACTTCGAGGTGCGCCGCAAGGGCAAGGACGCCATCGCGCGCGTGCGGGCGGGCACCGGGCCGTCGCTCATCCACGCGCTCGTGACCCGGCCGTACTCGCATTCGCTCTCGGACGATCAGAAGAAGTACCGCGTCCCCGAGGAACTCGAAGACGAGCGCGAACACGACCCCATCACCGTGCTCGAAGAGAAGCTCGTCGAACTCGGCGCGCTGACTGCGGCCGACATCGAGGCGATCCGTACCGAAGCGAAGGAACTGGTGCGTACCGCGGCCGAACAGGCGCTGGCTGCGCCCCGCCCCGACCCGCGCACGGTCCTCGACCACGTCGTGGGTGCCATGCCGGTCACCGACGTTCCGCCCGACCCCGTCGTCGAACCCGACGCCGAGGTCGTCACCTTTGGCGAGGCGATCCGGCGCACGCTGCTCTCGGAGATGGAGCGCGACGAACGCATCCGCGTGTTCGGCGAGGACGTCGCCGACGCCGACCCCGACGTCATCGACGAAGTGCCGGGCAAAGGCGGCGTGTTCGGCATCACCTTCGGGCTCCAGCGCACGCACGGCGAGGCGCGCTGCTACAACACGCCCCTGGCCGAGGCGAACGTCATCGGCCGTGCGGTCGGCCAGGCGATGCGCGGGCTGCGGCCGTCGCCCGAGATCCAGTTCTTCGACTACGTGTGGCCCGCGTTCCACCAGATCCGCTCGGAGGCCGCGACGACCCGCTGGCGTTCGAACGGCGCATTCACGTGCCCGATGGTCGTGCGCATCCCGATCGGTGGCTACCTCCAGGGCGGTGCGATCTGGCACAGCCAGTGCGGCGAGTCGATCTTCGCCCACATTCCGGGCTTGCTCATCGCGTTCCCGTCGCGCGCACGCGACGCCGCGGGGCTGCTGCGCACGGCGTTCCGCATGGAAGACCCGGTCCTGTTCCTCGAACACAAGCACCTGTACCGCCAGGGCTACAACCGCGACCCGATGCCACCGGCCGACTGGATGCTGCCGTTCGGCACGGGCGCGACCGTGCGCCGCGGCGATCGCGTCACCGTCGTCACGTGGGGTGCGACCGTGCACCGCTCACTTCAGGCCGCGATCCAACTCGGCGACGACGCCGGCGTCGAGATCATCGACCTGCGCACGATCTCGCCCTGGGACAAGGACATCGTCGCCGCGTCCGTCAAGCGCACGGGCCGCGTGCTCGTCGTGCACGAGGACACGCTCACGTGCGGCTTCGGAGCCGAGGTCGTCGCGTTCGTCGCCGACGAGTGCTTCGAGTACCTCGACGCGCCCGTGTGGCGTCTCGCCGCGACCGACACCCAGGTCGGCTACGAACCCACCCTCGAAGACGCCACCCTCCCCCAGATCGCCGACATCGCCCGCGACCTCCAAGCCCTCCTCGCCTACTGAGGGATGCGTCGATCGACCACCGTCAGGGTGGTCTATCGACGCATGCTTTCCAGGAAGTCGTTACGGGTGGTGGGGCCGAGGACCGGCATCGGGGGGTGGTTGTCCTTGTCCTGGAACGCGGCCATCACGGTGTTGATGACGTCCGGGTCCTTCACCAGCGCGTCGGTGGGTGTGAGCAGGTTGAACCAGCGGAGGAACGCGCGGAACACAATCGGTGACGTGCGCAGCGCGGGCATGAGGCCGTCGCGGAAGATCGCGTCCATGAACGCGCGCGGGTCCTCCGCTGGGTACTCCTCGCCCGCGGCGCGCATGCGGGCCTGTTCGTCCTGACCGACCGACGCGGTGAACCAGGGCACGAGTTCTCGTTCGGTGAACGCCGAAAAGCTGCGCGCGACGGCGTCGAAGTCGTCGCCGTGCTCGCGCAGGGTGTCGGCAAGTCCAAATGCGTGCACCAGCGCCAGCGAGCACCCGCGCCCGTACAAGGGGTTGGTACACACGGCCGCGTCGCCGACCGCGATGATGCCGGTCGCGACGGGCTCGCCGTCGACGAGGAGCGGCCGGTACCGGTTGCGCAAGCCAGCCATCACGTGCACGCCCGTGATCGGGTCGGACACGCCCGGGCCGCGCCACGCCGCGATGGAGTCAACCACCTGGGCCGCAGCTTCGAACGGTGCTTCGCCGGCCAGCAGCTTGCGCAGCTCTTCGTCGCGGGAGTCGACGGCGTACGTAATCGAGAACGTGTCGTTATCGCCCGCGAACACGGCGAACTTCAGGTAGCTGAGGTCGGCGGCTGCGGGGCCGGTCACCTGCGGCGCCAACGCGCGGTCGAGGACCCGGTAGAACCGCGACAAGTAGACGATGCCGCTCTCGTGCAGTTGTTCGGGGCCCGTCCACCAGTCGGCGGTCGACCGGGGGCCGCGGGCGTCGAGCACGAGGTCGCCGTCGAGCGCGGCCCAATCGGTGACGCCGACCCCGTCGCGCAACTCGACCCCGGGCTGCGCGAGCACGAGGCGGCGCAACACCCACTCGAACGTCGTGCGGCGGCACGCGAGCGCGACGAGATCCTCGTCGCCGGGACGCGGGTCGGTGTCCGTGAGCGTGTCGGGCAACGTCGCCGTGAAGTGCAGCTCCGTCGCGCCCGCCGCGAACAGCGCTTCGAGGACATCGGGCGCGCGATCGCGCAACAGGTTGCGCAACCGGGCAAGGAACGCGTGCGAATGCCGCACCTGGGGCGCACCGCGCCGCTCCCACGCAAACGCGGCGTCGGCCGACTCGGGCATTGGTGTCGCGTCGCGTTCGAGGATCGTGACTTCGTGCCCGTCGCGGGCGCACGCCAGCGCGCTGCCCAACCCCGCCATGCCCGCCCCGACAACCGTGATACGCACGACCGGAGACGCTAGAGCCTCACGCGCACACGCACGGGATCGCCGCGCAGCGCGGGCACCCGGCGGCGTAGCGCTGCGCCGCGTCCTGGAGCGAGAGGCCAAGTTGCCCGGCCAGCGAGGCGAGCCAGGCCAGCACGTCACCCAGCTCGTGGAGCTGTTCCGCAACCGATCCCTTGCGCACCGCCTTGGCCAGCTCGCCGACCTCCTCGGCCAACCACGCCACCGTCGCCGGCACACCCCGCGCCGCATCTCGCGCGCCGTACGTCTGCGCCATCCGAGCCTGGAAATCGGTGAGTTCCACGCCGTGGGTTCTACACCGGGGGCGACCGGACAAGCGGCTCCCCGGCTGTCACACTTCCCGTCGGTAACTTGCGTGCGGGCGGCCCGCGGGGCAGTCTCACGGATTCAATCTGACGGTCCATCAGGTTGGCCGGGCGGGAGCTCCGAGCCACTCCACAGGGGGAACACGTGAGACAACTGCGCCGGTCAGCGCTGCTGCTCGTCGTCGTGCTCGTCATGGCCGGCTGCGGCCGCGACGACGAGGACACCGACACCGGGCAGACCGACGACACGACCCAAGACGCGGGCGACGACGACAGCACCGACGACGACAGCACCGACGAACTCGGTCTTGCCGACGGTGCGTTCGGTGACTTGGGCGTGATCTGCCAGCCCGCGCCCGAGGGCGAGACGCTCGCGGCCGGCACCGACCCGGGCGTCACCGAGTCAAGCGTCCAGATCTCGACGTTCTCCGACCCCGGCTACGAGGGGCGCCTCGGACTGAACCAGGAGATGTTCGACACCGCCGAGGCGTTTGCCGCGTGGTGCAACGACCACGGTGGCCTGAACGGCCGCACCATCGACGTCAAGTTGCGCGACGCGAAGCTGTTCGAGTTCCAGCAGCGCATGATCGAGGCGTGCGACGAAGGTGACTTCTTCAGTGTCGGTGGCGGTACGGTGTTCGACGACACCGGCCAGCCCGACCGGCTCGCGTGCGGCCTGCCGATCATCCCGGGCTACGCCGCCACCGCGGTCGCGTCCGGCGCCGATCTCAGCCTCCAACCGGTGCCGAACCCGGGGGACCAGCAGCCCGTCGGCGCACTCAAGTACCTCGCGGAGACGTTCCCGGGGTCGTCCGACGCGGTCGGGATCTTCACGGGGCAGCTCGAGACGACCCAGGTCGTCGCCGACCGCAACAAGGAAGCGATGGAGCAACTCGGCTGGAACGTCCTCTACGAAGGCTCGTACAGCCCGCTCGGCGAAACCACGTGGCGCCCGTTCCTCGAGGCGATGCGCAACGCGGGCGTCAAGGGCCTCTACTGGGTCGGCGAGCCGACGAACCTCTCGAAGCTCCTCACCGAAGCCGAGAGCATCGACATCGGTTTCGACTGGATCATCAGCGACGCGAACCACTACGACGAGCAGCTGACATCGGCGGGTACCGCGGCCGACGGCACGTACGTGCGCACCGCGTTCTACCCGTTCCTCGACGAAGAGGCCGCGCAGGAGAACCCGGCAACTGCGCAATACCTCGACCTCATGGCGCAGTACAAGCCCGACGGCAAGATCGCCAACCTCGGCGCGCAGGGCCTGTCGGCGTGGCTGTTGTTCGCGAAGGCCGCGAACGAGTGCGGCGTCGACCTGACCCGTGACTGCGTGTGGGCGCAGGCGACCGAGATCACCGAGTGGACCGGCGGTGGCTTGCACGCGCCGCAGGACCTCGCGAGCGGCAACGCGTCGAACTGCTTCGCCCTGCTCGATGCGAGCGGCGGCGAGTTCGCGCTGGCCGATGTCGGCGCCGACACCGGCATCTACAACTGTGCCGACGGCAACGTCGTCGACCTGACGGGCGACTACGGCACGGGTGCCACATGCCCGAACCCGGCGCACGCGACCGACCCGAAGCCGTCGAACTGCAACTAGTCGCTTGACCGACCTGGGGCTCGGCCGTAGGGCCGGGCCCCACCTCTGCTCAGAGGTTTCGGAGCCCGCGTGACCGAGTTCCTCAGCTACACGATTGCCGGGCTGTCGTTGGCCGCGATCCTGGCTGTGGGCGCGAGCGGCCTCGTTCTCATCTACACGACCACCGGCATCTTCAACTTCTCGCAGGGCGCGATCGGGATGCTCGGCGCGTTCGCGTACTGGCAGCTGCGCTACGACTGGGAGTGGCCGGCCCCGATCGCGGTCGCGGTCGTGCTGTTCGTCCTCGCACCACTCTTCGGAGCGTTCCTCGAGGTCGCGATCTTCCGCGGCCTCCAACATACGACCGAAACCGTGAAGCTCGTCGTGAGCGTGTCGCTCCTGTTCTCGATGATCGGCATCGCGAACTGGATCTGGAATCCGAACGTCGATCGGAGCAACGCGAAGAAATTCCTCGGCCCGAACATCTACGTGGGCGACGTACCGATCACGCGCCACGAACTGATCACGGTGCTCGTCGCAGTGATCGTGGCCATCGGGCTACGGATCCTCCTCTACCGCACGCGAGCCGGGATCGCGATGCGGGCCGCAGTCGACGACCGACCGCTCGCGGCGCTGCACGGCGCCCGCCCCGACCGGTCGTCGATGCTGGCGTGGGCGATTGGCTGTTCCCTCGCGGCGGCCAGCGGCATCCTCTTCGTCGGGACGATCGACCTCGCGTCGGGTCCGATGGCGCTCCTCATCGTCAACGCGTACGCCGCGGCCATGATCGGACGGTTGCGCAGCCTCCCCTTCACGTTCCTCGGCGCGCTGGTGCTCGGGCTCTCGCAGGGCTATCTGCAGGGCTACCTCGTCGTGAAGAACAACCAGTACTTCGATTCCACGTTCGTGGCCGCAGTCCCGGTAATCGTGCTGTTCGTCGTGCTGCTCGTGTTGCCCAGCGCCCGCCTGCGGGCCACAGGTATTGCCCGAACCCGCGAGATCATCCCCATGCCGACCCGGCGCGGTGCGCTGATCTTCGCGGGCGTCGTTGTCGCGGGCGCGGCGTTGGCGATGCCTCTCCTCACGCGCGCCAACACCGTGACCGCGGCGAAGTTGTTCGGGGTCGGCATCATCGCGCTCTCCCTCGTACCGCTCATCGGACTCGCCGGTCAGGTGTCACTCGCGCAGTGGAGCCTGGCGGGTGTCGGGGCGGTCACCGCCGCGCACCTCGGCGCGGGCGGTACGCCGATGGGGCTCGTGTGGGCGGTCGTGTTCAGTGCCGCCGTCGGTGCGCTCATCGCGTTGCCGACGCTGCGCCTCCAAGGCATCTACCTCGCGCTCGCGACGGCCGCGTTCGCGGTGTTCCTCGAACGCTGGGTGTTTCGGCTCCGACCATTCGACCTGCCGTTCACCGACGTGAAGATCGCGATCTTCGGCACCGGTTCACTGAGCGTCGCCCGCCTCAACTTCCTCGGCTTCCGGTTCGACACCGAAGACCGCCAGCTGATTCTCCTCGCAACCACGTTCGCATTGGTGTCGCTGTTCGTGAACTGGCTGCGCCGATCGTCGTTCGCGCGCCGCCTCCTCGCCATGAAGGACAGTCCCGCCGCGTGCGCGACCATCGGCATGAACCTGACATCGACGAAGCTGATGGTGTTCGCGCTCTCGGCCGGTATCGCCGGACTGGGCGGGGCGCTCATCGGCGGACTCCAGCGCACGACGAACCAACAGAACTGGGATTTCGCGAGCGGCCTCCCCGTCTTCATGCTCGGAACGGTCGGCGGCATCGCGCGTGTGGGCGGCGCGCTCTTCGCCGGGATCAGCATCGTCGCGCTCTCCGCGATGCCGGGCTGGCCGTTGCTCCGAAACATCAGTTGGTTCGGCAACCTCACCGCGGTGACACCCGGCTTCATGGGCGTCGGCCTCGGCCGCAACCCCAACGGTGCCGTCACCGACATTCGCGAAGCGTTCGACCCGCTGCCTCGTTCACGCGTCATGCTCGCGACGTTCCTTTCGATCCTGGGCGGCCTGTACGGCCTCGTGGTCGTGACGGATCTGGGCGCGTGGTGGCTCATCATCGGCGGGGTTCTGGCCTTGATGGTCTGCACGCAGGTCAGTCAGTCCCTGCAACGAATGCCGCTCGAGGAGACGATCGAGACGCCGGCCGAGATTCCCCTCGAATGGGTCGGGATCGACCGGCCATTCACCCTCGAAGACCTGCACGCGATCGACGAGCAGCTCGGTCTGGCAGAGGTGCGCTGACGTGGCGCTCCTCGAATGCTCCGGCGTCACCGTTCGTTTCGGCGGACACGTCGCCCTCGACGAGGTCGACGTCGCCGCCGAAGCCGGATGCGTGGCGGGCCTGATCGGCCCCAACGGCGCGGGAAAGACCACGCTCTTCAACGTCGTGTGCGGACTCCTGTCCCCCGCGGGCGGCACCGTCCGGCTCGACGGCCGTGCGCTCGACTCCATGGCGCCCTACAAGCGCGCCCGGCTCGGGCTGGCGCGGACGTTCCAACGTCTCGAACTGTTCGGCCTGCTCACCGTGCGCGAGAACGTCCTCGTCGCCGCCGAGCTCCGCCACAAGTACGGCAAGGACGGCGCCGACCCGCGCGCCGACGTCGCGGCAATCATCGAACGCGTCGGCCTCGGTGGCCGCATCGACGAGCGCGTCGACGCACTCCCGACCGGCCAGGCCCGGTTGGTCGAGATCGCCCGCGCCCTGGCGACGCACCCGCGCATCCTGCTGCTCGACGAACCCGCGTCCGGCCTCGACGACCGCGAAACCGACGACCTCGGGAGGTTGCTCCGATCGCTCGCCGACGAGGGAACGACGATTCTCCTGGTCGAGCACGACGTACACCTCGTCATGGAAGTGTGCGACACGATCCACGTCCTCGACTTCGGACGCATCATCGCGGTTGGCGACGCGCAGAGCATCCGCAGCGACGAAGCGGTCCTCTCCGCGTACCTCGGTTCGAGTCTGGAAACGAAGTGAGCCCGGTCGACCACCCCCCGATGCTCGAGTTCCGCGACGTCCGCGCCGCGTACGGTCGTATCGAGGTCGTGCACGGCGTCGACCTCGTCGTACCGTCGGGCACGGTCGTAGCGATCCTCGGTCCGAACGGCGCCGGCAAATCGACGCTGCT
Organism: Actinomycetes bacterium; assembly: GCA_031404355.1. Lineage (GTDB taxonomy): Bacteria > Actinomycetota > Acidimicrobiia > IMCC26256 > PALSA-610 > JANNHK01. Next base: position 25,860 of record JANNHK010000198.1, read on the forward strand.
GAAGGTCGCGTGCGGACTGTTGCCGCCGACGGCGGGTGACGTATACATCGCCGGTCGCCGCATCACGGGTGCCCGCCCCGACGAGCTCGCCCGGGCCGGGTTGTGCCTCATCCCCGAAGGCAAGGGCATCTTCCCGAACCTCACGGTGCGCGAAAACCTGCGCATGTCGACGTTCACGGGCAAGTCCCTCGACGAGATCGAAGACGTCGCGTTCACGCGCTTCCCTCGACTCGGTGAACGAAGGACTCAAGTGGCCGGAACGCTGTCGGGCGGCGAGCAGCAGATGCTTGCGATGTCGCGCGGGCTCGCCACTGACCCCGCGCTGCTGCTACTCGACGAGCTCTCGATGGGCCTGGCGCCGATCATCGTCGAGGAGCTGTACGAGATCGTCGCCCAGGTCGCGAGCGACGGCGTCTCGATCCTCGTCGTCGAACAGTTCGCCCAAACGGTGCTCGGCGTTGCCGACCAGGCCGCCATCATGACCCACGGCACGATCGTGGCGGTCGGGCCACCGTCCGAGCTGGCCGGAGACCTGTCGACCGCGTACCTCGGCGCGGGCAGTGCAACCGACGTCGCCACAACGCGGTAGGCCGAGTCTCTGTAAGGTTGAGGACTTCATGAGCCAGATCGAGACCCCCGCTCCCACCACCGCCGGCGCCGCCGAGCCCTCGGAACGCGTCGCACGGTTCAAGGCCGAGATTGCAGAAATGCGCCTGCGCGACCCGAAGGCGTCACGCGACCGGGTGTGGGCGCTCGTCGGCCTGGTCCTGATGGTCGTCGGCGTGATCGTGGCGTTCGCCGGATTCTTCATCTCTCGCGGCGCGACAACCGCGTTCAACTCGCAGGGTCCGGCCGAGCAACGCGACGCGATCGCGCTCGCGGTCGCCGGCGTCGCGGTCACCGTCTTCGGGGCCGCGATGTTCATCCGCTACTCGTTCGCGCAGTTCCTGCGGTTCTGGCTGGCGCGACTCATCTACGAGCAGCAGGCCCAGACCGACCGCATCGTCGAAGCCGGTAAGGGTTAACCCGGGAGTTCGCGGAACGCAACCGTCTTGTCGACGCGCACGTCGGGTGGGAGCCCGAGCACGCGTTCGCCGATGACGTTGCGCTGAATCTGTTCGGTGCCGCCGCCGATGCGGCTGCTCCACTGCATCAGGAACAACTGGTTCCAGTAGCCGTGATTCGGCGCGTCGTTGCCGTACAGCAACGCGTCGGCGCCCTGGAGGGCCATGACGAGGTTGCCGTCCTGTTCGGTGCGCATCGATGCCAGCAACTTGAGTACCGATGCTTCCGGACCGAGGCCCTGGTCCTTGCGGCTGCGCGCCCGCCAGCCCAACCACTTGAGAATCTGTAAACGCGTGAACGAGCGGGCGAGTTCCTGGCGCATCACCGGATCGTCCCCCACGCCGTGGCGGGTCGCGAGCGCGACGTAGTCGTGGAAGCGCGTGCGGCCGCTGCCCCCACCGCCGATGAGCATGCGCTCGTTGGCGAGCATCACCTGCGCGACGCGCCATCCTTCGCCGGCGGGGCCGAGCCGGTTCGTGTCGGGTACGCGCACATCGGTCAGGAAGACTTCGTTGAAGTGGGCGACGCCGGTGATCTGGCGCAACGGGCGCACGTCGATACCGGGCGCGTGCATATCGACCAGGAACGCGGTGATACCGCGATGCTTCGGGACGTCGACATCGGTGCGGGCGAGCAGCAGACCCCAGTCGCTGAAGTGCGCGCCCGAGGTCCACACCTTCTGGCCGTTGACGGTCCATTCGTCGCCGTCAAGGTCGGCGCGGGTCCGCAGGCCGGCGAGATCGGATCCGGCGCCCGGTTCGGAGAAGAGCTGGCACCACACGTCGTCGCCCTTGAGCATCGCGGGCAGGAACCGCGCCTGCTGGTCTTCGGTGCCGTAGGCGATGATCGTCGGGCCGGCCATGGCGATACCGACCGAGAACACACCGGCGGCGACGTCGTAGCGCGACTGCACTTCGTTGAAGATGCGTTGCTGCCAGCCCGGGCCGCCGCGCCCGCCCCATTCGGGCGGCCACGTGATCGCCGCCCACCCCGCGTCGAACAGCACCTGCTGCCACTGCTTCGCGATGTCGATGTGGGCGCGCTCGGCTTCGGGTGACGAGTCGCCGGAGAACATGAAGTGCTCCGGGTCCTTGCCCTCGACGCGCCGTGTGGCGTGGGCGTCGAACCACGCCGTCGCTTCCGCGCGGAACCCGATCTCTTCCGGACTCTCGTCGAAGTCCATCTAGCCCTCGAAGAGCAGGTTGTAGTTGGGGCCGCGTCGAATGTGGTGGCCGCCGTCGACCGCGAGCATCTCGCCGGTGATCCACGACGATTCCGGACCCACGAGGAACCGCACCGCAGCCGCGATGTCGTCGACCTGGCCGACGCGCGCGACGGGCATCTGCTCGAGGTAGTCGTCGAGCAGGACGCCGCCGACCGTGATGGCGGCGACCAGGTCGGTGGCGACCAATCCGGGCTGCACGGCGTTGACCCTGATGCCCTGCGCGCCGAGTTCGTCGGCCGCGACCTTGACCAGCATCTCGATGCCGGCCTTGCCCGTGCAGTATGCGCTCATGAGGCGGTGGGTGCGGTGCCCCGCGATCGACGACATGGCGACGATCGCACCACCGCCACCGGCCGCCATCACCGGAGCGGCGTGCTTGATGCAGAGCATCGTGCCGACGATGTTGAGATCGATCGTGGACCGCCAAGCAGCGACATCGGCGCCGACGATCGGACCAAGATGCAATGCGCCACCCGCGCAGGCGAACAAGATGTCGAGCGCGTCGTTCGGCTCGGCGGCCAATGCGACCGCGGCCCGGACGTCGTCCTCGTTGGTGACATCGCACACCGCGTACTGCACCCGCACGTCGGGGTGCGCGGCAGCGGCGCGGATCTCGTCGACCGCTTCCTTCAAGCGTTCCTCGGTGCGCGCCGCGATGGTGACGTCGCAGCCGTCGGCCGCCAGCACCTTCGCGGTGCCGAGCCCGATGCCGCTGCCTCCCCCGGTGACGAGCGCGGCCTTGCCTTCCAGCGCCCTCGTGGCGGGTTCGGGCATCAGGCGTCGACGACGGCGATCGCCTGCTTGGGACACAGCCGCGCGGCTTCTTGGCAGCGCTCCCGCAGCTCCTCGGGCGGCTCTTCCTGGAGCACATAGAGGAAGTCGTCGTCGCGCACCTCGAACACCTCCGGCGCGACGCCCATACACAACGCGTTGCTTTCGCACCGGTCGAAGTCGACGACAACCCGGAACCCCATGCCGGCCTCCCCTGCGTTCTGCCTACCCGTTGCAGGGCGCACCGTAGCGGGTTCGCCCAGAATCGCGCCGGGTCCGGCCAGAGTGCTGCACGTATGCCGCGCGCCCCGTTCGCGGTGCATGTATACGTCGAGCGCGGCCTCGGTGCCGTCGGCGAGCTGCACGGGACGCTCGGCCCGGTGCGGCCCCGTGTAGCCGTGTTCCTCGAGCAGCGACCGGTCGTCGCGGTCGGCGCGGGACGCCACCGAGAAGACCAGCGGGAACCCGAGATGGAAGTGGGCAAGGCGCGTGACGATGTCGAGCTCGGTGTCGTGCTCCCGCCACCCGGTGGCGCGCATCCACCCGTGCGTCACGAGGCGGTCGCCGCGCTTGTACAACGATCGCACACCGGCCGCCTTGCCGCGGACCTCGACAATCAGGTGCTCGATGAAGTCGCCACCGTTGAGCGAGCGACCCGTCAGCGCGCCCAGATGCGCCAGGATCCAGTCCTCGTCGTCGGGCCACCCGTTCGCCTCGAGCACCTCGGCATTGACCACGGCGCGCAACGCCGGAACGTCGGCCATCGTCGCCGTGCGCAGCACGACGTGGCCCGCAGACAACTCGTGGCTCGCGGCCAAGCACTGACTGCGGACATCGAGTCGGCGACGGAAGGGCACGCCGGGATACTTTCACCATTAATGTCCGGAGCCGTGACGGGCGACCAGACAATCGAGACCGCAGACGGGCCGATGCGCCTCTACGAAGCCACACCCGCGGGCGCGGCGCGGGGCGGGGTCGTGGTGATCCAGGAAGCCTTCGGCGTCAACCATCACATCGAGGACGTCACCCGGCGTTTCGCCGCGGCCGGGTACCACGCGGTCGCGCCCGACCTGTTCCACCGGGGCGGACCCGGCGGCGTCGCCGAGTACGGCGACTTCGACACCGTCATCAAACTGTTCGGCACGGTCTCGGGCGACGACGCGATCCTCGTCGACGTCAACGCCGCCCTCGACTACCTGCGCGGTGCCGGCTGCGCCGACACGAACATCGGCATCGTCGGCTTCTGCTTCGGCGGCCGGGTCTCCTTCCTCACCGCGCTCCGCAGTGCGATCGGCGCCGCGGTCGGCTTCTACGGCGGCGGCATCGTCACCGGCCGGTTCCCGCAGTTCCCGACCCTCGTCGACGAGGCGGCCACGCTGCGCACGCCGTGGCTCGGGCTCTTCGGCGACCTCGACGGGTCGATCCCCGTCGGAGAGGTCGAAACGCTCCGCACCGCGCTCATCGCCGCGCCGGTCGCAACCGAGATCGTCCGCTACACCGACGCCAAGCACGGTTTCCACTGCGACGTGCGCGACGACTACAACCCGGACGCGGCCGGCGACGCCTGGGCGCGCACGCTCGACTGGTTCGAAAAGCACCTCCGCTGATGGCCGAGCGCTGATGGATCGGCTCGCGGCGGCCGTCGCCGCCATCGACGCGGCCAATGCCGAAGACCCCAACGTCGTCACCGTGCGGGGCCGCACCGGCCCGAAGGAACTGCTGCACGCCGAACTCGTCACGGAATGGGTGACACGCCTGCGTCCCGATGCGAGCGAGCCGTTGTTGCTCGCCGCGCGCGCCCACCACTTACGCCGCTGGACCGTGCCGCGCTCCTCGCACCCCGCGGGGCGGGCCGGGTACCTCCGTTGGCGGCGGGGCCTGCACACGCGCCAGGCCGACGAACTCGGCGCAGTGCTGCGCGAGGTCGGTTACGACGACGCGACGATCGCACGGGCGCAGGCCATCGTTCGCAAGGAGGCGCTCGGGTCCGACCCCGAGGTGCAGGCCCTCGAAGACGCGCTGTGTCTCGTGTTCCTCGAGACCCAGCTCACCGATGTCGCCGCCCGCCTCGACGAAGAGACGCTCGCCCGCGTTCTCGCCAAGACCACACAGAAGATGAGTGATAGCGGCCGCGCGGCCATCGCCGATCTCCCGCTCGACGCAACCGCCGTCGCGCTCCTCGACCGTGTCCTCGGGTAGCGAGGTCGTCGGCCGTTACCTCGCCGGCCTCGCGGACAACGATTGGGACGCAGTTGAGGCCACACTCGCACCCGATGTCGAACGGCGCGGCCCGTACCGAGACGACATCACCGGGCGCGACGCATACATCGCCTTTCTGCGTCAGACGGTCGAATCGCTTTCGGGTTACGTCCTCGCAGTCGAGCGCGTCGTCGACGCGAGCCCGACGCTCGTCGTCGAACTGAACGAAACCGTCGACGCTGGCGGCGGCCGCCTCCGTACCGAGGAGGCCGTCGTGTTCGACGTCGCCGCGGGAGGAATCATCCGAGTCGCCGTCTACTTGCGGGCATCCGAACGCACCGCGGCCACCTGACCCGGGGCCGGGCTCGCGCCGTTCCGGGCTCGGTAGTACGCCCAGAGTCGTAGCCCGGAGTAGGAGTGATGTGCGACCGCAGACCGAACCTCGGCGCGCGAACCTTGACTCGCTCGCGCGGCCTTGTCATGTTGGCGTCGACGGTCTCTGCCACCGGGCTCCGGCGAGGGGTGCAGAAGAACGCGAGGAGGTGTCTACGAGCGCGCGCGACGATACCCGGGAGGCGGTGTCTATGCGTGCCCTTGCGGGCCGGGACGGCGACCCTGCGTTCAGATGGCTGCAGATCGCGGCCGCGATCGGTGCGGTCGTCACCGCCGTCACCATCTGGTACGACGAGCCCCGACCCGACGATGCGGCCGTGTTACTCACCCTCGGCGCGCTGCCGTTCGTTCTCGCCGCGGCGCTTCCGCGGCTTTCGCCCTACATCCTTGTTTCAGTTGTGGTACCCACGGGGCTCTTCGCGCTCGAAGGCGGGACCGCGCAGTCCGCCGTCCTTCCGGCCATGGCGCTCGTGCTGGCGGTACCGGTACTTCCCCGCCGGACGGGAATTGCTGCCGCGACTTTCGCCGGGGGCGTGTATCTCGCCATCGCCGTAGCCGAGCAGGATTACCAATGGGTCGCGGTCGCGGCCGGAATGGGAGCCGCGTGGGCGGGCGGCGTCGCTTTCGGTGAACTGTTCGATCGCGTGCAAAATCTCCACGTCGCGGGCCTGACCGCGACCGAGGAAGCGGTCCGGGCCGAGCGCCGCCGCCTGGCGCGGGAGTTGCACGACCTCGTCGCGCACGCCCTGACCGGAACCATGCTGTATCTCACCGAGATTCGCCTCGTACTGGACACCGACCCGGAAGTCGCACGGCGAGCCCTCGACGACGCGGAACGCCTCGCACGCGCGAGCCTGGCCGACCTGCGGGGCACGGTACGGCTGCTCTCGGAGGCCGACGACCCCGCGCTCGAACCACCGATCGAGCTCGAGTCGGACCTGCCCCAGCTCCTCGACGGCTACCGACGCGCCGGGGTGGAACTGACGTACCGCGCCTCGGGTACACCGCTGCCCCTTTCGGTCGCGAGCGCCTGGTGCACGTATCGGGTTGTGCAAGAGTCGCTCACGAACGCGGCCCGGCACGCGCCGGGCGCGCTCGTCGACGTAGAGATGGACTGGGGGCAAAACGGCGTCATGGTCAAGATTCGCAGTGGACGCGGCGATCCCGCCCGGGCGGTGTCACCCGACGCGCCTTCGGGCGACGACGTTCGGCGCCCCGGCCAAGGGATCCTCGGGATGTCCGAGCGAGTGCGACTGCTCGGAGGCCGGTTTGCCACCGGGCCGACCAGCAGCGGCTGGATGGTGAGCGCCTGGATCCCGGCCGCGCCCGTCGACATGGTCACCACACTATGAGTCTCCAAGTTCCCATCCTGGCGTGCCGCGAGCTTCGTTGGAGCTACGGCGATCGGGTCGCGGTCGACGACGTGTCGTTCGACATCGCTCCCGGCGAGGCGTTCGGGCTCCTCGGACCGAACGGAGCCGGCAAGACCACGACGATCAAGATGATCTGCGGGTTGCTCCCCCCGGTCGCCGGCGAGATCTTCATTGCCGGGCACCGGGTCGAGGGGGACGCGATCGCAGCGAAACGCCACCTCGGGTACGTGCCCCACGAGCTTGCGCTGTATACGGACCTCACGGCGAACGAGAACATGGAATTCTTCGGGCGGATGTGCGGACTGCGCGGCAAGGACCTCACGAGCCGCGTGAACGAAACGCTCGAGATCGTGAGCCTGCACGACCGCGCCAAAGATCTCGTCGCCGAGTTCTCGAGCGGGATGCAGCGTCGGCTCAACCTCGCCGTCGCGCTGATCGCAAACCCGACGCTGCTCGTGCTCGACGAGCCGACCGTCGGCGTCGACGCGCAAAGCCGGGGTGCGATCCTCGATCGACTCGAGGAGCTTCGCGCGACGGGCGTGGCGCTGCTCTACGCGAGTCACTACATGGAAGAGGTCGAGCGCCTGTGCAACGAGGTCGGCATCATCGACCACGGCAAGCTCATCGCGCACGGCACACCGCAACAACTCATTGCGTCGCTCGGCGGCTCGCAGCGCCTGACACTCGGAGCGACCGGCGATCTCGGGAGGTTCGTCGGCGAGGTGTACGCGCTGCCCGGTGTGGGTGAGGCGCTGATCATCGATGGCAGCGTGCGCATGATCGTCGACGACGCCGCGGCGACGATCCCCACCGTCGTGACGATCGCGGGCCGGCTCGGTGTCGAGCTCTCGGCGATCGAGATCGGCACCGACAACCTCGAAGCCGTGTTCTTGCAGCTCACCGGGCGAACGCTGCGCGACTGACATGGCCACCGGAGGTGGTACCCGCGGTACGGCGAGAGCCCCGGTCGGGTGGTGGCGACAGGTCCGCACTCTCGTCCGCCGGGAGCTTCGCCAAATCTCGCGAGATCGAGTCGCGCTTTCGATCGCGGTCATCGCGCCGGTCGCGGCCGCGATGCTCGCGAGCGTCGCGCTCGGAGCCCCGCGGCAGGTCGATGCGACGATCGCCATCGTCACACCGCCGGGCACCAGCGACGCGGCCGCGCGCGCGATTGCCGCGTTCGACAGCGGCGACTTCGGGCTCCGTGTGGTCGCGACCGAGTCGGAGGCCCGCGACCTCGTACGGAGCGGCGATATCTCGGCGGCAGTGGTGGTGCCGGTATCGGGCGACGAGCCGATGCGTGTGATCGCGAACCGCAGCGAACAGATCCCCGAAGCGATCGCCTACGACCTCGCGCGACTCGCGCAGGTGCCCGGCGCCGCCGGGGCGATCGGGCCTGACTCATCTCCCGCCGCGGCAGTCATCACCCAACCGGTGGATCGAACCCTCGGCGGCGCGGAGCTGTACGGACACGTCGTCGCAGTCTTCTTCTTGTTCCTCACCACCGGGCTGGTCGCTCGCAGCCTGCACCGCGAGCGGACGCGGGGCACGCTGACGCGCATGCGGGTGATGGCCGTCGGTAGCGACGCGATCCTCGCCAGTAAGGGGATCGTGATGGTTCTGCTCGGCGGGCTGGAGATGGCAGCGGTCCTGCTCGCGTTGAGCGCCGTATTCGGCGCGAACTGGGGCAGCGTGGTGGCGACGGTCGTCGTTGGCGTCGCGATCACGCTCGCAGTTGGGGCGATTGCGCTCGTGGTCGCGACGTTGACCCGGTCGCTCGAGCTGGCACAGGTCTTGGAGCTCCTCATCGCCCTGACGTTTGCGGCACTCGGTGGCAACCTCGTTCCACTGGCAAACCTGCCCGATGCCGCCCGCTTCATTGCGGGATTGACACCGAACGGCGTCGCCATCCGTGCCTTTCGCGAAGTGGCGGTCGGCGGCACGCTGATCGACGTGTGGAGGTCTGTCGCGGTGATCGGCGGGCTCGCGTTCGCGCTCGGTTGGTTCGCGTTCACGCGAGCGCGACGAATCGTTGCTCAATGACGGGCGCGATGCGATCGCTGGCCGGGGGTCGCGACCGTCTCCCGATGGTTCGTCAAGAGATGTTTCCGCAAGCGAGCTGTCGTCGCCACCATGCTCGTTGTCCCCGTTGTCGTCGCGGGCGTATTCGGGCTCGCCGACCAGCGAGCGAATGCGTCGCTACCCGTCGGTCTGGTGCAGAGCGAGCACGGTCGGCCCGGAGACGAGCTGGCGCGCTCCGTCCGGGATTCGAAAGCGTTGCGCGTGACGAGCTACTCCTCGATCGACGCCATGGAACTCGCCGTGCGGCGCGGCGACGTTCTGATCGGCGTCGAGATCCCCGCGGGGTACGGCGCGGACACTCCCCTGCGCGTCTTCGGCAAAGCGTCGGACTCGGCGTTCGTTGCGGCCCGCGCGGACGTGATGCTGATCGCCGCGCGTCAAGCTGCGCTCTCCGAACAAGCCGGAACGCCGGCCTCGGCTCCGGTGGAGGTTGAGCGCGAGACCGCGCGTTCCAACACGAATGCGACGGGTCTTGGCCGCGCGACGGCCGGAATGCTCGTGTTCTTCATGTTCCACAGCTCGCTCTACATGGGGGCGATCTTCATAGACGAGCGGTCGCGGGGGTGCGTCGCGCGCATGAGCACGACACCCAATGCCCGCACCGTCATCGTCGCCGGCGAGATCGTGGGTCGCGCCTTCGTGTGCTTCACTCAGGCAGTCGTCATCGTGCTCGCGGGGCGCTTGCTGTTCGGCGTCGATTGGGGTGACCCGCTCGGCATCATCATGGTGATCGCCATGTTCGCGCTCGTCGGCACGAGTGCGTCCCTGGTGCTCGGCAGCCTCGGGCGCGGATCGCTCGAACAAGTCTCCATGGGGTTGCTCGGAGTCGTCGGTGTGCTCGGGCTGTTGGGCGGTTGCTTCTGGTCGCTCGCGATCGTGCCGGCGTGGCTTCGTACCGCCGCTCATCTGTCACCTCACGCCTGGGCGAACGACGCGTTCGACAAGCTGCTCGCAACCGACGCCGGCGTCCAGGAGCTCTGGACACCGCTGGTCGTGCTGGCCGGCTTCGCGGTTGCGCTGTTCGTGCTCGCGGTCGCATCCTTCCGCGGAGCACTCCGCCGGTGAGACGCGCGACCGAGAGGCGGGCGGCGCTCATGGCACATGAACTCGGGCACGAACGAGGTCCCGGAGTGAGGACTCGTGACCTGATCGGTCCCCGCTCGGCTCGGCCCGGCGGGCCTTGTCCTGCTCCTGCTCCTGCTCGCGATTGGCGGATGTGGCTATGACGGTGCCGCCCGGGACCGAAATCGACGTAGCCGGCGCGCGGGCGACACACGCCGCTCCCGTGACAGACACGCTGATCGAGTTGGACTTCGCTGCGTTCGACGGCACGCCCGAGTGCGTGAGTTTCACCGCCAATGGTCCAGACGGCGACGTTCAGTCGTTTGTCCACGCGACCACGTCAGGCGATGGGGGCGCGAAAGACATCGCCGAAGACATCGAGATGGACCCCGCCGACTGCACCGCGTAATGCCCGGATCGCGTCGCACGCGCCCACCTTCAAGCGCCGACGGGGACCGACGCGGCCAAAGAATCGACGGCACCGGATATCCCGCGTAGTGTGCCAGGCGAGCGTGGGAGGGCCGGGGCCTTGCGCCGACGAACAATCAGCAATCGCCAGATGAAATGAGCGCGACCATTCGGATCGTCGTCGTCGACGATCAGATGCTCGTCCGCGAAGGTCTGCGCCGAGTCTTCGATGCGGTTGCCGACTTCGAGCTGGTCGGGGAATGCACCGACGGCGACGAGGTCGTCGCGACCGTGCAACGAGAGCACCCCGACATCGTCCTCATGGACATGCGCATGAAGCGTATGAGCGGGGCGTCGGCCATTCAGCAGTTGTCCGAGCTGAGCGTCCGCCCGCCCGTGCTGGTCCTCACGACGTATGACGATCCCGAGACGCTGGGCTTCGCGCTGGCCGCGGGCGCCGAGGGTTTCATGCTCAAAGAGTCGGTCGGCCTCGATCTCGTGCGCGCGGTGCGGACCGTCGCGGGCGGCGGTGCGTGGATCGACCCCGCGGTCGCGGCGATGGTCCTCAGCGTCTTTCGCAAAGCCGCGACCAACCCGCCGCCAACGCAGAACGGGACACAGGGCCTCACGGATCGGGAAGTGTCGGTTCTTCGCCTCATGGCCGTCGGTCGAACCAATCACGAGATCGCCGACGAGTTGTTCATCAGCGAGCGAACCGTGAAGACACACATCGGCCACATCTTCACGAAACTCGCGGTCCGCGACCGCGTCGCCGCGGTGTTGGTCGCCTACGAAATCGGCCTCGTCGACCACCTCGACCGCTGAACCGAGAAGCTAGCTTCGCTCACCGCGGCGCCGGAGGGTGTAGAGCGGGAAGGTGCCGAACCCTTTGGCGGTCGGGACGGGGCCGACGTACTGACACGACAGTTCGTCGAGGCCGTCGAGCGCGACGAGTGCGGCGAACGGATCGGTGACGTACACGGCGCCGGGCGGCGTTCCGGGCTCGACGCGCGCCGTGCGCGTTACCTCGACGCCGAAGAACCCGGGGACACCCGTGATCGGGTCGATCTGCTCGAACACCGGGCCCGCGTGGGCGCCAACCCGCAGCGCGAGCGGCGGGAGCCCGAGCGCAGCCAGGTCGATGCCTCGCATCGCGTCTTGGAGCGCGAGGGCACAGCGCGCGCCGACACCGACGTCGTCGAGCACGAGGTAGATGCCGTCGCCCCACGTGTTGCGAAACCGCACCGCATCGCCGTACGAGTCGATGGTCGCGGCCAGCGCCGAGAGCACGTGGTCGACGAAGGCAGGCACCTGCCTTTCGGAGAGACGGCTGAAGCCCTGCACGTCGGCAAAGATCATCACCCGCACCGAACGCGCGCCCTCGGCCGGATCGTCCTTCCCGTTGGCGCGCGGGTCGCCGCCGTCGACCGAAATCACGTGTCGCTCGTGGCCGGTACGCGTCCACGCTTCGATGTCGACAGCAGTACCTGCGGGTCCCGCTGCCGGTTTGCCGTCCCACACCGCGAGCTGCGAGACGGTCGTGGCGAGGTACGAGGCCCGCAGCAGCGCCTTGCCCATCGCCACTTCGGCACCGAACGCGAACAGTTCGGGGGCACCGAGGTAGGGGCCTTCGGTCGCGTATGTCACCGACGTGGCCCGGTCCAACGCGGCTTCGAACCGGCCCACCCACTCCAGTCCGCCCGGCGCGACCGACACGCGGACGAAATCGTCGCGGGCACACGGGAACACGACGTGCAGTTCCGCGCCCCGATCCAGCAGCGCTTCGGCGACGATGAGGTCGGCGCCGCACGCGAGCGCGCCGTACCCGAACCCGACCGCTTCGGCTTCGAGTCGTCGCGCGATCTGTTCGGCGAGGCGGTCTTCGGCGACCGGACCGAGCCGCGGCGCGAGGTGCCCGGTGTAGTGCACGACTTGCGGGATCTCGAGGACGTCGACCACGCCCGGGTCGCAACCGACGAGTTCGCACACGAGCAAGAGTTGGCGGCGCGTCGTCGCGCGCGACGCGATGTCGGGCGCAGTCGCGAGCGCGTGTTGCAACGCGACTCGCGCGTCGGCAACCGCGCCGAGCAGCAGGAGCGCTTCGGCACGCGTCGCCTCGGTCCAGTACACGTCCTCGCCGTCGACCTGCGACGCGAGCAGTCCCAACACCTCGGTCGCGATCGCGCGACTGTGCGCCCGATCGCCCGCGAGTGACCACATCGTGGCCGCGTTGATCCCGGCGAACGGACGGCCGAGGGCGCGGTACGTCTCCTCGTACCGGCGGGCCGCAACCGTGGCCTGCTCACGGCACGCGTCGCCCCCGAGCGTCAACGCCGTGTCCTTGGCCAGGCGCGCCCACAACGCGCCCAGGTCCTCGACGAGGTCGGGCGCCGCGCCCGCGGGCGCCGCGCCGTCGAGCCCGAACGCCGCGAGCTGCTCGGCCGCGCGTTCCGTGGCTCCGGCTCGCGCCAGCGCGAGGACCGCCAGGTACCGCACCGCGGCGTCGTCCGGCCGCTCGGTCGCAGCCCGCATCGCCAGGTCGTACGCCACGAGATAATCGCCCCGCCCGACCGCCGCCCGAATGTCGTTCACGCCACAATGGTGGCCCCTGACGTACAACGCGTTCATCTCGTACAGCCACACCGCCGACGGACGGCTGGCCCCGGCGCTCCAGCGCGGCCTCCAACGGCTCGCCCGGCCGTGGTATCGGGCCCATGCGCTGCGGGTGTTTCGTGACGAAACGGGCCTGTCGGTCAACCCCCACCTCTGGACCTCGATCGAGCAGGCCCTCGACGAGGCCGAGTGGTTCGTGGTGCTCTGCTCGCCCGAAGCGGCCGGGTCGCCGTGGGTGGAACGGGAGCTGGAACACTGGCTGACGACCAAGCCGGTGGAACGCATCCTGCCCGTCCTCACCGAGGGCGACCTGGTGTGGGACGCGGCGGCCGACGGCTACGACCCGGACCGTTCGACTGCCCTGCCTCCGGCCCTGCGGGGCGTGTTCACCGAGGAGCCCCGGCACCTCGACCTGCGGTGGGCGCGCGACGAACTCCAACTCGACCTCGGTCACGCCCGGTTTCGCGCGGCCATCGCGGAAATCGCGGCACCGCTGCACGGTATCCCCAAGGACGAACTCGAGAGCGAGGACGTGCGCCTGGCCCGGCGCGCCCGCCGGTACGCCCGCGGCGGGGTCGCCGTCCTCGCGCTGCTCACCGCGGTCGCGGTCGGTGCCGGGTTCGTCGCCCGCTCCGAGACCGGACGCGCCAACCGCGAGGCCGACCGGGCCCGGGCCGAGGCAACCCGCGCCCTCGGTCGTCAGCTCTCGGCGACGGCCCGCACGGTGCTCCCCCAAGCGCCCGACCGCGCGTTGCTGCTCGCGGTCGAGGGCTACCGGATCCACCCCGAACCGGCGACGCTCGACGCGCTCGCGCGCGTCGTCGCCGAACGCCCGCCGGGCTTGGAGCGCCTCATCGCCACCGGCGACCCGCTCGATCGCGATCCGGTCGTCTCCGTCGAGGCCAGCGCCGACGGTCTCCGCGTCGTCACCGTGACGAGCGCAGGCGCTATCGCCGTGTGGGACACCGAGTCCGGGGCGAAGGTCGGTGCGACCACCGGTGTCGAGCCCTCTGTCGTCGCCGTGTCGCGCACCGGCACGTTCGTCGCCGTGGCCGACGGCACCGAGACCCGGGTGTGGAACGTCGAAGACGACTCCGAGCACCGCTTCGACGGCGCCGCGAGCGCGGCCGCGTTCTCCGACGCCGACGAGCAGCTCGCGTTCGTCGCCGACGGACGGCCGTGGCGGTGGGCGTTCGCCGACGAAGACCCGTCGGAGTTCGGCGACGCACTTCCCGACTCGGTTCGCGCCGAGATCGTCGACTGGTCCGACAACGGCGAGTACGTGGCCTTCGGGGGTCACGACACGACCGCCGAGCTCGGCTTCGCCCGCACGCTCGACACCGAGTTCGGCCGGGCCGCCGGCCCCGACATGTTCGGCCACACGGGCGACTCGTTCGGCGTCCTGAACACACGCCGGCTGATCGCCCTCGTCGTCGACGACAGCAGCGACCCGCTGCGACTCACGACTGTCGCTCGCGGCGCGTACGACGCCGCGCTGATCGAGTGGGACGTCGCCGCAGGCACGCCGCTGCGATCCGTGGCCGGACCGCAGGAGTTGGCGCGCTACGTGGAGTCGGCGGTCGCGATCACCCCCGATCTCCGGACCGTCGCGACCGCGAGCTCGGTCGACGGGATCGTCCGCGTGCGCGACCTCGAAACCGGTGCCGAAGTCCGAGTGCCGCTCGACAGCGGCATCCGCTACTCACCCGGTGCCGCGGGCAACGAAGTCGACGTCGAGACGACGCAGTTCGGCGGCCCGGATTTCGGGCTCGTCCTCACGGGCGCGACCGACGGCAGCGTGCGTGTCTTCACGACCGCGCCGCAGGAACCGTTCGTCTCGCGCACCCCGCTCGACATCGGGGTTCGACCCGCGGTTCAGTGTGAGCGCGCGCCGCGCCGACGGCTCGGCCGCCGTGCTGGTCGGTATCGACACGGCGGCGGTGATCGACCTCGAGACGAGGGCCGTACGAACCGAGCCCCTGCCGTTCGCCATCACCCCGCTCGTCCGCGTCGCGCTCGGTCCCGACGCCGGTGTCGTCGCCGTCGCCGACGCGGGCACGCTGCGGATCTGGGACATGGACACCGGGACGGTCGAGACCGCGTCGCTCCCCGACGGGCGTCCGACCGTGGTCGGGTTCGACGGTGCCGGGCACGTCGCGGTGGTCGTCGGCAGCGAGGACCCGACCCTCGTGTTCTTCGACGCGGCGACCGCCGAGCGGGTGACCCCGGTTGCGGACACGTTCGCGGGCGCGATCCTCGACGCGCGCGTCGGGTCGAGCGGCCTCCTGGCCGCGACCAGCGCGGGCGCGCGCCGCTGGCAGGCCGGTGCAACCACACCGGAGCGCATCGACGCGCCGTGGGGCACCGACACCGACCTCGCGTTCGCGGCCGACCGCGACGACGTCGTCGCGACACTCACGAGCGAGGGCCTGTTCGCATGGCGGGGTGCGCAGGAGGTACCCCTCTTCCAGCGGACCGCCGACACGCAACGCTGGCCGTTCGCGGTCTCGAACGACGGATCGCTGGCCGCGTCGACGCTCGACGGACTCGTGCGCGTGTGGGACGGCGAGACCGGGCTTCCGATCGGCGCGCCGCGAACGGTCGGCGGCGGCCTCGTCACCGAGATGGCGTTCACGACCGGGCAATCGGTCGCGTTGCTCGTCGTGGACACGACCAAGGTCGAGCCGACCCTCGAACTCGTCGAGATCGACCTCGACCCCGAACAGTGGGCCGCGCAGGCGTGCGCGGTCGCGAACCGGAATCTCGGCGAGGACGAGTGGGCCCGCGATGTCGGGCCCCTCGTCCCCTACCGATCAACCTGCCTTTGAGCTGCGAGCCGGCGCGATACCGCCGACGATCAACCCGAGCGCACCCACAGGGCCCGTCGGCGCATGCCCGAGCCGAACGCGATCCGGTCACCGTCGCGTGCGGCGAGGAGGTCGCGCGTCACGTCGTCCACGAAGGAGTTACGGTACAGAACCGGGAACTGGACGGACACGCGGGACGACTACCACCTCATGAACTGCTCGCGATTCCAGGAGATCCTCCCGGTCGGCACCGGGCTCGTGGCCGTCTGCTTCGGGCTCGCGGGCCTTGCCGCCGCCTGGTTCATGGGCATCGACGAACGCGGCGCCGAACGAGAGCTGCGACTCGCGGCGTGAGACGCACGCTTGCCGCTGTCGGGGCGGCCTTCGCATTCGTTGTCCTGACGGCGACGCCGGCGTTCGCGCACGCGTCGCTCGAATCGTCCGATCCCGCCGCGAACGCGGCGCGGCCGGCGGGCGACCCACCGGCTGACATCACCCTCACGTTCACCGAAGGCGTGCAGGTGCAGGACGACGCGATCACCCTGCTCGACGCCAACGGCGAGAGGGTCGAGGACGTCGGCCCCGCAGCCCACGGCGGCAGCGACAGCATTGTCGACTCCCCGCTGCCGCCACTCGACGACGGCACGTACATCGTCAACTGGCAGGTCGTCTCGACCGACTCGCACCCCATCACCGGAGCGTTCACGTTTTCGGTCGGCGAGCCCACCGCCGACGCCGACACGGTGGCCGCACTCCTCGAGAGCGACACCGGCCGGGGCGTCGGCATTTCGTTCGCGTTGACGCGGGCGATCGCGTTCGCGGGCGTGCTCGTCCTCGTCGGCGCGCTCGTGTTCCTGCGCATCGGCTGGCCCCCCGCCGCCGAAGACCGCGGCGTACGCGGGCTTGTCTGGCTCGCGTGGGCCGTCGCACTCGTCACCGCGCCGCTCGGCATCAGCCTCCAGGCGGCGTACACGAACCGCAGCGAGATCTCGGCGGCGTGGGATACCGGGGCGATCGGCGATGTGCTCGACACGCTGTTCGGGCAGGGCTGGCTGGCGCGCATCGCGACCCTGCTCCTCGCGATCCCGTTCGTGCGCAAGCCCGGAGCCAAGCGGGCGCCGTTCGTCACCGGCCTCGAAGTCGCGCTCGGTATCGCCCTGCTCGCGTCCGTCACGATCTCGGGTCACGCGCGCACGGGCCGGCTCACGTCGCTGGCCACGACGACCGACCTCGTACACATGGCCGC
>JANNHK010000199.1:0-2899 GCA_031404355.1 Actinomycetes bacterium
GCAGGTCGTGCGCGTGATCGTGACCGTGCGCGTGGTCAGTTGTCATCGGCGTGTTGCGCGTGCGCGAGAACATCGTGGAGAACATGGCGTACGTGCTCGTCGGCGAGCGAGTAGTAGATCGTCCGACCCTCACGCCGGGCCGTGACGACTCGGTTGGTGCGGAGCAAGCGGAGCGCGTGCGAGGTCGTCGACTCCCGCATTCCGGCCGTCGCGGCGAGGTCGGTGACGCACAGTTCGTCGGTGACCATGAGCGAAGCGAGCACGCGGATGCGGCTGGGGTCCGACAACACGCCGAAGAGCGCCGCGGCGCTCGCCACCGTTTCGGCGTCAGGGAGTGCGGTGCGCACGAGGGCCATCGCCGGAGTATATCTGTATACCTATTCATATGTCCAGGTTTTCGGCTGAGCGCCGTGGCGCGCCCGGATATCGTGCGCACCGTGCGCCCGAGGTCTGCGGTACTCGCTGTCGTCGTCCTTGGCCTCGTGCTCGGAGCCTGCGGAGGTGACGACGATTCGGAATCGGTCGAGACGGCGGCCGACACCGGAGCGGGGGCGGCGCTGTACGCGGCGAACTGTGCTTCGTGCCACGGCGACGACCTCCGAGGCACCGACCAGGGACCTTCGCATCTCTCCGCGGTCTACGCAGCAGATCATCACCCCGACGATTCGTTTCGTCGTGCCATCGAAGGCGGGGCGACCGCGCACCACTGGAACTTCGGCGACATGGCACCCGTGCCCGGCCTCGACGACGCCGAAATCGACGCGATCATCGCGTTCATCCGCAGTGTCCAAGATGAGGAAGGACTCGAGCCCTACCCGCCGGAATAAGAGCACGGGAACTCGCGGCGGCTTCGCGACGACTACCTACCAGTCCGTCCGGCCGCAACTCGAGGAATTCCCCGCGTGCGTCGCACCGCTGTGTTCGCCATCTTCGCCATCGTTCTCTTCGGATCCGTTCCCGGCGCCTGGAGCCACACCGGCTTCGACCCCGAGGAAGCGGCGCCGAGCAGCGTCGTCGCACTCGCGCTGAATGTCTCGTATGAACGCACCGACATCGGGTTCACCCGCGTCGAGCTCTACTTCCCCGAGGGGGTAGCGATACCAGTCGTGGAGACGGCTCCGGTCGCCGGGTGGACTCTCACCGCGGTCGGAGATCTGTCGGCTCCGACACAACTCGTATGGGAAGGCGGACCGGCCACCGACGACGTGCAGTTTCCGCTGACAATCGGACCACTGCCGGCCGATGAAGGCCGCCTCCAATTCAAGATCCTGCAAACCTACGAAGACGGCACCATCGATCGGTGGATCGAGGAGTGGCCGGAGAGTACCGAGGAACCCGACAACCCCGGCCCGTTCCTCGACCTCGTCGTCGGCGGACCGGGGACGGTCGTCGAACCGACAACGGTGCCGACGACCGAAGCGTCGCAGCCGACCACCACGACCGCGGCCGCGACGACATCGACCGCAAGTGCCGAGCAGCCGGCGGAAAGCGACGCGCCGGACGACACCGACGACGATTCCGGGAGCGGGGCCCCGGTCGTGGTCGCCCTCGTTGTCGCCGCCGCCGTTGGCGCCGGCGGCGCCTATTTCATCCTTCGGCGGCGCGCGGGTCGCGCGCGATGACGGGTACGGCCCGAGGGCCATTAGCCTTATGTCGTGCCGAGCAGCGCGACAACGCTGGATGAGAAGTCTGATGCGACGGAAGCAGTCGACGATCGCCCGGGTTCCCGGCGACCACCCATCCCGGCCCTCGTCGCGTTCGCGTTCGCGCTCGTGTTCGCGAGCGTGGCCACAACGTATTGGTGGCTCGAGCGTGACCCGCAGCCCGGGGCTGTCGACGTCGGCTTCTACGACGACATGACCGCGCACCACGAGCAGGCAATCGCGATGTCGCACACCTATATGCGCTACGGCGAGGACGAACTCCTGTGGAACATGGCGAACGAAATCGACCGCTTCCAGAGTGGCGACATTCGGGTCATGCAGGACGCCATGCAGGCATGGGGCGAAGTCGGAACGCCCGACGTCGCGATGGAGTGGATGGGAATGCCGGCTCCCCAGCAGCAGCAGCCGGGGATGGCAACCGACGAGCAACTCGAAGCGCTCGAAACTGCACGCGGCGCGGAACTCGACGATCTGTTCACGCGCATCATGATCGACCACCACGCGTCGGGCGCCGAGATGGCCGCCGCCGCAGCCGACGGCGCCAAGCTCGATGAGGTGCGCGAGTTTGCCGCCATCATGGCGAGTGGCCAGCGCGCCGAAATCGGTGAGCTCAACTTCGCCCGTGAGCAACTCGGCCTGCCGGAGTACCAGCCCCCGGCGTTCCATTGATCGCCACGAGTGTGGCGTCGCAGGTCGTCTTCGCGCTCGTTGTACTCGCTGCGTTCGGCCTCGTCGCGATCCCGATTCTCCTGAGCGCGCGGCGCCGGCGGCGGGCTGAGGACGCCGATCGGGCGCAATCACCCGACTGAGCGTCGCGATGCCTGGAGGTGTCGGCGGGGCTGCCGATCGAATGTTGCGTGGAGTCGATTCAGGGCGTGCAGTCCCGTATCGCGGAGATCCAGGCCATGGTCCGGACGCCAATGGCGGTTCCGACCTCGGCGCCGACCGGCCCGGTCGAGACCCCGTCGTTCGAATCCGTGCTTGCCTCGGCCACTTCCGGTGACGTCCGCCCGGCCGAACCGCGCGCCCCGGGCGACTACGGCCGATTGGAACCACCCGCCGAACTGGTCGCCTACGGCAACGGCCACATTCCACCCGACGCGTTGACGCCGATCGGAGTCGGGTCCCACCGCCTGTACGCCCCGGCCGCGGCGTCGTTCGCCAGGATGCGCACCGACGCCGCGACCGCCGGTGTCACCATCGGCATCACCGACTCCTATCGGCCCTACGACGAC
>JANNHK010000200.1:0-2426 GCA_031404355.1 Actinomycetes bacterium
CGCGATGCACGCGCAGAACGTCGCGACTTGTATCGATCGAGCGGGTGATGGTCTCCAGGGAGATCGGTTCGGTGATCGGGTCGGGGCTCCCGACGAGACCCGAGTACGCCTCGTCCTCGTTGCCGATCGTTTCGATAAAGCTCGCGAACAGCGCAACCGCGGCGATGACGGCAGACCCGATTGCGAATCCCTTCGTCACGGCCTTGGTGGTGTTCCCGACGGCGTCGAGGCTCACCATGATCTTCTGCGCCTCGCCGTGGAACTCGCCCGACATCTCGGCGATGCCCGCCGCGTTGTCGGCGACGGGACCGAACGTGTCTTCGGACACGACGACGCCGGTCGTGGCGAGCATGCCCATACCGGTGAGGGCAACGAGGTAGAGGATGAACTGGATGTTGCCGCCGCCGAGGCCGATCGCAGTCGCCAGCGCACCGCAGATGGCGATGATCGCCCACACCGACGACTCGAGACCCGAACTGACACCGGCCAGCGTCGCGGTCGCGGGCCCACCAGTCGCCGCCGACTCGGCGATCTCTTTCACCGGCTTGTGTTCGGTGGACGTGAAGTACTCGGTGATGCGCGACGCCACCTGGGCGAGGATGAGGCCACCGACGACCGCGCCGAACATGCGCCAGCCGACGTTCGACAATTCGCCATCGGGGTTGCCGACGTACACGAGGGTGAACACCAGCGTGCCCAGGACGGTCAACAAGCCGGCGACTAGGAAGCCGCGGTTGATCGGCGCCAAGGCCGACTTGTCGTTCTCACTGGCGCGTACAGCGAACACACCGACGATCGATGCGAGCACGCCGATCGCCCGGGCCCCGAGCGGGAACAGCGCGCCGGCCGCCCACAGTGCGGGCGTGTCCGGAAAGATGGCCTGGAACGCGGGCACACCGAGGATGATCGACGCGACGAGCGTGACCTCGTACGACTCGAAGAGGTCCGACGCCATCCCCGCGCAGTCGCCCACGTTGTCGCCCACGTTGTCGGCGATCGTCGCCGGGTTGCGGGGGTCGTCCTCGGGGATGCCGGCCTCGACCTTGCCGACGAGGTCGGCGCCGACGTCGGCGGCCTTGGTGAAGATGCCACCACCGACGCGCAGGAAGAGTGCGATCAGCGAGCCCCCGAATCCGAAGCCGATGAGGATCGCCGAGCTGGTGTTCTGGAAGACCATCATGATGACCGTGGCGCCCAAGAGGCCGAGGCCGACGGTGAACATGCCGGCGACGCCGCCGGTGCGGAACGCGACCTGGAGGGCGGCGGGCATCGAGCCCGTCTTCGCGGCGGCCGCGGTGCGCACGTTGCCGCGCACCGCCAGGCTCATGCCGATGTAGCCGGTGAGGCCCGACATGAAACACCCGAGGACGAACGCGAGCGTTCGAAACATGCCCGACTGGAAGTACGTAAGGCCGTCTTCCGTTTCGGGCTTGAACACCTCGGTCGACGTCACGAAGACAATCGCGGCGAGAGGAATCAAGATGACGGCGATCGTCTTGAACTGCCGGTTCAGGTACGCGTTCGCGCCTTCCTGAATCGCCTTGGCGATCTCCTGCATCTTGGGCGTGCCCGCATCTTGCGCGAGCACACCCTTCATGAGGACGAGGCCCACGAGGAGCGCGAGCACCGCGGTGAGTGCGGACCCGATGAGGATCGCCCACTCGCCTCCCGCCATTTCGAAGACCTGGTAGCCGCCTTCGTTGGCCAATACGTTCGTCATTGCCGGTTCCTTGTGGTCGTGGACGTGAACTTCACGCGGACTTCTGGACGTACACCTGGTTGGCGACGGTGGAGCCGAGCGTTCGCTCCTTGCCGTCGACCCGCAGCACGAGCGGGCCGTCGAACGGGTGCTTCTCTTTCACCTCGACGCGCACTCCGGGGCGCAGCCCCAGCGTGTCGAGGAACGCGACGATCTCCGGGTCGGTGGAGCCTGGCACGGCAACGACCGCGACGTCACCCGGTTCGAGCGCGTACAGCGGGGGCATCTCCGGCAGCTCGGCCGTTTCCTTGGCGGGGATCGGGAACCCGTGCGGACACGCGTCGGGCCGGTCGAGCGCGACGAACAGCCGGTCCTCGACCTCCTGGGGCAGGTCGTGCTCGAACGAGGTGGCAAGCCGGTCGGCCTCGTTCCACGCGTAGCCGAGCATGTCGGCGAGGAACCGCTCGACGATGCGGTGCCGGCGGATGGCGGAAATGGCGCGGCGGCGGCCTTCGGCGGTCAGTTCCACGCCCCGGTAGGGCTTGTGGTCGACGAGCCCCCGGTCGGCGAGGCGTTTCAGCGTGGCGCTGACGGTGCCCGGGCTGAGGCCGAGCCGGTCGGCGAGCGCGCCGGTGTGGGCGCCGCCATCTCCCGACCCCTCCCTCGGGGCGAGGCGGTAGATGGCCTTCAAGGCCTCCCGGTCAGATTTCGATAGCGACGAGAAGGC
>JANNHK010000201.1:0-15608 GCA_031404355.1 Actinomycetes bacterium
GCGATGGCGACTGTCAACGTTGGCACTACCGCTTCATTTGTCGCCGTGAATGTCAGAGCACGAAACGCATGCGGTTTGAGTGAATCGTTCAGTGTTGAAATACCATTCTGGGACGTTGCGGCACCTAGTGTTCAAGCGCAACCGAGCTCAGTCGAGTCGGCGACCACCTTGTTCCCGTAGCAATGCGCTTCCTCGGCCGCGCTGCCCTCGTCCATGACGCTGCCCATGATCTGGCTGCGCACGAGCGGCAGCGCGATCGCGTCGATGCTCTTGCCCGTGCGGAGCAAGACATCGGGGCCCGGGTCGCACGATTCGAAGTCGAGTCGATCACCTTCGCGCACGACCTTCGCGAACGGCGACGGGAGTGATGCGATCCACGCTGTGAGCGCGTCGTGCATCTCGGTCAGGTCGGCTTCGGTGTCGCCGTAGTACTGGATACGAACACAGGTGTTGTCGCCGTCGTCGTACTGGACGTAGGCGTCGCCGCCCCACCCGTCGGTTGCGCGCAACGCCTGGTGCGCGTCGATGCGCTCGGACAGCATGAAGAAGAATCCGAGCGAACCGAACGTTCCGCTGTCGATCTCGTCGGCGTTCTCGGGTATGGCCGGCGTGTCCACCTCGCTCGGATCGTCGTCGTTGATGTACGTCAGCGGATCGAAGATGTGCTCCTCGCTGCCGGGTGTGTCGTGGAAGGCCGTGTTCAGCCGGCCGTCGCCGAGCGAGTCGACCGAGTACGCGAAGCCCGGGCCGAGCGCGTAGGGCGCGAACGACGTGACTTCGATACCGACCGGAATGTCGAAGTTGTCGGTCTCGCCTTCGTGCCCCGCGAAGCTCTCGTTCAGTGCGTCGTACTCGGAGTCGGGAAGTTCGGCGATGTACCCGTCCTCGACATTGGTCGCGTCACCTTCGATCAACGCCTGCACGGCGAGGGCGTTGTCGGCTTCCTCGTCGCCCCAGATCGCCTCCAGGTCGAAATGTTGGTCCTGCAGCGCGTGGACCAACTCGTGGACGAGCGTGACCTTGAGTTCCACCGGAAGTTCACCCGCGAACTCACCACGGACCCGAATGCGCCCGTCGATCGGTGAGTAGTAACCCACGTATGCATCGGACGAGAACTCGCCGAGTTGCTCGACGAGATCGGGGTCGCCCTCGGCGAGGCCCACCGTGCGTAGGAAGCCGAGTGTGTCGTCGAGATCTTCGATGTCCTCGTCGGTGTACCCGGACGTGTCGCCCGCGTCCGCTTGCCATTCCTCCTCGGAGAGGTACTCGACTGCGACGGCCTTCTCGAACTCCAGTCCGCGCTCGGCCTCGACGAAGTCGGCGAGTTCTCTGATCTCCGGGTCCCATTCGACCGCGTCGTCTTGCGCCAGAAGCCAGATTGCGACACCCAGACCCACGAGCGCGAGGACGAGCACGATCGGAACGACGATGCGCGCGGGGTTACGGGGCGGCGGTTGCGGCGTGGCCCACCCGGGCTGTCCCCACTGCTGTCCCCACTGCGGCGGCGCCTGACCCCACTGGGGCTGCGGCTGACCCCACGCCTGACCCGGTTGAGGTTGACCCGAAGGCTGTGGCGGCTGCGGCTGTTGCCACGGCGGACCGCCGGGTGGTCCCGGCGGCGCCGGCCCTTCCGGTTGGGACGGGCCCCACGAGGTCATGACCGACATTCTCGCAGGCCGGATACCGTCGGCGGGATCGTGGCTCTTCTCTCCCTCGCCCCGCTGCGCCACCGCAACTACGCGTTGCTGTGGTCGGGCGCGTTCGTCTCGAACATCGGGACGTGGATGGAGACCGTTTCGATCGGGGCGTACGTCACCGAAACCACGGGCCGGGCCACGTGGACGGGGGCCGTCGCCGCGGCCGCGTTCGTGCCGATCGCCTTGTTCGCGCCGCTCGGCGGGGCCCTTGCCGACCGGATGTCGCGCAAGACCCTGTTGATGACGACGACGCTCGTGCAAACCGCGTTCGCGGCGTTGCTCACGATCCTGTTCGTGATAGGCGACCCGTCGCCCGCGATCGTCACCTTGTGCGTCTTCGGAGGCGGCGTCGGCGCCGCGCTCGGCTTCCCCGCATTCATGGCCATGCTGCCCGACCTCGTTCCCGAGGAGGATGTCCCCGGCGCGATGGGACTCTCGTCCGCGCAGTGGAACCTCGGACGCGTCGTCGGCCCCGCCCTCGCGGGCGTCGTGATTCACTTCGCCGGGTTCTCCTGGGCGCTCGCCATCAACTCGCTGAGCTTTCTCGCCGTCGTCGGCGTGCTACTCGTCGTCACCATCCCCCCGCCCCCGCCACGCGACGAACAGTCGATCGGGACGGCCATCGTCGAAGGCGCGCGCTTCGTGCAGCGCGACCCCGGGCTGCGCGTGAGCGTGAGCGCGATGTGCGTCAATACGTTCCTCGCGGCGCCGTTCATCGCCCTGGTGCCGGCGATGGCCGAGAAGGTGTTCGACAGCGGCGCCAGGGGCACGTCGGTCCTCGTCACCGCGCAGGGTGTCGGGGCGGTGACGATGGGTCTGATGCTCGGGTCGATCACCCATCGCTACGGATCTCGCCGCGTCGTGAACACAATGCTCGTCGCGCTGCCACCGGCACTGATCGCCTACGCGTACGCGCCGGTCTTGGGCGTGTCGGCACTCACACTCGTGTTCGTGGGCGCGTTCTATCTCGGCGCGCTGTCGTCGTTCACGACGATCGCGCAGCTGCGCGCGCCCGCGCACCTGCGCGGCCGCGTCCTCGCCGTGCACAACCTCATCCTCGGGTCGCTCTATCCGTTGGGCGCGCTCATCCAGGGACGCCTGGCCGACTCGATCGGCTTGCGCGCGACGACTGCGGGCGCGGCGGTGTTGTTGGCGGTAGTCGTGCTCGGGACGCGCGTGATCCGGCCGGGGATTACTCGGCCGCTCGACGTGAGTCCCGCGGTTGCAGCTTGAACGCGACCGTGCTGACGGTCGCGAACGCGAGCGACAACGCCATCTGCCCACCCCACCACGCGCCGAGCGTGTGGTGGCCCGAGGCCGGGCACCCGACGACGAGCGCGACAAGCGTCCACGCCGCGCCTGCGGTCGCGGCGTACCCGATGCGCCCGCGGCCGTGCAGCAGCGAGTACGCGCCGTAGAACGCGAGCCCGAGGAACGCGGTCGCGCCGACATCGGCAATCGCGACCCACAACCCCGTCTCGTGATGGAGCGGCGGTTCGAGCGCGACCGACCCGAAGTATGCGACGAGGCCGGTGACGATGACAGCGATCGCGAGGCGCTTGTCGGACCCGAGCGCGGGCCGCGCTTCGTGGTCGACGGGTTCGAACGTGACTGGCTCGACTACCTGGGTCATGGATCCGTCCTCCCGGCCGCGCATCCTTGCGCGTCAGTTCCCAATTGTCGACCATCCGAACCCCAACTCAAGGGTCAAGGGTCAAGGCTCAAGGCTCACGGTCGGGGGCGGGCGCTAGCGTCCGCCTTTCCAGGCGACGGGGAGGTCCGAAAATGGCGCTAGTCGAGGTCGAACGGCGGGGCGCAACCGCCCTGGTGACGCTCAACCGGCCGGAGGCGCGCAACGCGATCAGCCCCGAGGTGAGCCGGGCCATGGTCGAGATCCTCGACGCGGCCGAGGCCGACGACGAGGTCCGGGCCGTCGTGCTCACGGGCGCGGGCGAGGTGTTCTGCGCCGGCGCCGACCTGAAGGTCGTCGCCTCGGGCCGGGCCATGGACATCGCCAACGTGAAGGGCAGCTTCGCCGGCATCGTCACCCGCGACTTCCCCAAGCCGCTCATCGCCGCCGTCAACGGGCCCGCGCTCGCGGGCGGGTTCGAGATCGTGCTCGCATGCGACATCGTCGTGGCCGCCGAGACCGCCAAGTTCGGGATCCCCGAGGCGAAACGGGGCCTGATGGCGGTGGCCGGGGGCCTGATTCGCCTCCCGAAGCGGGTCTCGGTGGCAATCGCGCTCGAGTTGGCGATGACCGGCGACCCGATCGACGCGCGCCGGGCCTACGACCTCGGCCTCGTGAACCGAGTCGTGCCCGCGGCCGACGTCATCGACGAGGCCCTCGCCATCGCGGAGCGGATCGCCGAGAACTCCCCCATCGCCGTGCGCATGTCACGCCAGATCGTGCGCGAAGCCGTCGACCTCGACGAGGCCGCCGCCTGGAAGCGCAGCAACGAGCTGTCGGTGGAGGTGTTCTCGAGCGGCGACGCAATCGAGGGTGCCACCGCCTTCGCCGAAAAGCGCCCCCCGGTCTGGAAGAGCCGCTAATCCCCCCGAAATTGGCGCTGGGTGGGGACCGTGGGAGTGATTGCTCCTACAATCGGCCCTCGTGGAGAAATGGCGTGTCGAAGACCTCGCCCACCGGGCCGACGTCTCGGTCGACACGATCCGCTTCTACCAAAAGCGCCGGCTCCTCTCGCCGCCCGAACGCGAAGGCCGGGTCGCCTGGTACGGACCCGACCACCTCGACCGGCTCACGCGCATCCGCGAACTCGCGGGTCAGGGCCTGACCCTCGCGCTGATCGCGCGGGTCCTCGACGGGAACCTCGACGCGACCGACGCTCCGCTCGCGGCTGCGGTGGCTGCGGCCGATGCCGAAGCCGTCGAAGAATTCTTCACGCTGCCCGAGCTCGCGACGCGCGCGGGCGTGCCGATCGAACTCCTCGAGACGATCGCGCGCGAAGGACTGCTGATCCCGCGCATCCACGACGGGGTGCCGCAATACACGTCGGCCGACGTCGCGATCGTGCGCCAGGGCCTCGCGCTCCTCGAGCAGGGCTTTCCGATGCCCGCGCTGATCTCGCTCGCGCAGGAACACAACGCCGACACGCGCGTCATCGCCGAGCGCGCGGTGGCGCTGTTCGATGAGTTCGTACGGCAACCGCTGCGCAACGCCGACCGGCCCGACGACGAGAAGGCGCGCGAACTCGTCGCCGCGTTCCGCGTGCTCCTCCCGGCGGTGAGCACCCTCGTCGCCCACCATTTCCGGCGCGTGTTGCTGACCGTCGCGCAGGAACACCTCGAACAGGTGGGTGAACACGCCGAACTGATCGCGGCGAGCGCCGAAGCGGCCCGGCTCGTCGAGAACGAGTGGTCGACATGACCCCCCGCACCGCCCTCCCGGCGCCGGCGGAGAAGCGCGAGGCCGTCGAGACGATGTTCGATCGCATCGCCCCGCGCTACGACCTCCTGAACCGCGTCCTCACATTCCGTATGGACGTCGGGTGGCGCCGTACCGCCGTGCAGACACTGGGCCTCCCGTCCGGCGCGCGCGTACTCGACATCGCGTGCGGCACAGGCGACTTCTGCCGCGAGCTCCGCGCGAACGGCCTCGTCGCGGTCGGTACCGACTTCTCGGCGGGCATGCTCGCGTCGGCCCGCACCGACGCGCCGCTCGTGCGCGGCGACGCACTCCAACTCCCGTTCGCCGATGCCGGGTTCGACGGTGTCACCTGCGGGTTCGCGCTGCGCAATCTCACCTCCCTCCCCGAGTTCTTGGCCGAGTGCGCTCGGGTCGTGCGCCCGGGCGGGCGCATCGCGTTCGTCGAAGTGTCCGAACCGTCGGGCGCAGCCACCCGAGCCGTGCACAACATCTGGTTCCGCAAGGTCGTGCCGATGGTCGGCGGCCTGCTCTCCGACCGACGGGCCTACGCGTATCTCCCCGCGTCGACCGCGTACCTGCCCGGCCCGATGGATCTGTTGTTGCTCATCGGCGGTCACGGGTTCGAGCGCGTCGAACGACGGACGCTCGGCTTCGGCGCCGCGCAGCTGTTGACGGGGACACGCGCATGACCCACGTCTCGGTCGCCGCCGGCGCCAAGCTCACCGCGCGGAGCGAACTCGCCGACCCCGGCGACCTGCTCGACCATCTCGCGCCGGGCGGTTTCGCGTGGCTCGACGGAGACTGCGGGTTCGTCACGGCCGGCGTCGCCGCGATCGTGATGCCCGACGCGGCCGACGAGTTGCTCGCCGGGCTCGCGCACGAAGTCGACGCCGACACACCGGCCGCGGCCGGACCGCGCGCCGTCGGTGCCCTGCCGTTCCAGGGCATCGGGCGCATGGTCGTGCCCGCGCGCATCGTCGCCCGCGACGCCGACGGGCAGGCCTGGAGCACCACGATCGCCGCGGCCGACACGCCCGGCCCGCTCCGCGTCGCACGTCAGCAGCCCACGCGCTTCGACGTGAACGCTGCGTCGAGCCGCGACGACTGGGATTCCGCGGTCCGCCAGGCACTTGCGCTGATCGACAACGGAACGCTCGCGAAGGTTGTCCTCGCCCGGGCGGTCGACGTGCACGCCGACAGCCCCTTCGACCGGCGGGCCGTGCTCGACTACCTGCGCAGCGCGCAGCCGGGTTCACGCGTCTACGCCGACGACGGGTTCGTCGGCGCGAGTCCCGAACTGCTCGTGACTCGGCACGGTGCGCGCGTCGAGGCCCGACCGTTGGCCGGGACAGGAACGCAGCCCGAACGATTACTGGCGTCAACGAAGGACGCGTGGGAACACCAAGTCGTCGTCGACGCAGTCGTTGGGCAACTCGACACGGTGTGCACCGACCTCGACATCGTGGGCCCGGCGGCGCTGAGCTTTGCCGACCTCACGCACCTCGCGACAACGATCACCGCGCACGGGGGCGACGCGTCCGCCCTCACGTTGGCGCAGATGCTGCACCCGACCCCGGCCGTCGGCGGCTGGCCCACCGAACTCGCCCTGCAGACGATCAACCGTCTCGAACGCTTCGACCGCGGCCGCTACGCGGGCCCGTGCGGATGGGTCGACGCGCACGGCGACGGCGAGTTCGTCGTCGCACTCCGCGGCGCGGAGATCGACGGCGCCGACGCCCGCCTCGTAGCGGGCGCGGGCATCGTCGCCGGTTCCGACCCCGCCGCCGAATGGACCGAAACCCAAGGCAAGCTCGACCCCATGCTGAGAGCCCTCATCCGCCCGTAGTGAGGGATGCGTCGATAGCTAACAGTGGACTGTTGGCTATCGACGCATCCCTGTTGTGACCGCGGACCAGAGGGTGCGGTGGTGGGCGACGCTCTTTTCGCGGTCTACCGGGACTACCAGGACGCGGACGCCTTCGTGACTGTCGTGCAGCGTGCTGAGGTCGGTCGTGCGTTCGGCTTGGGCGCCGTGGGCGCGGGCGACGGCGACGAGGTCGAGGCCGTGCGGGGTGCCGAAGAGTTCTTCGAACTCGGCCAGGCCGTGCTGCGGGAGGAACGAGAAGATGCCGCCGCCGTCGTTGTCGACGACCACGAACGTCGCGGAGACGTCGGCTCCGAGCAGGCCGTTGATGTCGTGCAGGAAGCACAGGTCGCCGCACAGTCCGACCGTGGGTCCACCGTCGTTGGCGACGCCGAGCACGGTCGAGACGAATCCGTCGATGCCGTTCGCGCCGCGGTTCGCGAGCACGCGCAGACCCGAACGCGGGGCCATGCACCACTCCAACGCCCGCACGGGGAGGCTGGACGCGACGACGAGCGTGGCGCCGTCGGGCAGTGCCCCGGCCACGTCGCGCGCCACGGCACCTTCGAACGGTTCGGGCGCGGTATCGAGCACGCGGTCGATTGCAGTACGCGCCTGCTGCTCGGCGGCGAGCCATGCGGTCGACCAGTCTGACGCCGGGCTGTCGAGCAGGGCCGTCACCGCGGAGAGCAACGGCTCGGCGTCGGCGACGATGCGCTCGCTCGCGGACCGGTTCGGGTCGAGCCACACCCCGTCGGGATCGATCAGGACCTGCGGGATACCGGCATCGAGCCACGCATTCGCGACCTTGCTCGTGAGCGGCGCGCCGATGCGCACGACCAGATCGGGCCGATGTTCGTCGGCGAATTCGGGCACGCGGAGCAATGCCTCGTAGGTGGAGATCGCGTGGGCGCCGGTCCGCACACCCGAAAGCGCGTCGGCGAGCACCGGCCAACCCGACGCGGCTGCGAATCGGTCGACCACTATCGGGTCGACGTGCGCGCCCCAGCCCGCGACGAGGAGTCCGCGCGGGTACGCGCGCACGAGTTCGGCCGGCGCGTGCGGGTCGGCGATACGCGGCGCGGCGACCGTCGCCGTCCACGGGCGGCCGTCGGCGCGGCCGGGTGCGTCGACGAGCGGCGCGCCGGTCGGGAGCAACACCCTGAACGGAAGGTTGAGGTGCACGGGACCTTTCGGGGAACCGAGCGTCTCGGCGACGGCGCGACTCGCGATCGCGCGCCACACCGCGCCCGCGCCCGGTTCGTCGGTCGGCGGTCCCGGGTCGACGAACCAGCGGACCGACGTTCCGTACAGATGCGTCTGGTCGATCGTCTGGCCCGCACCCGTGTCGCGCAACTCGGGAGGCCGGTCGGCGGTGCACACGAGGAGCGGCACCCGCGCGTGATGCGCCTCGACGACGGCCGGGTGGAAGTTGACCGCGGCGGTTCCCGACGTGCAGCACAACACCGCCGGCCGGCCCGTCCCGAGGCCGATACCGAGGGCGCGGAACGCGGCCGAACGCTCGTCGAGCACCACGTGGACGCGGATCCGCGCGTCGCGGCTCAATGCGAGCGCTAGCGGCGCCGAGCGCGACCCGGGGGAGACGACAGCGTCGGTCACGCCGGCCCGCACCCACTCGTCGACCAGGGCGATCGCGAATGCTGTCGTCGCGTCACGCATGATGGGACCCGTGCCCGTCGTGTTCGTTCCCGGATTCACGCAAACGGCAGCGTCGTGGGACGGCGTCGCGCCGTTCGTACCCGACGCGGTCGTGCTCGACGTCCCATTGCGCGACACGTTCGCGGCAACCGCGGCGGCAGTCGGCACCGCGGGCGGGCCCGCGATCTATGTCGGCTACTCGATGGGTGCCCGCCTCTGCCTGCGCCTTGCACTGGATCGTCCTGATCTCGTGCAGGGACTGGTGCTCGTGAGTGGTTCGCCCGGCATCGAGGACGCCGGCGAGCGAGAGCAGCGGATGACGGCTGACGACGTGCTGGCCGCATCGGTCGAGCGCGAAGGTGTCGAAGCGTTCCTCGCCGTGTGGCTCGCGCAACCGATGTTTGCGGGCGTGCGCGACGACGCGCCGGGCGTGGCCGCGCGGAAGGAACTCACAGCCGAGTTCGTCGCGGGCTGCCTGCGCGTGCTTGGCGCGGGCGTGATGGAACCACTGTGGGAACGGCTGGGCGAGTTGCGCATGCCGACCGCGCTCGTCACCGGTGCGACCGACGCGAAGTACGACGCGATTGCCGAAGCGATGATCGAGCGCATTCGCACCGGCGTGTTCCATGTGCGACTCGACGGCGGCCACGCGCTGGCGCAGGAGTGCCCGGCCGAGCTCGGCGAGTTCGTCGCCGCGTTCGCCGCGGAGCACTAGCTCCTCCAGCACTAGCTGATCCACAATCCCGCCGCGAGCAGCACGGCCAGCACGATCTGGAACCGCGCCGTGCCGAGCAGCGCGCCGACGAGCGCGGGCGGGTCGCGGCGGGTCAGCACCGTGCGGACCGGCGAGACTGCCAGGGGCGCCGCGAGCAGCGCGAGCGCAGACCACGGTTCGAGCGCGGCGCACGCGACGACGGCGATCAGCGCGCCCACCATCACACCCGCGTAGAGCATCCGGCCCCGCGCCACGCCGAGCCGTACGGCGATCGTGCGCTTCCCCGCAACGCGGTCGGTGTCGACGTCGCGCAGGTTGTTCGTGAGCATGATCCCGCACGCAGGGAGGCCGACCACGAACGCACCCCACCACGCGACGGCGGGCACCGTCTCGTGCTGCACGTACGCGCTCCCGACCGTGGCCGCGAACCCGAAGAAGACCAGCACCATGATTTCGCCGAGGCCGATGTAGCCGTAGGGAGCCGGGCCCCCCGTGTACGTGACCGCGGCGACGAGTGACGCGACGCCGAGCAGCAGCAACCACGGGTTGACCACGAGCGCGAGCACCGCGCCCACGACCGCCGCTACCGCGAATGCGGCGATCGACGCCCGCTTGACCGCGGCCGGTGACGCGAGCCCCGACGCGACAAGCCGCACGGGTCCCCGTCGATTCGCGTCGGTCCCCCGAACGCCGTCGGAGTAGTCGTTCGCGTAGTTCACACCGACTTGCAGCCCGAGCGCGACGACGAGCGCGGCGAGCGCACGCACCCAATTGGTCGGACCCGCGAGCGACCCCGCCGCGGTCCCGACGAGCACAGGCGAGATCGCGGCGCCGAGTGTCTTCGGCCGCGCCCCCTGCACCCACAACCGAACTTGCGCCAAATGTGCGCCCTGAGGCCGCATACCCGGCGCAAGTTCGTCGGGGGTACTCACGGGCGTTTCGGGTACTGGTCGAAATCGGGCTTGCGCTTTTCGAGGTAGGCGTTCTTGCCCTCCTGCGCTTCTTCCGACATGTAGTAGAGGAGCGTCGCGTCGCCGGCGAGTTGCTGAATGCCGGCGAGGCCGTCGTCGGCCGCGTTGAGCGACGCCTTCAGCATGCGCAGCGCAATCGGCGAGTGCTCGAGCATGCGGCGCGCCCACGCGACGGTTTCGACTTCGAGGTCGGCGAGCGGCACGACCTTGTTGACGAGACCCATGTCGGCCGCGGTATGCGCGTCGTACTGCTCGCACAGGAACCAGATCTCGCGCGCCTTCTTCTGACCGACGATGCGGGCGAGCAGACCCGACCCGTACCCGCCGTCGAAGCTGCCGACGCGTGGGCCGGTCTGTCCGAACCGGGCGTTGTCCGCGCAGATCGTGAGGTCGCAGACGATGTGCAGCACATGTCCGCCGCCGATCGCGTACCCCGCAACCATCGCGACGACCGGCTTCGGCAAGCGCCGAATCTGGATCTGGAGGTCGAGCACGTTGAGCCGCCCGATGCCCTTGTCGTCGCGGTACCCGTCGTCGCCGCGCACGCGCTGGTCGCCGCCGGAGCAAAACGCGTCGGTGCCCTCGCCGGTGAACAGGATCACGCCGATCGTCGGGTCGTCACGCGCGATCTCGAACGCGTCGCGCAACTCGAACAGCGTGCGGGGCCGGAACGCGTTGCGTACCTCGGGTCGACAGATCGTGATCTTGGCGATGCCGTCGGACGTGTCGTACGAGACGTCCGTCCATCCGTCGGGCGTGGCGGGTTTCCAGTCGGCCCCGGGCCGTACCACCGAGTCGGGCGTCACAGGCTCCATCGCGGTCTCCTCGAACGGCCCGACGATTGTGGGAGCGGTTGCTCCCACGGTTACGGTAGTCACCGTGCCCGGGCCGGACGAAACCGAGGTCGTGGCCGCGGTGCTGGCCGGATCGGCGCTGGCCCAGGCGGCCGTCGCGGCCTGGGATGCAGGCGAGGTGATCGCGCCGCTGAACCCGGCCGCGCCCGCCGCCGAGCTGACCCGGCTGCTCGAGCTATTGCGCCCGACCGCCGTGGTCGATGCCACCGGCCGCCACCGACGCTCGGATGGCGTCCCGGCCCGCGCGGGTCTCGCCGCATTGGTCGTGACGTCGGGAACCACCGGGATGCCGAAGGGTGTCGAGCTGACGCGCGCCGGCATGGAAGTCATGGCGCGCGGCTACTCGGCCGGTGTCGGCGCCGGACCCGACGCACACTGGTTGGCGTGCCTCCCGCTGCACCACGTCGCGAGTCTCGGGCCCATTGCACGCGCGTACGTGATGGGGACCCGCTGGACCGCGCACGACGGCTTCGACGTCGAACGCGTCGGTCGCGCCCCACGAGCCGAGGGCGCCACGATCGTGTCGGTCGTCCCGACCGTATTGCGGCGCCTCCTCGATGCCGGCGCGCCGATACACGAGTTCCGCTGCGTCATCGTCGGCGGCGCGCCGTGCCCGCCCGCGCTGCGAGAACGCGCCGAGCACGCCGGCGTCCGAGTTGTCGACGCGTACGGTATGACCGAAACGTGGGGCGGGTGGGCGCTCAACGGCCGCCCGATCGACGGCGTCGAATACACACTCGCCGCCGACAGCGAGATCCTCGTGCGGGGCGCGGTCGTGATGCGCGGCTACCGCTTCGATACCCAGGCGTCGGCAACAGCGCTCGACCCCGACGGGTGGCTGCACACGGGCGATATCGGCGACATCGGCGACGGGTGCGTGCGCGTCATCGACCGGACCAAGGACCTCGTCATCTCCGGCGGCGTCAACGTGAGCCCCACCGAAGTCGAAGGCGTACTCGGCCGCCACCCGGACGTCGACGACGTGTGCGTCATCGGTGTGCCCGACGACGAATGGGGTGAACGTGTCGTCGCGGTCGTCGTGCCCACGTCCGACGCCCGGCCCCCGGACGTCGAACACCTCCGCGCGTTCGCTCGGGACGAACTCTCGGCGGCCAAGCTCCCGCGCGAAGTGCGCATCGTCGGCGAGATCCCGCGCAGCCCCAGCGGTAAGGCGCTACGGCGCCTCCTGCGTTAGCGTTCACGTCGATGGCAATCGCGGCTGTGGATCGCGCTGCGCGCACGGTTCGGCGCCGGCGGCAGGGCATCTCGTACCACCGCACGCCGAGTTTTCACGACCCGATTTCGCAGGCGTGCACGTTCGACCAGATCGAGTCGCCGGAATTCCGCACGTGGTGCGCCCGGCTCCACACGCCGCGCTGGTGCCATCGCAAGCTCTGGGAATGGTGCTTCATCCTCCAGGCGCTCACGGTGCACGACGTGGTCGCGCCCGGCCGGCGCGGCCTCGGATTCGCGGTCGGCAACGAACCGATCTCGGCTTGGCTCGCCGCGTGCGGCGCCACCCTCGTCGCGACCGACCTTCCCGACGCTCGCGAGAACGCGGCCGAGTGGAAGGCGACGGGCCAGCATGCGGCCCGCCTCGCCGATCTCGTGCACGACGACATCTGCCCGGCCGAGCAGTTGCTCGAACGGGTCTCGTTCCGGCCCGTCGACATGAACGACATCCCCGACGACCTCCGCGACTTCGACTTCGCGTGGTCGGCATGCGCGATCGAGCACCTCGGCGACCTCGAAGCCGGATTGCGCTTCTTCGAGCGGCAACTCGACTGCCTTGCGCCCGGAGGCGTCGGCGTGCACACCACCGAGTTCAACGTGTCGTCCGACGACGCCACCCTCGCCGATGGACACACGGTGTTGTACCGACGCCGCGACATCGAAGCACTCGTCACACGCGTGCAATCGCTCGGCCATGACATGCGCGTCACGTTCGCGCTCGGTGCAACCGCCGAAGACCTTCACGTCGACCTGCCGCCGTACACGAACACGCACCTGCGCATGAAGACGGCGGACTTCGTGACCACTTCGTTCGGTTTGATCGTGCGCAAGGGCACCACCCGCAACACGTAGGCCCCTTCGGCGGCTCCTGCGTTAGCGTGCCGGGCCGATGACCTCCACGCCGCCGACCGCGACGGCCCCGACCACGACGACCGCGCCGGCCCCGACCGGTCTCGCGCCCGAAGTCGACGATATCGAGATCATCGTCCAGGTCGACGAGCCGTCCGGCGCTCCCCGACCGGGCCTCGTTCTCGCGTTCTTCACCGCCGTCGGGGTGATCTTTGCGTTCCCGTTGAGCCCGTCGAAGTGGCTGACCCACATTCCCGGCAACCAGGGCGACGCGCTGCTGAACCTGTGGATCCTGCGCTGGGGCGGCACGCACTTCGACGACGGCTGGGGCAGCCTCTGGGACACCACGATCTTTTCCCCGCGTGCGAACACGCTCGCGTACAGCGAGTCGATGCTCCCCGTCGCGCTCGTGCACCGCACACTCGCGTTCGTGTTCCAGTCGGACGTGCTCGCGTTCAACGTCATCTACGTCGCGACGTGGGCCCTATCCGGTTGGATCACGTACCTCCTCGCGCGCCGGTTGACCGGCAACACCACGGCCGGCGTGCTCGCCGGCCTCGCGTTCACGCTGACGACGACCCGCCTCATCCACTACAGCTTCTTTCAACTGGGTTTCAGCTTCCTCATTCCGCTGATCGTGTTGCTCGCGCTGAACCTGTTCGAGTCGAAACGCGTCGTCACCGGCGCGCTCCTGGGTGCGGCCACGGCCGTCCTCGCGTTGTCGAGCAGCTACTACGGACTCGTCATCGGCCTGGTGCTTGCGCTGTTGATCCCGACGCTGCTGCTGTGGCACCGCGACTCGTTCCGCCAGCTGTTCCCGGCGCTTGCCGCAGCCGCGATCGTCGGCGGTGTCCTCGTCGCGCCGGTGGCGTACCAGTATCGCGAGCTCCAGCAGGACGCGTACTTCCACCGCGACCCCGAGATCTCGGCGCGCGTCGACGATTTCCTGCGCGTCTCGCCCGAAAACTACGTCCTCGCCGACCTCCCACCGTGGGATTCGCGCTCGACGCCCGAGTCGGCAACGATCGAGCAGCGCCTGTTCCCGGGAATCGTCATGACCGCGCTGGCACTGCTCGGACTCTTCGCCTTGTGGCAGCAACGCCGATCGCGCTCGGCGAAGGCGATGCTCGCACTCGTCCCGCCCGCGGTGTTGCTCTTGGTCCTCTCGTTCGGCGAGTACGTCGGCTACGGCTCGAGCCAGTACAAGGTGCCGTGGGCACGCGTCTGGAACCTCCCCGGTTTCACCGGCATTCGAGTTCCTGCACGATTCATCGTGTTCCCGATGCTGCTGCTCGCGCTGGTTGCGGCCTTCGGTCTCGCGTGGCTGCTGACCCACATCCAGTCGCGCGCGCTGCGCGTCGCGCTCGTCGTCGCGCTGGGCGGTGTGCTCGCCGCCGAGTCGGCGATCGAGATCCAGTTCTCGCGCGTGCCGAACGACGCCGCCTCGGAAGCGGTGAACGAGGAGCTGCGCGACCTCCCGCGCGGCGCGGTCGCCGAACTTCCGATGGTCGCGACGCACTTCGGCGGCGCGTGGGCGTACACCGAGATGCCGCGCCAGTACCTGTCGCTGATCGACGGGAACGAACGGCTCGGCGGCTACAGCGGGTACGCGCCGGCCGGGTACAACGAACTGGCCCGCGTCCTCGAAACCTTCCCCAGCGAACGCGCGCTGTCAGAACTCGAGAAGCTCGGAACGCGCTATGTGGTCCTGCGCCTCTCGTTGCCGAGCGGCGTTGCGCCGCTCGACCGTGAGAGCATCGAAGACCAAGGCGTCGGTCCGTTCAGCGAAGACCAGGCCGAGGCGATCGTCGACGCGCTCCCGCCCGACCGCGTACGCAACCTCGGCCGGTTCGGCGACGCTTACTTGTTGGAACTGGTGTCGTCGCGCAATGCTTCTTTCCAGGTCCGAAAGCGCGCGTGCTCACTCCCGCCGGGGCCTGCACCCTCGCCGTGCCCGTCCGGGTAGAGACGGAACGTAAACCACCGGTCGAGGTCGTCGGACGCGATCGCCATGTAGCGCGCGTCGGCTTTGACCGCGGGTCCGGCCCGCCACAACAGGTACCGGCCGATGCGGCGCTTGTACGCGACCAGCTCGACGCCGAAGTCGGCGCCGAGTTCGCGCAACGCATCCGGCGCCTCGATCCACCGCTCGGCCGGGATGAGGAAGTCGCGCTGCGGCGTATCCGGGAGCTCGGCCGTGTGCCAGTCACGGTCCGTCGGCGGTCGTTCCTCGGCAGGGGTCGGCATCTATCTGAGATGATCGCACGGTGACACCCACCACCCCCGCTTCTGGTCGCGCGTATGTGTTCCCCAGAACACAAACGCGCGTCCAGAACCGTTTCTGCCGCGCTCGAGGGCGATGATGCGGGTCGCCGAAC
>JANNHK010000202.1:0-1962 GCA_031404355.1 Actinomycetes bacterium
AGCGTGACGACGAAGTGATGAAAGTCGTCCTCGAGCGCGGAGACCACCACGCCCGGCTCGATCGTCGTCACCCGGATGCGCCGCCGGTAGCAGTCGGCGCCGAGGTCGAAGGCAGATGACATCGCCGTCAGGTTAGGGGAACATTGGGCCATGCCAACGCGAGTGATCGTGCGGACGGAGCGCATCATCCACCTGCCGAAGGCCCCGACATGGTGAGCGAGGGAGCCATGGTGATCGATTCGGATCAGCATCTCTACGAGACCCGGACGACGTGGCTCGACCACATCGATCCGGTCATGCGCGACGAGGCGCTGCGCATCGAGGACGACGCGCTCGGTTACCCGTGCGTCATGTGGCGCGACCAGTTGCTCTCACACGCGGATGTGCAGCTCCCCGGGCACACGAGCGAGTTGGGCGAGTACCGCGAACGCATCCGGGCCGGTCTTCCACCCCGAACCGACTACGACGAGCAACTGCCGCGCGACTACTGGGATCCGGCGGCGCGGGCCGAGAAGCTCACGGCCATGGGCCTCGACGAAGCGGTCGTGTTCCCCAACTTCGGTTTGCTGTGGGAACGTCGCCTCGACGTCGACCTGCCCGCGCTCACCGCCAACATGCGCGCGTGGAACCGTTGGTGCGCGAGCGTCGTCACCGACGGCAAGGGGCGCGTGCACCCGGTCGCGCACCTCACGTTGCGCGACGAAGCGTGGATCATCGACGAGATCACACACCTCGCACGGGCCGGCGTGCGCATGGCGATGATCGCCCCGGCCCTCGTCGACGGCCGCCCGCTCTCACACCCCGACCACGACCCGATTTGGCGCGCGTTCGTCGAGCACGGCATCACGCCCGTGTTCCACGTCGCCGACCAGCGCCGCCCGTTCGGCGACGGCTGGTACACCGAGCCCGAGGAGTCGATGCTCCCGCCGCTCGAAGCGGTGTTCCTCTGGGTCCCGGCGGCGCTCGCCGCGACCGACCTGATCCTCAACGGCACGCTCGAACGCTTCCCCGAGCTGCGCATCGGCATCGTCGAACTGTCCGCAATCTGGGTGCCGATGTTCCTGATGATGCTCGACGGCGGCAACGAATTCGTCACGAAGCTCAACGGTCGCCCGCTCGCCGAACTGGCCCACCGACCGAGCGACTACTTCCAGCGCCAGTTCCGCGTGTCGTCGTTCGCGTACGAACTCCCGGCCAAGATTATCCGCGAGACCGGCCACGACATCTACATGGCGTGTTCCGACTACCCCCATTCCGAGGGGACGGAGACACCGCTGGCCGATTACACGAACTGCCGCCTCCCGATCGATCCCGGCGGCGCGCCCGGACTGTTTCACGACAACGCCGCGTTCCTGCTTC
The DNA here is from genome assembly GCA_031404355.1 of Actinomycetes bacterium. GTDB lineage: Bacteria > Actinomycetota > Acidimicrobiia > IMCC26256 > PALSA-610 > JANNHK01. The sequence goes on from JANNHK010000202.1 coordinate 1,360, forward strand.
GCGACTGAGCGCGCCTACTCGCGAATCAGTTCGGGCGGTAGCGAACCTTCGAACCACAGCAGTGTTTCGACGCGGCGGGTGATGCGCCAGCCGTCCGAGGTGCGCACGAACTCGTCGTCGTAGCGGCCGCCGACGTAGAACACGTGCGGCGGGCCCGCCTTGGTGCGCGCGCCCATCGGGTTCGCCATCATCGTGCGCACGGTCGCGCGGTCGCCGTCGAGTTGCATGTCGGTGTTCATCATGAGGTGCTGGAGCATCACGAACGCGGCGAGCTGGTGTTCGAGCCAGCCGCGAATCTCGGAGTACGGGCCCTGCTTGCCGCCGGGGTTCGACGAGTAGTCGAGGTACGCGTCGGCCGTGAAGCATGTGTCGAGAAGGGCCCAGTCCTTGGTGTCGAGCGCCCACGCGTACCGGTTGACGACGTCACGGATCTCGGCCAGGTCGGAGAGCTGCGCAGGCGTGTACGGCACGGCCGGACACTAGCCAGGAGATTGGGCCGAAATACCCAGGACTGTTTTCCGCGCGCGGGGCGTCTATGTCGAAAGACGGTGGATCCGTTGTGGATCCGTGGCGGAGGGCAGCAACGTGCGGGCGAGCTTGAGA
>JANNHK010000203.1:0-6928 GCA_031404355.1 Actinomycetes bacterium
TCATACAACTGGCGAAATAGGGCTATGGAGTTCGGACGCGGAGTGAAGTCGGCCACACTTCGGCAGTCGACCGACTTTGCGGCACACTTCAAGCGAAATGACTCCGCGATATTCGCCCAGTCAACCGACTCGCGCCAACCAGGCCGTGTGGAAGTTGCTGCGCGACGGCGCCAAGGTCACGTTCACGAACGCCGACGGCGAACGGGTGACCGAGACGGTCCGCTTCGTCGACTGGTGGGACTCGACGAAGAACGACCACCTCGCCGTGACGCAGTTCTGGGTGGTCGGTCCGTTGCACAAACGCCGCTGCGACATCGTGGGTTTCGTCAACGGCATCCCGCTCGTGCTGTTCGAGCTGAAGGCAAGCCACAAGAGCGTCGAGCACGCCTATTCGGCGAACCTGCGCGACTACCGCGACACGATTCCACAACTGTTCACGCCGAACGCGCTCGTGATCCTGTCGAACGGCTCGGAGACGAAGGTCGGCGCGACATTCGCGCCGTGGGAACGTTTCGGCGACTGGAAGCGCATCGACAACGAAGCCGAACCCGGTGTCATTTCGCTCGAGACGACGATCCGCGGTGTCTGCGAACCGGGCCGGCTCAAGGATCTCGTCGAGAACTTCGTCGCCTACCTCGAACGGCCGGGCGGACTCGTCAAAGTGCTTGCGCAAAACCACCAGGTGCTCGGCGTGAACGCGGCGATGGAGGCGCTCCAGTCGGTGCAGACCCGCGAGGGCCGGCTCGGCGTGTTCTGGCACACGCAGGGCTCGGGCAAGAGCCTGTCGATGCTCTTCTTCACCCAGAAGGTGCTGCGCCGCGAGCCCGGCAACTGGACCTTCGTGATGGTGACCGACCGCACGGAACTCGACCTCCAGCTCTACGGCGAGTTCAAGGACGCGGGGGTCGTCGACGCGCAGGTGCAGGCGACTTCGTCGGCGCATCTGCGCCAACTGCTGGGCGAAGACCACCGCTACGTCTTCTCGCTGATCCACAAGTTCCGGCCCGAAGCGGGCCAGGAGATGCCGGTCTGTTCCCCTCGCGATGACGTGATCGTCATCACCGACGAGGCGCACCGGAGCCAGTATTCGGCGCTGGCGCTCAACATGCGCCTCGCCCTGCCGAACGCGAGCTTCCTCGGCTTTACCGGCACACCGCTCATTGCCGGGGAAGAAGAGCGCACCCGCGAGGTCTTCGGTGACTACGTATCCACGTACAACTTCCGCGACTCGATCGAAGACGGCGCGACCGTCCCCCTCTACTACGAGAACCGCATCCCCGAGCTACAAATCACCAACGAGCGCTTCGACGAGGAACTGGCCGCGATCCTCGAAGCGGCCGAGCTCGACGACTCGCAGGAGAAGGCGCTGTCGCGGCGGTTCGCGACCGAATACCAGCTCATCACGCGCCCGGAACGGTTGCGGCGGATCGCGGCCGATCTCGTACGCCACTTCGTCGGGCGCGGGTTCCTCGGCAAGGCGATGTTCGTCGCGATCGACAAGGCCACTGCCGTCCGCATGTACGACCTCGTCCAGGTCGAGTGGCAGCGCCACCTCACGGAACTGCGCGCCCATGCGGCTGCGTTGCCCGAGTTGGAGCGCACGGGCGTTGAGGCGCAGATCGCGTTCATGGAGTCGACCGACATGGCCGTCGTCGTCTCGCAGGGCCAGAACGAGATCGCCGACATGGCCGAGGTCGGTCTCGACATCACTGCGCACCGGCGGCGGATGCTCGACGAAGACCTCGACGAGCGGTTCAAGGACGCCGACGACCCGTTCCGTCTCGTGTTCGTGTGCGCGATGTGGATGACCGGCTTCGACGTGCCGTCATGCTCGACGATCTATCTCGACCGGCCCATGCGCAACCACACGCTCATGCAGACCATTGCACGCGCCAACCGCGTGTTCCCCGACAAGGAAAACGGCCTCATCGTCGACTACGTCGGCGTGTTCCGCCACCTCGAAGCTGCGCTTGCGATCTACGCGGCAGGCGCGCCGGGTTCGGGCGGCTCCGACATCATCCGCGACAAGTCCGAGCTGGTCGGTGAGCTCGACGGTGCTCTGGCCGAACTCCGCGACTTCTCCGAACGGTGGGACGTCGACCTCGACTCGCTCGCGCAGGCCGAGGGGTTCGAGTTCATCGCACTGCGCGACGCGTCGATCGAGGCGCTGCTCGTCGACGACGAGACGCGGCGGGGTTATCTCAGCCGGTCCGATCGCGTCCGGCGGTTGTTCTCCGCGATCCTGCCCGACCCTGCTGCCGCTGCCCATGCGCGTATTGTCGGCGTCGCGCGCAACCTGGCCGAAAAGATCCGCTCACTCGACGAGCCGCCCGACCTGTCGGCCGTCGCCGGCGCGGTGAGCGAGCTGCTCGACCGATCGGTGGGCGCGGAGGAGTACGTCATACGCGCCGCGGCCGACGGGTCCGACGCGCAGTCCGTCATCGACCTCAACGCGATCGACTTCGACGCGCTCGCGGCGCGGTTGGCCGGTAGGAAGCGCTCCGCGGTGCGCAAGCTCGCCAGCGACCTCGGCCATCAGATCGACCGAGCGGCCCGGCGCAATCCTGCCCGCCTCGACTTGGTCGAGCGGTTGCGGGCGTTGATCGACGAATACAACGCCGGCAGCCTCAATGTCGACGAGATGCTGCGTCGGCTCCAAGCTCTCTCGCTGCAACTCTCGGACGACGAGCAGCGAACCGTTCGCGAAGGCCTGACCGAGCCGGAGCTTGCGGTGTTCGACCTGCTGACCCGGCCGGATCCGACGCTGACCGACCAGGAGCAGGCCGACGTCAAGAAGATCGCGCGGAAGTTGATGAGCCACATCGAAGAGAAGCTCGTCTTGGACTGGCGCAAGAAGGCCCAGACCCGTGAAGCGGCCCGCGTGCTCGTGAAGGACATCCTCGACGAACTCCCCGACGCGTACGACCCCGAGACGTTCGACCGGAAATGCGAGATCGTCTTCAACCACATCTTTGCCAGCTACTTCGACGACGGCCGCAGCGTCTACGACGACGACGCCCCCGCCGATGCCGGGCCGATGACGGTGGCTGTGGAGCCCGGAACGGTCGTGACGCTCGACGTGTCGACGATCACGGAACACGTGCTCGAGCAGATCAAGTCGGACGCCGCGTTCGCCGAGATGGTCGCCGAACAGCTCAAGGGCAAAGAAGCATTCTTCGCCGCATCGACCGAACAGCTCATCTCCAACGACGAAACCTACGACGTCGAGTTCAAGTCGACGGCGCGCTGGAACCTCGTGGAAGCCCGCAAGGACAAGCGCATGGAGGACGCGGTCGTGAAGACGATCGCCGCGTTCCTCAACGCCGACGGCGGCACTTTGCTCATCGGGGTCGACGACCAGCGGGCGCCGATTGGCCTGGCCCACGACTGCGCCGTCGTCAAGCCTCCCAACGCGGATGGGCTCGTCAACTGGCTGACGACGCACCTCATCAACGCACTACGCCACCCGGCGGTGATGCGCACGCGAGCCCGCATCGAATCGGTGCGGGGTGTCGACATCTGCCGCGTGGACGTCGCGAGGTCGTCGGTGCCGGTCCGGGCGAAGATGAGCGACAAGGACGACGTGTTCTGGGTCCGGATGAACAACACCACGCACGCCTGGCCCGAAGACACCATCGCCGAGTACGTGCGAGACCACTGGGGATAGCGGGCTCATGCGGAATGGGCGCGTCCCTACTTTCATCCCTACTACTCGGCGGCAAAGCCGACATCTGACGGCCGCAGCGGACGCGAACGCCGAGGTCACGGCACGGTACTCAACGAACGAAGGTCGATGATCTACACGATCTTCGAGGGCACGAGTGAGATCCAGCGGCTAGTGGTGGCGCGCAGCATCTCGGGCCTGCACATTCCGTAGAAGTCAGACGTCGGGCGCGGCGAGCTTGACGACGCGCACGAAGCGCACGACGAGGTCGTCGCCGTCGGTGGTCTGGATCGTGAAGTCGACGTCATCGGGTCCCGCGGCGAGCGCCGGCACCATGATTGTCGCCGTCCTCCACTCGCCCTCGTCGGTGCCGGACCGCTCGACCGCCGCCGTCGTCGTGCCACCGTGCTCCAGTACGAACGAGCCGTCGCCTTGGTCGAGGTAGGTGACCTTCACGACGACGTCGATCGGAGTCTCGTCGAGGAACGCGTCGTCGAGGTCGAAGCAGAACGCGGTGTCTTCGTCATCGCGCGCGGTGCTGAGCCCTTCATACGCCGTGCCGTTCTCCGATGCGACTTCTTCGCTGACGACATCGACCTCGCTGCGATGCGCGATACAGCCGGGCCGGTCCCGCTGCACGAGCCACCGTTCGAGGTTGCGCACGTAGGGAGCGGTGTCCCACGCGATCGCATCGTCTTCGTTCCAGTACGCGTCCTCCGCGTCCCGCAGCGCCGCCCACGCGTCCGCCGAGTCGTTCGCGGTGTGACCCATTGACAGCCGGACCCAGTCCCAGTGCTCCGCGTATTCGTCCAATCGACTCGGCTCGGGGACGACGTAGATCCAGTTCATGCGCAGTTGCAGCGCCTTCAGGTTGCTTTGGCGGACCGCGTAGTACACGTCCTCGGTTTCGTACCCGCAATCGGTGTAGCACTCGTTCTCGGTGGCGACGATTCGGCGTCCGTCGTGGGGGGGCTCGTCGTCGGCCACGACGAGGTGACCGTCGGGCTGTACATGGCTCCCGTACGCCGGCGCCTCGCTGAGGTGATAGTTGAACAGCTCCGTGATCCCCGTTCGGATGCCGAAGCCCGCGTCGACGGCTTCGCGCGCGTGGAGGTCGTCGTCGGCATCGAACGGGCCGAACGGATAGTCCTCGCCGGTGAAGACGACCTTGTACGCGTGTTCGCCGAAGATGCTGCCGAGGTCGTCCAGCATCGTTCCGTACCACTCGTAGTACGTGTCGAACTCGAGCTCCCCGCGTTCGACCGCGTCGTTGACGATGTCGTAGTCGTACTCGACCCACGTGAACGCGCCGGGCATATAGACGAACCTGAGGTTCGGATGCGCGGCGAGCGCCTCGTCGACGAACAGCAACTCGTAGGTGTCACGCAGGTGGCCCCACACGCAGTCGTCCCAGATCGGGAGATGTTCCTGGTCGTCGTAGTCCGGGCCGTAGGTCGCGACGTCGCACTCGTCGGCTACCCACTCGGGCGCCCAGTCGACTCCACTCGCGAAGACCCGCATCCAATACGGTCCGCCCGCATCGAGCTGCTCGGCGAGCGAATCGAACGACAATCCTTGCGCCTCGCCGGTCGCATCCATGTCGATGACGCCGGGTTCGGGCGCGAGTTGGCGCCACGACACGTCCACCGAGCGGAGGAACACCGCGTGCGCGGGGTCAGCGTCTTCGGAAAAGAACCCGGAGTTCGGGGCGGGCCGGACCCAATCGGGCAGCGTCCAGTCGTCACCGTCGTTGACCACGGGTGCGTCCGCCTCGGCCGAGACGAACGCAGCCACCGGTCCGCCGTCCGCCGCCGGCGGTTCAGCCGGTGCTTCGCGCGCCTCCGAGGTGCTCGCGGGAGCCGGCGGCGCTTGCGTCTCGTCGTCGTCGGCGCCGCATGCGGTCGCGATCATGAGCGACAGCACGATCCCGACGGCGCATCGTCTGTTCACGGTCATATGCTTGCACGTGGGTAGCGCGGGCCACCGGGCAGCGAGTGCATAGCCCGCCGACCATAGGTTCCCGATCCGCAGGCGCACCTTCTCGGCAGGCACCGGCGCTTCGTAGGCGTGGGGGCGCCGCAACTTCTGGTTCTTCGTCGAGTCTCGAGAGTGGGCTGTAGCCGCGCTTCGGACATCAAAGGGGCGACGCCGCCGCTGCTCGTGCCGCCGCTGCCACGATTGCGCGGCGAAACCGGGACGCATTCACCATCTCGGCTGCGACGCCGAAAGATGCCCACGTTGCATGGGTCAGCTGATTACTTGCGGGTGCTGGGATGACGATCCGGAAGAAACAGACGACGAGTAGCCCCGCGTTACTGGGATTCGGGCGCGACGAGGTAGTTGCGCAGCCATGCGGCTGTTCGTTCCTCGTCCAACTCGCCGGCCGCGATCGCCAACACAGTCCCTTCGGCTTCGTCAAGCTCAGGTCGTCGAGACCAGATCCAGCCGTTGATGTCGACGAACATTCGTAGTGACACCCATGCCGCGCGCTTGTTGCCGTCCGGGAGCGGGTGGTTGCGCGCGAGCCTGACGATGAGTACTGCCGCCTTGTCGACGAAGTCGGGATAGAACTCCGTCTCCCCGTAGGTCGCGGCCGGCGCATGCAGCGCGGAGTCGGCCAGGCCAAGGTCGGCGATCTTGGCGATCGTCGCTTCGTCGAGGTTGGTGACCGACGCCGCGATTGCGATGAAGTCGGCGAGGTCGAGGTACTCGATCGTCATCGGGCGAGGCGCTCGAGCAGCTCGCGATCTTCTTCGATGATCTTGCAGAGCCGGGCGCGGAACTTCGGATCCTTCTTGCGTCGGGCGATCGACTCCTCGAGCGCGGTCTTGATGGTTTCGTTCACGCTCTGTCCTTCGACTCGAGCCAGCGCTTCGGCGTCGGCGGCGAGCTGATCGGGGAGGCGCACCGTGAGGTTCTTCGTCATGATGGCATGGTAGCACGATGGCAATCGTCCCACGGAGCCGGGCATCCCTACTTTCATCCCTACTACTCGGCGGCAACACCAACACCTGGCGGACGCAGCGGACGCGAACGCCGAGGCCACGGCACGGCGCGGCACCAAACGAACGAAGGTCGATGATCTACACGATCTTCGAAGGCACGAGCGAGATCCAGCGGTTGGTCGTGGCCCGGAGCATCAGCGGCCTGCACATTCCCTGATCTGAGCCCGCTGGGTGCGGTCCGTTCACGAGGGTCGTCCCTACGCCATCTCTACAACTTGGCGCTTAGGGTTCGCTCGTGGCGATGATCCGCGAGAAGCGC
>JANNHK010000204.1:0-1856 GCA_031404355.1 Actinomycetes bacterium
GGCGAGCGCGGCGCCCGGGTCGACCCCGGCCTGGATGGCGACGGGCAAGATCACGTAGCCGAGTTGCTTCCCCGGCGGCTTGCGCATGACGCGCCCGACCGCCTGCACAATGTCGATCTTCGAGCGGCGCGGCGTGAGGAACATCACCGCGTCGAGCGCGGGCACGTCGACGCCTTCGGTAAGGCACTTGGCGTTGGTGAGCACCCGGCATTCGCCCTCGGGCGGTGTGTCCTTGAGCCAGCGGATGTCGGTCCGGCGGGAGCTGACCTTGGTCGAACCGTCGACGTGGCGGGTCGGCACCGTCAGCTTCGTGATCTCGTCGCCGCCCGGCCCGGCACCGAGGTGCTCGAAGTACCGCTCGGCCACCTGCTCGAACTGTTGCGCGAACTTCTCGGAGTCGACGATACGCGACCAGAACGCGACCGCACGCCGCATCGGCGCTTCGCCCGGATCAAAACCCGCGCCCTCTGCTCCCGGCAGCTTCGCAAGCCCCGAGATGCAGCCGACGAAGCGAGCGACGTCGGGGAGGCTCAGCTCACCAGTGCTCGACAGCAGCTTTTGGAACGACTCGCTGACTGCGGTTTCGTCGACCGCAAGAATCAAGACGCGGTAGTCGGCAAGGAGCCCCTGCTCGACCGCTTCACCAAACCCGAGTCTGTGGAATTCCTCACCGAAGTACTCGGGGTCGTCCATCGAGGCGAGGATGGCGTCGGCTTCCTTCGCCGCGTCGGCCGCGACCGGCTTGAACAGCCGCGGCGTGGCCGTCATGTAGAGCCGCTTGGCCGCGGGAACCGTTGCGTTGTCGTGGACGAGCGCAAATAGCCGGTCGTCGCCTTCGAGGCTCGCGATGCCTGCGGTGCGGTGCGCTTCGTCGCACACGACGAAGTCGAACACGAGCCCGGTCGCGGCCTGCATGTCGGCAACGACGTGAATCGACTGATAGGTCGAGAAGACGACGGTCATCGCGTCGGGCGGAAGCTCCGCGACACCGGCCGCGATGAGCGCGTGCGGGTCGGTGGTGGGCGGTACGACGAGGTCGTGCGGCGTCGCGCTGTCGCCCTCGATCGGCTTGCCGGTTGTCGCGTCGGAGCATACGGCGAATGGCCGGATGGGCACGTCGCACTCGGCCGTCCATTCCTTCAGCGACTGCGCGATCAGCGCGATCGACGGCGCCAAGAACAGCACCGCTTTGCCCGCGCCCGCGTGCTCCTCGGCGATACGCAGCGCCGTAAACGTCTTGCCGGTGCCGCACGCCATGATCATCTTGCCCCGCCCGGCGTCTTGGAAGCCCTTCCGGACGTCGTCGACGGCCTTGACCTGATGGGGCAGGAGCACGAGCCGGTCGGTGGCCGCGAGGCCGGACGGGTTGGTGACGTCGTACGACGCCCAGTCGACCGTCATCGCGTCGAGGTCGTTGATACCGATCCGTTCGACCGGTACCGCGTGACCTTCGAGAGACTTCTCGGCGTTCGCCGACCACAGGTCGGTCGTCGCCACGATGATCCGGCGTGAGTACAGCTGCTTGCCCGACGTGGCCAGGAAGGAGTCGATGTCTTCCTTGGTGAGCGTGGCCGTGGGCGCGTAGCACTTGCACTGGATCGCAGTGAGCGTGCCGTCGACGTTGCGCGCGACGAGGTCGACGCCGACATCCGCGCTATCGCGGTCGGGCGAGTCCATCCACATCCACACCTGGGTGAACTGCTGACGGAAGGTGCGATCGGTCTGGAGGGCGTGCAGCATCAGCCGCTCGAACCGAACACCCTTGTCGTACTCGTCCGTCGCAATCGCCCGGATCTCAGCCAACACCCGCTCAACCGGCGTCATTGACCTTCCTCACCGGGCCGCCTCATGGGGCG
>JANNHK010000205.1:0-4892 GCA_031404355.1 Actinomycetes bacterium
CGCGGGCGGGTCGTCGGCGTTCCCGTCGAAACTCTCGTTGCCGTTGCCTTCGGTGTGGGCGATGAGGAAGACGTCGCCGGTCTCGGTCATCGCGGGATCGAGCGCGATCTCGACGTCGGACGACTCACCGCCCGGCAACAATTCCGACGCACCGAGCTGGACGCCGGGCGCGCCACCGCCGTCGGCGTAGGCCACGACGTAGCCACCGCTTTCGGGCAGCGTGACGTCGTCGACCACGATGACGGTGCCGTCGCCTTCCTGGTCGCGTGCGACCAGCGAGACGCCCTCGGTCTCGGACTCGACCTCCTGTGGGTCGCCGCTGCGCCCGTCGTCGTCGTCACCACCGCAGGCCGCAACCAACGCAAGGAATCCGACTGCCAGTACCGCCGCTTTGAAAGCCCGCATACCTATCCCATTCAACCAGGGAACGCTCGGAGGGCGCTCGCTGTGCCCACCATGACGTAGCCACGGCGCCTCGCCCATTGTCCAGGTGACCAGTTTTCGCATCCGACGGGCTTATCCTGACCTCGCGATGCGCATAGCGGCGCTTGACCTCGGCTCGAACTCCTTTCACCTGCTCGTTGCCGACGTCGCGCCCGACGGCACCTTCGAGCCGGTCGCCCGCGAGAAGGAGATGCTGCGCCTCGGCGACGAAGTGACGCGCAACGCCCGCTTCTCCCCCGCCGCGGCCGACCGGGCCCTGGAGACCGTGAAGCGCTTGGTGCAGTTCGCCGAGGCGTTGGGCACCGACGAGATCATCGCCAAGGCGACGAGCGCGATCCGCACCGCCGAGAACGGCAGCGCACTCGTCGACCGCATCGAAGCCGAGACGGGCGTCGAGGTCGAGGTCATCAGCGGTCTCGAAGAGGCCCGCCTGATCTTCGGGGCGGTGCGGGCCAGCATCGTGATCGAGACGCCGCCCGCGCTCTGCATCGACATCGGTGGGGGCAGCGTCGAGCTCATGATCGGGGATACCTCCGGGCTGCGCTGGGCCGAGAGCGTCCCGCTCGGCGTCGGCCGTCTGACCGCCGAGTTGGTCCACGACGACCCGCCGTCGAAGTCGGACCGCAAGCTGCTCGAGAAGCGCGTACAGACGACGCTCGAACCATTTGTCGACGAGGTGCACCGGCGGGCTCCGCAGATGTGCGTCGGCACGAGCGGCACGATCAACGACCTCGCGACGATGGCGGTCGCGTTCGACATCGGCGCCTTGCCGTCGAGCACGAACGAGCTGCGAGTCACGACCGAGCAGCTCCGCAAGCTGCACGACCACATCATGAGCGTCAAGACGTCGGAGCGGCGCAAGCTCCCCGGACTCGAGGAGAAACGGGCCGAGCTGGTGCCGGCCGGGTCGACGCTGTTGACAGTCGCGCTCGAGACGTTCGGTGTCGACACCCTGATCGTGAGCGACTGGGCGCTGCGCGAAGGCATCGTCCTCGACGCGGTGCGCACGCACGACCCCGCCGATTTCGCCGAGGAACCGCGCGCGCTGCGAAAGGCGTCGGTCACCAACCTCGCGCGCCGCTGCAACTCGGACGAAGCCCACACCGCGCAGGTCGCCAAGCTCGCGCTCACGTTGTTCGACCAGACCGAGGCCCTGCACGGGCTCAGCGCCGACGACCGAGAGATGCTGGAGTACACGGCGCTGCTCCACGACATCGGTCAGCACGTATCACGCAAGGGCCACCACCGGCACGCCGCGTATCTCGTCGAGAACGGCCAGCTGCGAGGCTTCTCACCGTCGGAGGTTGCCTACCTCGCCGCGCTCGTCCGCCACCACCGCCGCGGTGAACCCAAGGCATCGGAACCGCGCTACGCCGCCCTCGACGACGAGCACCGCGACCGCCTCCGCAAGCTCGACGCCCTGTTTCGCGTCGCCGACGGACTCGACCGCGGCCGCCAGAACGTCGTCGACGACGTCCGCGTCGACATCGGCACCGATCTCGTGATGCTGCGCCTGACGACGCGCAGCGACGCCGAACTGTCGATGTGGGGGGCCCGGCGCCGTCGGGAACTGTTCGAGAAGGTCTACGGGCGCGAGGTCGAAATCGTCGTCAGTGGCCGACAACCGTTTGGTGAATGATGCGAGCCGTCGTCTCGACAAGATCGGCACGCGAGATTCCCAACGGTTCGAGGTCGCGATGGAACGCGGCCATGCGCTCGATCATTGCAACGAGCGCCGCACCCGCCGCGGCCGGCGCGACCGCGTCGACGACGTTGCCCTGCTGCTGTGACGCGGCCACCTGCGCGGTGAACCCGGTCGTGAACAACGACAGGGCGCGGTTGCGGATCTCGCGAAAGCGCCGGTCGCCCTCCTGCGCGGCGAGGTTGCGGGTGCGGAGCACCGCTTGGTTCTTGTCCCAGTAGTCGACGAAACCGTCGACGAGGGCCCGGGCCGCGTCGAGACCGTCGCCGTTCGACCACGGCGTGTCGAGCAACGCGGCGAGCGGCACGATGTCGTCGCCCACCTCCGCCGCCAGCGCGAGCACGGCCTCCTCGGCGTCGCGGAAGTACTGGTAGAACGTCGCGGGCGACGTACCGACTTCCCGCGCAATGTCGACGACCCGCAGGTCGCGGATGCCGTGCGTTTCGAGGAGCGTCGCGGTTGCGTCGAGCAGCTTTCGCCGCGTGGTGGCACCGCGCCGCCCCAACGGGCGGCCATCGAGCGCGACGGGCTGATCCATCACACGGCTCCCTCGCTGCGCCGTCCGTGGCTCCGCTGCGTCCGCACGATCAGGGCCAAACCTAGGCGGGTGCGAAGTCGACGAAACCGAAGTCGTCGGAGGCGGGGCGGAACGTCGCCAGGACATCCATACCGATTTGCACCGCGTCGGGCTCGACGCCCGGCATCGCGGCGAGGACGCGGGCACCCTCCTCGGCCAAGTCGACCGCGGCGACGACGAACGGCACCCGCTCGTTGAACGGCGGCACGCCGTTCTGGCGCACGACGGTATACGAGTACACAACGCCGCGGCCGCTCGCGGTGACCCACTCGACGGTCGCTTTGCCGCAGTGTGAGCACAGCATGCGCGCGTAGTGCTGATGGAGCCCGCACGTCGTGCACCGCTGGATGCGCAGTTCACCGCGCCGCGCCCCCGTCCAGTACTCGCGATCCTCGGGCGTCGGGTTCGGAATCAGGTACTTCGGCGTCTCGCCTTCCCAGGAGGAAGTCACGTTGCCTCCGTTCCGAGCACGACCGTGCCGTGCGTCGACAACCAGCCGCCGCTGCCGCTCGCGACCGCGACCTCTGCCCCCGCAACCTGGCTCTCGCCGGCAACGCCTCGCAGTTGGCGCGTCGCCTCGCACAGCAGGAACAACCCGCGCATCCCGGGGTGAGTCGCCGCGAGCCCGCCGCCGTCGGTATTGGTCGGCAACAGCCCGCCGAGGCGGAGGTTGCCGTCGGCCACGAACGCGCCACCTTCACCCTTGGGCGCGAACCCGAGATCTTCGAGCACGACGAGCACGGTGTAGGTGAACGAGTCGTACATGCAGAACAGGTCGACGTCGGCGGGCGTGATGCCCGCCTCGGCAAATGCCTTCGGCCCCGTCACCGCGGCCGCGGTCGTCGTCATGTCGGCCATGCCCTGAATCGAGTGGTGGGTCATACCGCCCGCGGCGCCACGCACGTAGACCGGCTTGTGGGCGAGATCACGTGCTCGTTCCTCGGTCGTGAGGATGATGGCGCACCCGCCGTCGGAGATCACGCAGCAGTCGAACTTGTGGAGCGGGTCGGCGACCAACCGCGACGACAGCACGTCGTCGACCGTGATCGGGTCGCGGTACATCGCGTTGGGGTTGCGGCCCGCGTGCTCGCGCATCTGCACCGAGATCGACGCGAGCTGTTCGGACGTGGTGCCGTACTGGTGCATGTGGCGCTGCGCGGCCATCGCGTACGCGCCGACGAGCGTGAGGCCGGTGGGGAACTCGTACGCCATAGGGAGCGGCATCGTCATGCCGCCGCGGCCGCCGCCACCGCCGGTGCCGAGCGTACGCCCCGAAGCCGAGAGCTGATTGTTGCCGTACACGATCGCGATCGTGTCGACGTCACCGTTCTGGATAGCCCGGTAGGCGTGCATGGTGTGGAACTCGAAGCTCGACCCGCCGCACTGCGTCGACTCCAACCAATGCGGCCGTAGCCCGAGGTACTCGGCCAGCATCACCTCGTGCATGCCGCCGTAACCCGCGCTCGCGAGTCCTTCGATGTCGGAGGTCTCGAGGCCGGCGTCGTCGAGCGCGCGCCGGAACGACTGCGCTTCCAGCATCGTGGCCGACATGTCGGGAGTGACGGGCCCGTCGGAGAGCCCGACCCCGACAACGCATACGTTGCGCTTGGTCATGAGGCCGGGAACGTAGCTGCCTCAGCTTGCAGTAGGCGACCCGGGCCCCGGCTTGGTCCTGCTGCGGGACGGGGCCGCCACCGGCGCCCGTCCCGTGCAGGTGCTACGCGACTGAGCGCCGCCGAGCGATCGCAACGAGCGCGACACCCGCGGCCGCGGCACTGAAGCCGATCACCGCGAGCGCACCGTTGCCACCGGTCACCGGAAGCTGCGCCTGCGCGGCCACGGTTGTCGTGGTCGTCGGAGGAACGGTTGCGGCCGCCACCGCGACAGTCGTACTCGTCGTGGTGGTCGGAGCGACGGTCGTGGTCGTCGTGGCCGGCGGTGCGGCTACGAGGATGAACACCGTCGCCGAGAAGCAGAACTGGTGGTCGCACCCATCGACCTGAGCGGCTTCGAGGTCGAAGCTCACAGGGATCGAGTCGTACCCGTAGAAGTACTCGTACGAGTCGGTACCGACGAAGCCGGCGTCGGGCGTGTACACCCGCTTGGTCTCGTCGCCACCCGGGCTGAGGGTGCCGTTCGTGGGGTCCGACACGATGCCGAACTCCTCGT
>JANNHK010000206.1:0-4868 GCA_031404355.1 Actinomycetes bacterium
GCCCACGGTCACGTTCAAGGTGCTCGCAGGTGTCGGCGGCACGACGATCAAGTCGTTCCAGGGCGGAACGACCCTCACCGCGAATCTCGTGCTCCCACCCCCCACACTCACGCTCGCGGCATCGACGTTCTGCAACCCGCCGCCGAACCGCCTCGTGACCACCGCCAACCCGGAATTGTCGAGCACGGCGGTCGAAGAGCCGCCGGCTACGACGACGACCGCGCCGGCTACGACGACGACGGCGGCGCCCACGACGACGACGGCGCCGGCTACGACGACGACGGCGCCGGCTACGACGACGACGGCGCCGGCTACGACGACGACGGAGCCGTCCGCGACGACGACGGTCCCACCGACTTCGACGTCGACCTCCACGACCACGACGACGGTCCCACCGACTTCGACGTCGACCTCCACGACCACGACGACGGTCCCACCGACCTCGACGAGCACGTCTACGACGGCGCCGCCGGCGACTACCACGACGACTACGACGGCACCGGCGACGACCACTACGACGATCGCAGCGGCCACGACGACGACCGTCGCGCCGACGACCACGACGCTCCCGAGCCCGTCGACAACGGTCGGGTCCGCAGCCGTGACCACGACGACGAAGGCTCCGTCCGCGACCACGACTGTGGCGACGGCCGGCGCGCAGGCGACGACCACGACGGTCAAGGCCGCCGCGGCCGCGGCGGCAGTCGTGCCCGCTACGCAGTCGACGTTGCCGAGAACGGGTGGCGGGCCATCGGCGCCGCTGCTGATCCTCGGCCTCGGGCTCATCGCGGTCGGCACGACGATCGTCTTTGTCCGGCGTCGATCCCTGGTCTAACGGGAAGCCAATAGGCGGCGCGAGTGCATGACCGAGCACGGGTGGGTATCCTCACCGCCCATGCTCGGGGGCGTACGCGTGGCATTCCACGGCGTTCGGGGTTCGACCCCATGTGAAGGTGCGCAGTACGCGCGCTACGGCGGGCATTCCTCGTGCGTGACCGTCGAAGCGCCCGGCCAAGCGCCGATCGTGTTCGACCTCGGCACGGGATTGCGCCCGTACGGCGAGGCCATCGGCACTGACGAGGCCTTCCACGGCACCGTGCTGCTGAGCCATCTGCACTGGGACCACGTCCAGGGTCTGCCGTTCTTCGCGCCGCTGCACAACCCGGAGACAACGCTCAACGTCCACGGCCCTCGTCAGGCCGAAGGTCCCCTCGCCGACGTGTTCGCCGAGTTGATGCGGCCGCCGTTCTTCCCGATCCGGCCCCAGGACCTCGCCGGCGACGTGCAGTTCCACGACACCGGCGACGACGACTTTCCCATCGGGCTCGCGAAGGTGCGGTCGCGGTGGGTGCGCCACGTGGGCCCGACGCTCGGGTTCCGTGTCGACTGGAACGGTGCGTCGATCGCGTACGTCCCCGATCACGGACCGGGTTGCGTCCCCGACGACCCCCGACGACTTCATCCCGCACGAGATCCTCGACCTGTGCGACGGCGTCGACATCCTGATCCACGACGCGCAACACACGACCGACGAGTACGGGCCGAAGCGCCACTGGGGCCACTCCACCATCGACTACGCGCTGCACGTCGCGCGCGAGGCGGGCGCTCGCCAACTCGTGCTCTTTCACCACGACCCGTCGCATCGCGACGACGACCTCGACCTCATCTCGCTCGCGGCCGCCGAACGGGCCGCGAGCCTGGGCGGCCCCGAGGTCGTCACCGCCCACGAAGGGCTCGAACTCGAGGTCGCGAACGACGTGTTGCACGACTCCGAGCGATGACACCGTCGTTACCGGCGCTTTCCCCCGACCCCTCGACCTACCGAACGGTGTTGGGTCACTTCGCGACCGGTATCGCGCTCGTCACCGCGGTCGACGGCGACACACCTGTTGGCATGGCGTGCAACTCGTTCACGTCGGTGTCGCTCGATCCGCCGTTGGTGATGTTCTGCGCCGCGAAGAGTTCGTCGACGTTTCCCCGCATTCAGGCGGCGGGGAAGTGGGCGGCCAACTTTCTCGCCGAGGAAGACGAGCCGCTGTGCCGGCTCTTCGCGCAGAAGGACGCCGACCGGTTCGCGCACCTCGCGTACCGCGCCGGTGTGAGCGGAGCGCCGATTCTCGATCGGGCACTCGCGTTCGTCGACTGCGTCACCGAAGCCGAACACGACGCGGGCGATCACCTGCTCGTCGTCGGCCGGGTGCTCGAGTTGGGGTATGCCGCCGAGGGCAAGCCGTTGCTCTTCTACCGGGGCGGATACGGCCGGTTCGCAAGCTGACCGTGCTGGCGGGCGCGGCGCGGGTGCTGCTTGCGCTCACGCTCGTGGTGGCCGCCGTCGCGAAGCTGCGCGCGCGAGACGACGCGCGTGACGGCACGGGTGCCCTCGTCCCCGCGGCGGTCGCTCCACTTGTTGCGGGCGCGCTCCCGTACGTCGAGCTCGCGCTCGCGGCGCTGTTGCTGGTCTGGTGGAGCAGCCCGATCCCGGCGGTCGTGGCGGGCGTCGTCATCCTCGCGTTCACGGTCGTCGTCGTACGCGCCCAGGTGCGTCATCTTCCGTGCCCCTGTTTCGGGGCGGCGTCTGCAGCGCGGCCCGCCGGCGCACTCGACGTGCTGCGCAACGGTGTGCTGCTCGCGCTCGCCGTGCTGGCGACGGGGACCTGAGAACGCCGGCTCAGGTACGGCGGAGGCGGTCGCGGAGCATGACGGCCGCGTTGATGCCGGTGCCGGCCGCGACGGCGGCGACGGCCGCTTCGGCGAGGGCGACGAGCCAGCCGATGATCCCGATGTCGAGCAGGAACGCGACCGACGCCACGCCGCACAAGGCGGCGCCGAGGAGGTCGAGGGCCCGGACCGCGCTCGGTGACTCCCAGACTCGGGCGTCGTCGAGGTGGGGGGCCATGGCCGCCCGGTAGATCGCATGCATGGGGTTGGCGTGCGGCCCGATGAACGCCCCAATTGCGCTGAGAATGCCCGCCAGAGGAACTAGTACCGGGATCCGGAAGACGAAACCACCGAGAATGAGCACGGCAATGACCGCCTGAGCGCCCCGGACCTCGCGCCCATCGATCGCAGCGGCCTCGCGCGGCTCCATTCGCGCACCCTACCGGGGGGGTGACCGTCGCCACAGTGGGCCGCTCAGACCATGGTTCATCTTCCCAAACGGTGATCGCCCCGTTACCCTCGGTGTTCAAAGGTTGGGCGGAGCACCCATATCGGTGTCCCGCTCCTCCACGTGAACATGGGGGAAGCGGAAACGTGAACGACGTGATGGTCCTCCTCCTGGTCGGTGGCGGCGCACTGATGGCGTTCGTGAGTCTGCTGCTCGGCGACCGTGGGGCCGACGGCGGCCGCATGGAGCTCGGAACCCTCCAGCAGGAGGGTGTGCTCCGCGGCAACAGGATCGATGTGGCCCGGTCCCGCGAGCGTACGCGGCGGCGGCGGCTGTGGAAGCTGTTCTGCCTGCTCACGCCACTGTTCCTCTGGATGTCCACGCGGGCCCTCGACGGGAACCCGATACGCCCGGGTCTCCCGCAGCTCGAACCCGAAGACCGCACGATCGCGATGATGTTCCTGTTCGTGTTCGTCATCGGTGGCGCGGCGCTTATCCCGCTGCTGGGTGCCGGGCGCTCGCCCCACGTTCGTTACTCGCCGAGCGAGATCGAAGTGGGCTTCGACGACGTCGTCGGCATCGGCCCGGTGAAGGAGGAGGTCGTCAAGACACTGAACCTCTTCCTTGCGTACCAGACGTTCCGCGAGCAGATGGGTGGCAACCCCCGCAAGGCGATCCTGTTCGAAGGTCCGCCGGGAACGGGCAAGACGCACATGGCCAAGGCCATGGCCAAGGAAGCCGAAGTCCCGTACCTCTTCGTGTCGGCGACCGCGTTCCAGTCGATGTACTACGGGCAGACCGCGAAGAAGTTGCGGAGCTTCTTCAAGCAACTGCGCAAGGCCGCACGGGAAGAGGGCGGCGCGATCGGCTTCATCGAGGAGATCGACGCCATTGCCGGGTCGCGCAAAGGCATGGGGTTCGCGCCGCGGCCCGACGGGCTCGCCGGGGCGGACGCAATGCAGGTCGATCGGTCCGGCTCGAGCGAGGGCATCGCCGGCGTTGTCAACGAGTTGCTCATCCAGCTCCAGTCGTTCGACCAGCCGACCTTCGGCCAGCGGGTAAAGGGCAAGCTCATGGACTGGATGAACCGGTTCCTCCCGCCCGAGACGCAGTTCAGGAAGAAGCCGCCGCTGGGCTCGAACATTCTGCTCATCGGGGCGACGAACCGGGCCGCCGACCTCGACCCCGCGTTGTTGCGGCCGGGCCGGTTCGACCGTTCGATCCACTTCGACCTGCCGAGCCGGTCGGGTCGGCGCGAAATCATCGACTACTACCTGAACAAGAAGTCGCACGTTCCCGAACTCGACAAGCCCGAGCGGCGCGACCAGCTCGCTTCGATGACGTTCGGCTACACGCCGGTGATGATCGAGCACCTCTTCGACGAGAGTCTCGTCTGGGCCTTGCGCGAGGGGCGCGAAGCCATGGACTGGGGCGACGTCCACGCCGCGAAGATGACCGAGGAAATCGGCCTGAAGCAGCCGGTCGAGTACTCCGAGGAGGAGAAGCGCACCATCGCGACCCACGAAGCCGGGCACGCGGTCATTGCGCATCTCGTCGGCCACGACCGCAAGCTCGAAGTGCTGTCGATCATCAAGCGGCGCGACGCGCTCGGCCTGTTGGCCCACTCCGACAAGGAGGAGCGGTATACGCACACCCGCTCGGAGTTGGTCGCGTCGATCCAGATCGCGATGGGTGGCATGACCGCCGAGGAGCTGTTCTTCGGCGAATCGGGCACCGGACCGTCGGGCGACCTCATGCACGC
>JANNHK010000207.1:0-13385 GCA_031404355.1 Actinomycetes bacterium
CGGCGCAGGATGTCGAAGTGCCGCTCGTGCAGGCGGGCGGCGAGCAGCTCCCCTTCGCCGATGCCAGTTTCGACATCGTGTTCTGCGACCACGGCGCGATGAGCTTCTGCGACCCGCGCCGCACCGTTCCCGAAGCCGCGCGGGTACTGCGGTCGGGCGGTCAGCTCGCGTTCTGCGTCACCGATCCCCTCGTGTACCTGACGTGGAACGAGGAGAAGGAGCGCCAGAGTCGGCGGCTGCAACGCGGCTACGAGACGCTCGGCCGCATGCACCTCGGCGGCGAGGGCACCATCGACTGGGTCATTCCGCCGGGCGAATGGATCGCGCTGTTCCGCGCCAACGGCCTCGTCGTCGAAGATCTCATCGAGGTGCGCGCGCCCGAAGGTGCGACGACGACCTACGCAGACTTCGTACCGTACGACTGGGCCCGCCGCTGGCCCGCGGAACAGATCTGGCGCGCCCGCCGAGGTTAGACGCCCGCCGCCGTCCACTCGGGCTGCGCGCACTCCGCAACCGTGTCGATCGACGCGAGCTCGGGCGCCTGCCCGAAGGTCGTGCCCGCAGGTGTCTCCGCGATGCAGTACCACGTGCCCGTCGTGGTTTCGCTGACCATGACGAAACCGGACTCGCTCAGGTCACCGAGGCCGACCGTGTCCGCGTCGGCACTCGACATGATGTCGAAGTCGAGCGTCGGCTCGATGGCTTCGAGCGTCGCTGCAGACAACGTCGCGTAGGTCGCGACGTCGGTGTAGTGGACCTTCGCAACCATGAGACCATCGCGGAGCGTCATCTGCGCGGCGCGCACGGCGTCGACCGCGTCGGCCGGCGGCGCGGCTTCGTCCGCGGGCGCGTCCTCCTCGGTTGCCGCTGTGGTCTTCTTCGCACCGGTCGATCGGAGGGCGACGACCGCCCCGAGGCCGACGCCGACGACGACGACCACAACGAGGAGGCCCTTCAGTACGGGCTTCGCTCCCGACTTCTCGACGGGCTTGATCAGCGAACTCGGCGCCGGGTTCAGCGTCGCCACGGCCTTCTTGCTGGCGTCGCCGAGCCCGGGCGGCTGCAACACGACCTCACGGTTTGCCCACCGCACACCGGTTTCGGCATCGGTGTCGGTGTCGGCCGAGGCCTCGTTGATGTCGGTCACGCCGTCAGCTCCAGGGAGTCACGCAAGGTTTCGAACAGGGTGTCGTTCTGGACGGTCGCGTGCGTCAGCAAGACGAACACACGCGAGCCGTCGATGATTGCGAGCACGCGCACTTCGTATCCTTCGGCGTCTTCGAGTACGGCGTCGGTGGCCGGCCGGCCCTCGTACTCGATGCGCGTCTCGCTCTTGATTTCGGTACCGTCCCGCTCGTTGGCAAGGCCTTGGACACCACCATGGAGCGCGGCGTCGATGTTCTCCGCGGGAACGGCCATACCCATGTCCATGCTGCCGACGCGAACCTCGTAGTTACCCGGGTCTTCGACGGCAGCTTCCTGCAGCACGATGCCGTCGGCGATCGGGAGTGTCGTTTCCGTCGGCCGGCTCGGGAGCCGCACGCTGTACCCCTGGTTGAACGGCGCGTACAACACGCCGCCACCGTCGATGTACGCCTCGGCTTCAGACGGGAGGGGCGCAGGCGCGCTGAAGGATCGCAGGCCGAACCAGCCGCCGCCGAGGGCGAGGGCCGCGACGACGATGACAAACGGGGCGATCGACTTCGTCGGCCGCGCCGGTGGTGCAACCGCGGGGCCCCACGCCCGAGCGTCGCTCGGCGGCGTTCCCGGCGTCGGGAACCCGAGGCGCGCGGGTGCTGCGTAGCGCGGGTCGTACCCGCCGCCGATCGCGGCGGTCTGCGTGGGCGCTCCGTACTGACTCGGAGGCGCCGCGGCGCGACCCGCGGGTGTCGTTGTGGTCGTCGCCATCGCGGGCGCCGGGACGGCCGCGGCTACGGGCGCACCACACTTCTTGCACATGTCCCACGCTGCAGGCAGGAGGTAGCCGCACTTGTCGCACTGCCGCACGGTCTCAGGTATCGGTGTCCCGCGGAGGCGACGTGAGGAGGAATTACGGACGAAAGCCCTAGATCGACGCCCCGCCGGGCAAGCGGAGTGACCCGGTGAACCGCTCGTACACCGCGTCTACGGCCCGGGCATCGGTCCCGCCGACGGCCACCGCGTACACCGTGGGCCCCACGGTTGCCGTTCCGGTCTTGACGTTGTCGGTCTCGTACGGCGCCGAGGCCGCGGCGACCGTCTCCTCGGTTGACCCGGCCGGGAACGCCGCCACGATCATGGTGAAGTCGTCGCCCGCGAAGACCACGGCCGGCACCCCGAGACCCAGTTGCACCTCGGTCGGTGCTCCGGCGAAGTTGCCGCCGATGCCCGTGATCGGCGAGACGTAGTCGACTCCGGTGCCGTCGACATACGTCGCGGCCTCTTCGGGGAGCGGCAACTGCTCCTGGAACCAGTACTGGTATCCGAACCACCCGGCGGTCGCGAGCGCGGCCGTCAGCAGGAGCGGGAAGAGCCCGGAGAACGCCGAGCCGCGTGCCGGTGCGGCCGCGGTCGTCGCCCACTGACCGCCGGCCGACGGCACCCGTTCCAAGATCGCCCCGAACTCCAGTTGCGGTGGCGACGGCACCCCCCAATATCGGACGAACCGTCACCGCAACCTGAGACAATCCCTCACCGACGGTCGAATTCCACTCCGGCGGCTTCGCGATCCCAGGTCGCCGGGGTCACCCCTTCGGCCCGCAGCTCGTACTTGAGGACCCGGCCGACGGGGTTCCGGGGCAGATCGTCGCGGAACTCCACGTAGCGCGGGATCGCGAAGTACGGGACCCGCTCCGCCACCCATCGGCACAGCCCTTCCTCGGTGAGGTCGACGCCGTCCTGGCGGACGCACGTGACCTTGACGTCGTCTTCGCCGAGCGGGCTCGGGACGGCATGGACCGCGACGTCGCGCACCCCGGGGTGGGCGAAGAGGGTCTTCTCCATCTCGAAACTCGAGATGTTCTCGCCCCGGCGGCGCATCGCGTCCTTCTTGCGGTCGACGAAGAACATGAATCCGTCTTCGTCGATGCGGGCGAGGTCGCCGGTGTGGAACCACAGGTTGCGCATCGCGTCGATCGTGCCCTGCGCATTGTTCCAGTACCCGGCGAACATCACGTTCGGGCGTTGGGGCCGGCACACGAGTTCGCCGGGTTCGCCGACCGGCACTTCGTTGTCGTCGTCGTCGACGATACGAACGTCGAAGTCGTACGTGTTCGGTTTGCCCGCCGCGCCCGGCTTGTTCGCTTCGCCCGCGTCGAGCATCGAGATCAGTGACGCTTCGGTCATGCCGAACGCGGCGCTGAAGGTGAGGCACCCGAAGCGTTCCTGCCACGCACGGTCGGTGTCGGGCGGCATCGGGACTGCCGCGCCCAGGCGCAACGAGTGCCCGGTTTGGTCGGGATGGTCGTCGGCATTCGCGAGCAGGATGGCGATCGATCCGAGCATGGAGACGATGGTTGCGCCGGTGCGTTTGACCTCGGGCCAGAACCGGCTCACCGAGAACCGGCCCGCGATGCTCGCCCGCCCACCGACGAGCAGCGTGCCGACGACACACACCGAGATCGCGTTGAAGTGGAACAGCGGGAGCGGGGTGAGCACGACGTCGTCGGGTGTGCGTTGCCACGCACGCACGATCTGGTCGGCCAGGCAGACGACGTAGTTGTGCGAAAGCATGCAGCCCCTTCGACGGGCCGGTCGTGCCCGCCGTGTAGATGAAGCACGCGAGGTCGCTCGGCCGCACGACCACACCCTCGACCGGGTGGTCGGAGCCGGCTTCGAGCAGGTCCTGCCACGTGGTCATCGGCACCGCGTCGATCACCGCATCGGGCGGGTCGATCGTGACGCAGTACGCGAGTTCGGGCGTCGTATCGGGTCCGACGACCTCGACGGCACGCGCGGCGAAGTCGCCCTGCACGAAGAACACCTTGGCCCCCGAGTCGGCGAGTTGGTGGAGGAGGAACTCGCCTTTGTACGCGGTGTTGATCGGCACCTGCACCGCGCCGAGCTTGATCGCGGCAAAGAAACTCACGACCTGTTCGGCCCGATTCTCGATCAGTGTCGCGACGCGGTCGCCGTGGCCAACGCCCATCGCCGCGAGCGCGTGCGCGCACCGGTTCGACTCGCGGTCCATCTGGCGCGCGGTGTACTCCTCGCCTTCGAAGTCGAGGTACGGGCCGTCGGGGTCGTCCGCCAACCGCGTGGCGAGCGCGGCGAGGATCGTGGTCTGCGGGCGCGGTTCCATCGGGACCGAGATTACTTACAGGTCGTCCGTGTACGTATCGGTGCCGGGCACCGTCGCGAGAAACGGGCTCGCGAACCCCGTGCCCGGCGGCAAGTCGACCCGCTCCGACGCGGCGATCGGGTCGCCGGTCGTGAACGCGAGGATGAGCAGGTGCTCGCCCGCGTCGACCTCGGAGAGGACGACGCGCGACGGCGCGAGCACGGCGGCGGCGTCGATACCTGCAGTCCCGACGTTGTCATGCATCCAGGCGACCGCATCGGTCGACGACGCCGTCGTCGCAATCGCGAGCACGCCCTCGTAGCCACGATCCAAGGCGTAGGCGGCCGGGCCGACCGCAGTGATGCGCGAGTACACGGCCGTATGGACGTGATCGCGGCCGGCGAAGAGCCGGTCCTGCTCCGTGATGGCCGTCATCTGCCCCTGCACCCACGCGTCCCACGCGGGCTGTTGGCCTTCGAGTATCCACGCGGTGGTGAGGTACGAACCACGATTGCGGTCGCCGAACAGGGTGCCGTCGGCGCGGGCGGCTTTGCACGCTCGGGTCGCGACCCATCGTTTGCCCGCAAACGCGCCCGGCCCGCCGGTGACCGCCGCGTAGAAGTGGTCACCCTCGTACCACCGGTTGAATGCGCGCGCCTGACCCGCGTGGGGCTCGATGAGCGCGACGATCGCCGTACCGATCGCAACCTCATGCACCTTCATGCGGCTACGACCTCCGGCCCTCGATCGCCCGTGCGGGTCGTCGTCAATCACCGGGCCTGCGTTCTGCGCCTGGACTGGTCAGCGGCTTCCAGTTTGGTTCGCGCTTCTCGGCGAACGCGCGCGGGCCTTCTTCCTGGTCGGGGTGGCCCCACATCGACACGAGTTCGTTCGCACCGTGGCGGCACGCTTCTGTGAGACCCAACTCCATTGCGCCCCACAGTGCCCGCTTCGTCGCGGCCATCGCCGCGGGTGAGTTCTTCGCGATCTTCTCGGCGAGGGCCTGCGCTTCGGTGCGGAGCTGGTCGGGCGGGTCGACGATCTGGCTGATCATGCCGAGTTGGTAGGCGCGTTGCGCGGTCATGCGTTCGTACCGGCCGACGAGCGCCATCCGCATCACGGCTTCTACCGGGATCCGCTTCATGAGCCCGATCGCCTCGATCGCCACGACCTGACCGACCGAGGTGTGCGGGTCGAAGAACGTCGCGTCGCTACTCGCAATCACGATGTCGGCGTCGGCGACCCAGTGGAACGCACCACCCGCGCAGATGCCGTTGACCGCGGTGATGACCGGCTTCCACACCTCGTTGTGCCACGCCGTGAAGTGCAGGTCCCAGTTCTCGACCGATGCGCGGTACCGCTCCATGCCCTGCCCGTCGCTTGCGAGCTCCGCGACGTCGACTCCGGTCTGGAACGCGCGCCCCTCCCCCGTATGCACGATGACGCGGACCTCGGGGTCGGCGTCGAGCGCGCGCCACGCCAGCTCGAACTCGTCGCGCATCAGCGCGTTCATCGCGTTGAGCTGGTCGGGCCGGTTGTTGACCAACCAGCCGACGGGCCCGACCCGTTCGAGCTTCAGTGTTTCCAGCTCCGGATAGCTCACCGTTTCGCTCCTTCTAGTGCGTTCCACAGCGCGCGCTTGATCGTGGCCAACTCACCGGCCGGGTGTTGCGCGATCGTCTCCGCCAGTGCCTGCGCGGCCGCCCGCAACCGGTCCGGAGGTTCTACCTGCGAGCAGATGCCCAGGTCGTACGCACGGGCCGCGCTCATGCGTTCGTGGACACCGGTGAACGCGAGCCGCAGGATCGGCTCCATCGGCGACTGCTTGGCCAGGCCGATCGTCTCGAACACGGTCGCCTGCCCCACTGACACGTGCGGGTCGACGAGCGTCGCCGTCTGACTCATGAGCACGATGTCGGCATCTGCCACGAAATGCAGCCCACCACCCGCGCACACGCCGTTCACCGCCGCGATGACCGGCTTCCACACACCGTTATGCCAGCTCGTGAACTTCAACTCGAAGTGCTTCGTCCGGCGCGACTGCTCCCGGAGCGCGTCGCGATCTTTCGCCAGCTGGGCCACGTCGAGGCCCGTCTGGAACGCCTTCCCCGCGCCGGTGTTGACGATGACACGTACGTCGGGATCAGTGTCGAATTCGCGCCAGGCGGCTTCGAGTTCGTCGAACATGCGGGCGTTCATCGCGTTTCCCGCATCGGGCCGGTCGAACACCAACCACCCGACGGGACCATCGCGTTCGACCCGCAACGTTTCGTACGCGGTCAACTGCGCGGCACCTCGCGCCACGGCGCACCTTGGTAGGCGTCGGGTTCGCGCGGGAGGCCGAGCACGCGCTCGCCGAGGATGTTCTTGTTCACCTCGGTGGTGCCGCCCTCGATCGTGTTGGCGCGGCTCCGGAGCATGCCCTTCACCTCGGGAACGAGATCGGGCCCGTCCCACGCGAGCGCGCCGGCGCCGAGGAGCTCGACGGCGATCAGCTGCATGCGCTGGTTGAGGCTGCCCTGATGCACCTTGCCGAGCGAACTCAACGGCCCGCCGCGGACGCGCCGGTTCGTCCACGCCCGAATGCGTTCCTCGCAATACACGCGCATCAGCTCCTGGCGCAGCACCGGATCGACACCATGCGTACGGGCCAGATCGAGCACATGCTCGACCCCGCGCCCGCCGATGCGGTCGACACCACCCGAACCGGCACCCGACACCATTTGCCGTTCACCTGACAATGTGGCGTTCGCGACCTTCCACCCCGCACCGATGTCGCCGACACGTTGGCGGTCGGGAACGATCGCGCGATCGAGGAACACTTCGTTGAAGTCGATCTCGCCCGTGATATGGCGCAGCGGCCGCACGTCGACGCCGGGCTGGTGGAGGTCGACGAGGAAGTATGTGATCCCTTGGCGTTTCGGGACGTCGGCGTCGGTACGCGCGAGCAGGACCCCGTAGTCGGCAATGTGGGCCCAGGTCGTCCACACCTTCTGGCCGGTGACGAGCCACGTGTCGCCCCCATGGTCCGGGTCGCGTTCGGCGCGTGTCGCCAGCGACGCGAGGTCGGAACCGGCACCAGGTTCGCTGAACAGCTGGCACCACACTTCCTCGTTGCGCACCATCGGCGGGAGGAAGCGCAGCCGTTGCGCTTCCGTGCCGTGCGCGAACAGTGCGGGCGCGCACAGGTTGAGCCCGAGCGGGTTCAGGCGACCGAGGTTGAACGGGCCCAGTTCGGTCTCGACGAGGCGCGCGGTTGCGGGTGAAAGATCGAGGCCGCCGTACGCGACCGGCCAAGTCGGCACCACGAGACCGGCCTTCGCGAACACGGGGTACCACTCCTCGTACTCCGCACGCGAGCGAACGGCGCGGATCGCGTCGACGCCACCGCTCTGCGCCGCGTCGCGCCACGCACGCGGCACGTTGTCCTCCACCCAGGCACGCACCGCGTCGACCACCTCGGCGTCGGCACTCGCCGGAGAGATGTTCACTTGCCCTCGAAGCGCGGTGGCCGCTTCTCCTTGAACGCGGTCAGTCCTTCGCGGAAGTCGTCGGTGCGCGACGACAACTCCAAGGCGAACGCCTCGTCGGCCAGGTGCGCGTCGAGCGAGGCACCGGCGCCCCGGTGCAGCAGCCATTTCGTCAGGCCGAGCGCGACGGTCGGGCCGCTCGCGAGATGGGCAACGACGTCGGCGACCGCGCCATCAAGCTCGGCGGCGGGAACCGCACGTTGGATCGCGCCCCACTCGGCGGCTTCGCTGCCGCCGAGTGTGCGGCCGAGGAGCAACAGTTCGCGAGCACGCGTTTCACCGACCCGGCGCGGCAGCAGCCACGTCGCGCCGCTGTCGGGCGTAAAGCCGCGTTCGGTGAACGGCTCCCAGAACTTCGCGTCGTCCGCCGCGATCGTGATATCGGCCGCGAGCGCCAGTTGAAAGCCGATACCCGCCGCCCACCCCCGTACCTTGGCGACAACCGGAACCTGCACGTTCAGCACCAGCGGGATGAGATGGTGCGCTTGCGTCGGAAGCCGCCGCTGAATGCTTCCGGTCCGCGGTTTCACACTGCGGTCCGCGTTGCGGGCGACGATGTCGGCACCGCCACAGAAGTGGTCGCCCGCACCTTCGAGGACGATCACGCGCACGGTGTCGTCGGTGGTCGCGGCTATGAACGCTTCGACGAGGGCTTTCATCATCTCTTCGTCGATCGCGTTGCGTTTGTCGGGCCGGTCGAGCACGAGGCGCAACACGCCGTCGGCGTTCGTGGTCTGGAGGGTCATCGGCGGGAGAACTCCTCCGAGATGGCGGTCAGCGCGGATTGCAGATCGGTCGCGCCGCCGGGCGAGTCGGGCAGGCGCACGGCGCCGTGCTCGCGGCTGGGCAGCAGGATCGTCGCCCGGCCGGGGGTGGTTTCTTCGTCGCGCTGGTTGACCACGCTCAACTCGATGTCGACCGCAGGCCGATCACCAGCGGCCAAGTACTTGCGGGTGATGCGGCCGCGGAGCCACTGCGTGTCGCCGACGTAGTTGAACTTGCGGAACTCGCACTCGAGCTTCCACAACCACGCGTCGTCGCCCATCCAGTCGGTGCATAGGTGGATCAGCCACGTCTCGCGCATGCGGCCGTAGTCGTATGTGGTCGGGTTGCCGGCCTTGCGCGCGAACTCCGGGTCCCAGTGCACGCGCTGCATCACGTCGGGAATGTTCAGCGGGTCGCGGTGGAAGAACCGCGGGATGCGCGTGCGGTTCTGGTAGCCGAGTCTCAACGGCTTGACGCCGTACAAGCCCATGCCCATGCCCGCGTGCCAGCAGATCATGTCGGTGACGGTCAGCGGGCCCTTCACCATCGGGCCGATCTCATCGCCCTCGGCCACGTCTTCCCAGAAGCGCGGTTCGCTCCCCCGCGGTCCTTCGGACGCGTACTGCGCCTCGATCGCGTCGATCTGTTCGTCGGTGTACGGCGTGATCTCGGTGGCGTCGTACTTCTTTCGCTCCCGCGCTTCGCCGCGTTCGGTGCGCACCATGAGCCGGTACTGCCCCGAGAGGATGGTGTCGTCGTCGCGGAACACCTGCGCGGTCCACTCGTGGACGGCCCGGCCCGCGAACTCGCTCGGCTTGTCGAGCGCGGCGACGAGGGCATTGCGCCGGAACGCGCGTCGCAACGGCAGGAGCGGCGCCCACCACTCGCGCCCGCTCGCCGCGTAGAACGCGTGGACGCCACGAAGCGGGTCGCCCTTCATGAGGTCGCGGTGTTCGGGCGCGACCGTCAGTACTTCGTCCTCGCCGATCAGCGTGTCGCCCCCGACCAGCGCGGGCGGCGCGATCGGGCTGTTCCAGCGAGTCGTCGGCCCGTAGGCGGGGTCGCACCACAGTGGGTTGTCGTCGCCGTACGCCACGGCCACGTTACGGAACGTGTCGGTCGTCGGCAACGCGTAGTACGGCGGCATCGGATGCGGTTCGGGAATGCCGATCCGGGCCCGGAGCCGAGCCACTCCTTCGTCGGTAATGTGGCCCGCGTCCGGCATCGCGGAATACTTTACGCACTATCGAAAACCCGGCGCCCACCCCCGAGGGATGCGTCGATAGGCAACAGTGGAGTGTTGTCTATCGACGCATCCCTCACGCGGGGAGCGGGGGGAGGGGTTCGGCGGCGGTGGCTTTCCATGCGCGGAGTCGGGCGCGG
This sequence comes from Actinomycetes bacterium, assembly GCA_031404355.1. Classification (GTDB taxonomy): domain Bacteria; phylum Actinomycetota; class Acidimicrobiia; order IMCC26256; family PALSA-610; genus JANNHK01. The sequence continues at coordinate 9,937 of JANNHK010000207.1, forward strand.
CCGACGAGCATGAGCGCGGCCGCGCAGGCTGCGAACGCCGATGCCATGAGCCACGCGACCCCGTACGACCACGTCGAGGCGAAGAAGCCGAACACGAGTGGGCCCGCGACTGCGCCGACGTACGTGCCGGTCTGGGTGATGCCGGTTGCCGCGGCCGGTGAGCGCGGGTTGGCGCGGACGATCGCGAGGTTGAACAGGCCGGGCCACGCCCAACCGGTCGCGAACGCGAGCGGCGTCACGATCAGATACACCGCGACCGAACCGGTCGCGAGGACCGCGAAGCACACCGAACCCAGCGCGAGCATCATCACAACGACGCGCAAGTGGCCGCCGTCGCGCTTGTCGGCGCGCACACCCGCGGCCAGACGGACGGTGACGCCTGCGAGGCTGCCCGCCGTCAGCAACAGGCCCGCGCCGCCCTCCTTCATTCCCGAGTCGACTGCGGCGCTGACCAGGAACGATCCGAGGCAACCGGCGGCAGACGCACCGAGCCCAATGCTTGCGGCGAGTAAGGCCATGACGGCGATCGGCACGTCGCCCGACCGGTCGCCTTTCGTGCGTTTCGGCGCGGCACCGCCGTCGTCGAGGTGCGGGAGTGCGAGCACGCTCACGACACCGAACGCCGCGGCGGCCACGAACCCCCACTCCCACCCGACGGTCAGGGCGAGGATGGGCACGACCAGCCCCGCGAGCAGCGATGCGATCGGGATCGCCGACTGCTTGACCGCGAACCCGACACCGAGACGATGCGCCGGCAACGCGCGCGCGATCGCGAGGTTCGCGGCCGGTTGGCACAGCGAGTTGGCCGCGCCGCCGAACACGAGCAGTACGCACAGCACGGCCAACGACCGGGCCAAAGCGGCGACCGCGAGCGCATCGAGCGCGACGCACACACCCGCGACGCGCAACGCGCGGGTCGCGCCCATGCGTTCCGCGAGCCGTCCGAACGGTGCGGAGAACAGCGCCCCGCCGCCGAAGAACGCGGCAACTGCGAAGCCGACGCCCGCCTCGCCGAAGTCGAGGTCGCGCCGGATCTGCACCGCCATCGCGGCGGTCAGGAACGCGGGAATGACGCACGCAGTCGTGACCGCCGAGGTGCTGACGAGGGCGCGGACCCACGGCCGGTCGCCGGGGGCCGGCGGATTCACACCGTCCAGCCGTAGTTCTCGTCGGGCCAGTAGACGACGCCGTCGCCCTTGAGGTCGTCCATCTCGGCTTCGCCGTAGCCCAGCCAATCGAGAATCTCGCGGGTGTGTTCGCCGACGAGCGGCGCCGGCCCGCGGATGTGACCCGGAGTCTCGGAGAACTGGATCAGGTTCCCGAACTGGCGCATGACGCCCATGATCGGGTGTTCATATTCGGCAACAAGTCCGAGCCGGACGTTGTCGGCGTCGAACAACACCGCTTCGCCGGCGTTCATGTCGCGCGGCACTTCGTTGGGAACGCCGAACGAGTCGAGCACGCGCGACGTGACGATCGACGTCTTCGCCGCGAGCGCCGGTGCGAGCAGCGACTCGAGTTGTTGGCGATGTTCGGCGCGTGCGGCTCGGGTCGCGAACCGCGCGTCGTCGGCGAGTTCGGTCAGACCCAACGCCGCGCACAGCCCCGTCCAGTGGCGCTCCTCGACCGCCGCGATCTGGATCCAGCCATCTTGGGTTCGGTACAGGCGGTACAGCGCATCGATGCCGCACTGGTCGCCGTCGAGCTTCGGCCGCACGACCGGCGTGCCGTCGGCGAGCATCGCGTCCGAGGCCAGCATCACCGCGCCGTCGAGCAGCGACGTCCACAACTCCTGGCCTTCACCCGTTCGGCGTTGGTGGTACAGCGCCGAGAGACAGCCGACCACCGACAACATCGCGTTGGCGGTGTCGGTCATGCCGAAGCGGAGGTAGAGCGGTTTGTTCCCCGCTTCGACGGGGCCGGCTTCGTATTCGAGACCGGCCGCGGCTTGGAACAACGGGTCGAGCCCACCGAAGTGCGACTGCGGGCCCACGAGTCCGTACGCGTACGTGTTGCAGTAGACGACGTCGGCGTTGACCGCTTTGCATGCGTCGTAGCCGATTCCGAGCCGGTTGGCGACACCCTTGGTCATGTTGTGGTGGACGATGTCGGCCTTCGCCACGAGCTTCAGCGCAATTTCCTTGCCGGGCTCGGTCTTGAGGTTGAGGCCGATGTCGCGCTTGCCGCGCGAGCACCCCATGAACGGTTGGTTGACCATGCGCATGCCGTCGCCGGTGATCGGCTCGACCTTGATGACGTCGGCGCCGAGGTCGCCCATGATCATCGGCGCGAACGGCCCCGCGAGGTATTGGCCGAAGTCGATGAGCACGACACCTTCGAGCGCCTTCATTGGGCTGCTCCTGCGAACTTCGCGATCTGATCGGCCGAGTAGCCGAGTTCACCGAAGATCTCGGCGTTGTGCTGCCCCGCTTTGGGTCTCGGGCCTTTGATGGCGGTCGTGCTGGTGCCGAAGTGCAACGGCACACCCACCTGGGTCGTCGTCCCGAACTCAGGGTCTTCGACGGTCGCGATCATGCCGTTCGCGACGAGCTGCGGGTGCGGGCGCCCCGTCGAACCGAGGTTTTCTTCCATCGAGATGATGGCCTCGACCGCGTGGTTGTTTTCGCGGAACTCCTCGATCAACTCCGCGCGCGGGCGCGCTTTGTATCCCGCGCGTCGTTTCGGAAGCAGCTCGGCGCGTTCTTCGGCGCTCAACAGCGGGAACCGCGACGGATCCGTCGCCTCGGGCACACCGACGAGTTCGTCTTGGCTCTTGATCGGCGTGAGCCCGCTCATGATCGACGTGTGCACCCACTCGTCGTTCGCGACTTCGTAGATCATCTCCTGGTGCACCCCGGGCGGGTACGCCTTCACCATCGTGCCGTAGAAGTCGGGGCGGGAGTGCTCGACGTACGTCCAGATCTGGGTCGTGAACAGCTGCGCACCCTGGAACAGCGACGTGCGCACGTGCTGGCCCCGTCCCGTCTCTTCACGCGCGACGAGCGCGGCGAGGATCCCGGTCGGTACGAGAAACATCGCGGCCATGCTCGGCAACGGCACGTGCAGGAACGTCGGGCCCATGCGCCAGCCCGGCTGCTCCCACTGCTGGCCGCTGCTCGCCTGCACGAGCGCGTCGTACCCGGGCCGGCGCGCGAGGCGGTGCCCTTCGGGGTAAGCCGGGCACGACGCGTACACGAGGCGATCGTTGCGCGCGTGTAGCGCGTCGAATCCGATCCCGAGCCGGTCGGTGACGCCGGGCCGGAAGGTCTCGACCAGCACGTCGGCGTCGTCGGCGAGTTTCAGGAACGCGTCGAGTCCGTCGGGGCGCTTCAGGTCGACGGTGACCGACCGGCGCGACCGGTTCCACACCGCGAAGCCGCTGTAGTCACGAAAGGGGTCGCCACCAGGGGGTTCGACCTTGATGACATCGGCGCCCTGCTCGGCCAGGA
>JANNHK010000208.1:0-20453 GCA_031404355.1 Actinomycetes bacterium
GCACTGGCGCGAGTACTACGACGCGGGAGTCGTGGTCCGCGCCTTCCGCCCCTGATGAATCACGAGCGGGTGAAGTTGGCGGGGCGCTTCTCTTTGAACGCGAGCGGGCCTTCCTTCGCGTCGGACGAGCCCATGACCGCCATGCCGAGCGGCTGTTCCCAGGCGAACGCCTCTTCCTCGCTCATGTGTTCGGTCTCGCGCAAGGTTCGCAGGATCGCCTCGACCGCGAGCGGTCCGTTGGCGACGATGAGGTCGGCCATCTCGCGCGCCTGGGCGAGCGCGTCGCCGTCGGGAACGACCGTGCCGATCAGGCCCAGCTCCTTGGCTTCGGCGGCGGTGATGTGGCGGCCCGTCAACAGGATCTCGGCCGCGGCGGTGTAGGGGATCTGGCGGCGCAGGCGCACCGCGGAGCCGCCCATCGGATACAGCGACCAGCGCGCTTCCGACACGCCGAAGCGGGCGCTCTCGCCCGCGACACGGATGTCGGTGCCCTGCAGGATCTCCGTTCCGCCCGCGATCGACACGCCTTCGACCGCGGCGATGACGGGTTTCGTCGGGCGGTACGTCTTGAGGATGCCGCGGTAGATGAAGCCCGGGTCGTCCTTCATGCGCGCGGCCACGTCGATCGCGCCGTCTTCGTCGGCGTCGCCCGCCATGGCCCGCAGGTCCATGCCCGAGCAGAAGTTGCCGCCCGCGCCGGTGAGGATCACGCAGCGGATGTCGTCGTTCTCGCTCGCCTCGGTCCAGGCGTCGGCGAGTTGGGCGAACATCGTCAACGTCATCGCGTTGTACCGCTGGGGGCGGTTCAGCGTCACGACCATGACAGGACCATCACGTGCAATTTCTGCGTGCGCCATTACTTCCAGTAGCTCCCGTCCATCATCTGTTCGAGCAGATTGCGGAACATGATCACGTCGTCGAGATCGGCGGTCTTTTCCTGCACGCCGTACGCCACACTGCGGGCGGTGGTGCGCACCGACACGATCGCGAATCGCAGCGCGGCGAAGACCTCGTACCACTCCAGGTCGGCCACGGTGTGGCCGCTCAGGCCTTCGTAAGTCGCGGCGAGGGTGTCACGCTCCATGAAGTCGGGGAGTCCCGGCATCTCGAAGCGCTCCGCCATGTCCTGGAAGAACTTGTGGAGGAAGATCATCCACGCGAGATCGACTTCGCGGGGACCGACCGTCGCCATCTCCCAGTCGAGCACCGCGACCGGTTCGAAGTCGCGCCACAACATGTTGCCGATGCGGGCGTCACCCCAGCTGAACACGCCGGCAATGTCGTGGGGCATGTGCTTGTCGAGCCAGTCGAGCGACCGCTCGATCAGCGGGTAGGTGTCGCCTTCGCGGGCCCACTCGTAGTACCAGCGTTCGTGCGCGAGGAGCGCTTCGAGTGCGCTGTCGCCGCCCTGGCGGGGTGTCACCCACGACAGGTCGTGCGTCTCGGGCGTGATTTCGTGGAGCTGTACGAGCACCGAGATCGCGTTGTGTTGCATGTGCGCGCGCTCTTCCGGCGTCGCGTCCATCACCCAACCGCCGAACACGTAGGGCGGAACGTCGAGGGGCGCGACGCCGTCGACGCGGCGCATCACGATGAACGGCGTGCCGAGCCACGACGCGTCCTGCTCGGGGTGGACGACGTCGGGGACCGGAACGTCGGTGTCGGCCCGCACGAGTTGCATGCACTTGCGCTGGAGCGCGAGGTCGTACTCGGCGAACACGGGGAAGACTTCGGGCATCGGCGCGAGCCGCGCCACGAGGGAATCGACCGTGCCGGATGAGTCGCGCGTCTCGAACAGGATCGTTTCGCTCGAGTAGCCGTTGCCGGGGGCGCGGATGTCGAACAGCTCGATGTCGGGACCGATCGTCTCCGCCGCCCAGCGTTGCAGCGCGGGCCCGACGGCGCCGGGGTCGCGGCGCCACGGTGTGTTGAGGACGATTTCTTCTATCTCGTCGGCCATCCGCTGAACCTACATCCGTACCGCGGGCCAGTCGTCGGCCCGGGTGGCGGCGTCGGTGCCGCCGTCCATGAAGACGAGGGAGCCGACGAAGAACGACGCCGCGGGCGAAAGGAGGAACGCGAGGAGTTCGGCCGCTTCTTCGGGGCGGCCGGGCCGCCCGATCGGGATCGGGAATACGTCGGGGATGGAGAAGATGAAGTCGAGGTGGTCGGCGGTCATGGGTGTCTCGATGACACCGGGCGCGATCGCGTTGAGGCGGACGCCGGAGCCGATCCAGTCGGCCGCGGCGCGCCGCACCCAGCGGGCCAGCGCGAGCTTCGAGCCGGCGTAGCCGTGACCCTTGAAGGTGTCGGCCAACTCCCGGGCCTTGGGTTCGTCGTTGTCGAGGCAGGCATTGATGAGATCGAGTGAGATTCCGGTCTGCGTCGTCGTGGAGTTGGAGCTGATCGCGATCGCGCTGGGGTCAGTGCCGCGTTCGAGGAGCGGTCGCAACCCGTCGAGTGTCGCGATCGCCCCGAAGAAGTTGACCGACACCGCGAGCCCATCGCCCATGACGCCCGCGCCCGCGACGAGTCCGTCGAGCGCGCCCCCGCTGACGTCGGTCACCGCGGCGACCATCGCAGCTCGGCCCTCGGTGGTCGAGAGGTCGGCAATGACGTCGGCGTCGCGCATGTCGATGCCGACGACGCGGTGGCCGTCGGCCTCCAGCCGCGCGCGAGTCGCGATGCCGATACCGCCCGCCGAGCCCGTAATCGCAATCGTCGCCATGGCTGCGTACGCTACGCCGCCGTGAAGTGGACCGCCGCCTTGCCGATGTTGCCCGCCGACCGTCTGGTGCCGCTCGCGCGCGCGGCCGAGGCGGCCGGGTTCGACACGATCGCGGTGCCCGACTCGGTGTTCTTCCCCGAGACGGTGTCGGCCGACTACCCGTACTCGGCCGACGGTGGCCGGTTCTGGGCGCCGGACACGCCGTTCGTCGAGCCGTTCATCGCGATGGCGGCGATGGCCGCGGTCACCGAACGCATCCGGTTCGTGACGAACGTCGTGAAGCTCCCGCTACGCGATCCGTTGCTGGTCGCGAAGCAGCTGTCGTCGCTCGCCGTGTTGTCGGGCAATCGGGTGGCGCTCGGTATCGGGCTGTCGTGGATCCCCGAAGAGTTCGCGTGGACCCGCACCGAGATGCGCACTCGTGGCGCGCGCACCAACGAGATGATGGAGATCCTGCGGCTGGTGTGCGCAGGGCGCGGTCCGGAGTGGGTCGAGTACCACGGGAAGCACTACGACTTCGGGCGGCTCATCATCAGCCCTGCGCCCGACGCGCCCGTGCCCCTGTATGTCGGTGGGCACTCGGAACCCGCGCTGCAGAGGGCGGCGCGTCTCGGCGACGGGTGGATCTCGGTGCAGAGCACGCGCGCCGAACTGGTCGAGATCGTCGAGTCGCTGCGCACGCTGCGCAAGGAGTTCGGCCGGGACGACGAGCCGTTCGAGGTGAATGCGCTGTGTGTCGACGTCTTCGACCTCGACGGGTTCCGCGAACTCGAAGCGCTCGGCGTGACCGAGCTCCAAGCCGTGCCCTGGTACTACTACGGCGGCGACCCGACTGCGCTGCCGACCCAACTCGACGGACTGGCCCGGTTCGGCGACGAAGTGATCGCCCGATACGAGATATAGATATGAGGTATGCGCCGTGAGTGACCTGACCACCCTGCTCGACACCGCCAAGGCCGACGTCGACAGCGGCTGGCTACCCGCGTGTCAGATCGCGGTCGCGCGCGACGGTGAACTGCTCGCGTTCGAGACGTACGGCGATGCGACGAACACCACGCGTTTCGGGGTGTTCTCCGCGACGAAGCCGATCGTCGCGTCGGCGGTGTGGCTGCTGATCGCGCAGGGGAAGCTCGACGTCGCCCGGCCGGTCACCGAGTACATCCCGGAGTTCGCGACGTTCGGGAAAGAGGTGGTCACGGTCGAGCAGGTCATGTTGCACACGGCCGGATTCCCGAACGCGCCCATGGACCTGGTCAAGGGTGCCGAACCCGCGCACCGTGTCGCGCGGTTCGCGCAGTGGCAGCTCGAGTGGGAACCGGGCACGCGGTTCGAATACCACGCGACGTCGGCGCACTGGGTGCTCGCGGAGTTGATCGAGCGATTGAGCGGACTCGACTTCCGCGACTTCGTCGAGCAGTACGTGACCGCGCCCCACGGGCTGCCGCGCGTGCTCGGCATTCCGATCGACGAGCAGGACGACATCGCGCCGGGGATCGAGATCGGCGAACAGGAGTCGCCGATGCTCAACGAACTGTCGTCGCCCGACCACCGCGCGGCGGGCGTTCCAGGCGGTGGCGGCATCATGACCGCGGCCGTCATGGCGAGCTTCTACCAGGCGCTCCTGCACAACCCGGCCGGCGTGTGGGACCCCGCGATCTTGCACGACGCGAAGACGAACATCCGCTGCGTGTTCCCCGACCCGATGATGGGTGTCCCCGCCAACCGTACGCTCGGCCTCGTCCTCGCCGGTGACGACGGCATGCACGAGCTGCGCTACGCGATCTTCGGCCACCACAACTCGCCCGGGGCATTCGGACATGCGGGTGCCCACGCGCAAGTCGCGTGGGCTGATCCCGCATCCGGTATCTCGTTCTGTTACCTGTCGAATGCGCTCGACGCGGATGTCATGCGTGAAGCGATCCGCAGCAACCGCCTGTCGACCTTGGCGTCCGAACTGGAACGCTGACTTCCTGCCGGAAGGTTCAGATGCCGGCGAGCATGGTCGCGAGGCTTCTGTGAAGCCCGCGATCAGCGGGCGTCGATTTCGGCCAGGTTCAGTGCCGACAGTGAGTCGGAACGGTTCGCGACCTCGTTCGCCATCGCCTCGTAGGTCGTCCACATCGCGGCCTGCTCGTCGTCGGAGATCAACGCCGACTTCACCGAGAGATCCCACGGGGGGCGGCGCGTGTCCTTCATATACGTGGTGAGCCACGCCGATTCGGCCGCGAACCAGTCGTTGTCGTGCATCTTCACGCCGACGAAGGCCGGCGTACCATTCGCATTCGCGGTCGCGTCCGCAATCGCTTCGTCGAGCACTTCCGGCGCGCTACGACCGACGGTCTCGAATAGCTTGAGGTCGTGGTGCTCGGGCTTGAGGGCGAGGCCGCGCCTCGACACCTTGCCGAGGTCGTTGCGATCGCTGTGCAGCACGGTGAACGACGCGCCGTAGTCGATGAAGACCTGCTCGACGGCCTCGATCACCTCGGCGTCCGACAGTGCGCCGGCCGACCACGGCGGCGAACCGATCACGTCGACCGCGTGCGCGTATCCGCCCGGACCGACGGCCGGCGCACCCGTCTCGAGATCGATGCCCTGCGTCTCGTATTGGCGGACGAGCTCGAGTTGCTCGTCGAACGGCATCGCGTTGATGCGCCGCCAGTCGTACCCGGCCGCGTACGGCGCGGGCGGGCGCACGTGCCACGAAACCGCGACACGCGGTGACGACTTCAGCCGGTCGAGGAGTGCGGGGTCGCCGCTCGCATACAGGTCGACCATCGTCGTCGTGAGATACACGTCGACCGGCAACCCGAGGTTCTCGTGCAAGTCGAGCACGCGGTGCACGGCCGCCGCGCTCAGGTCCGGGTAGGCGAAGTCCTGGACGTTGATCGAGAACGTCACATTGTGCGTTCCGACGGTCGGGAGCGACGTCGTGGTGGTCGGAGCGGCGGTCGAGGTCGTCGTGACCGGCGGCGGTGCCGAAGTCGGGCCGGCGGTGGCGTTCCCGGTTCCGTCGGCTTCGCCCGTGCCGCTTCCGCAGCCGACCAGCGTCGCCGCGGCCGCGCCACCCGCGGCGACGATCAGGAACCGGCGCCGGGTCAGCGCCGACTGGTGTGGCGAAAAGCTCATTGACCTTCCCAATCGGCCGATTCCGGTGTTCGTGAGAGCCATGCGAGTGCTCGCGCTGTGCGTGGTCCTGGCCGCGTGCGGGAGCGAGGCCGGAAGCGAAAGTCTCCCGGCGGCGACGACCAGCTCCGAACCGACGGAGACGACCACCGGTCCAACGGACACGACGCCGTCGACGTCCCCGGAGACGAGCGCCGACGTTGCCTGCCCGCCTTCGCAAGCACCGTTGCGCTTGACGCTGAGCGTCCACGTCGAACGCCACGACGACGAAACGCGCGACCGCGCCGAATTCGACCTCCACCTGTCGTATCTCGACCGGCTGGCCGACCTCGCCGACCAGTACGGCGTCGTCGTGAGCTTCGAGCTCTCGAACTCGTTCGTCGAAGCGCTCGACGGGTGGGACAGCTCGTTCGTCCGCGACATGACGGCCCGGTGCCACGGCGTCGCCCAGCACTCGGGCGACCAGAGCACCGACGGGCTCGAGGGCGCGGACCGCACCGCGGAACTGGCGCGCCAGAAAGCCGCGATCGAGGCCTACGGCGTCGAGGTCGTGTACCTCTCGGGCGCGTGCTCGGAGGGCTCATGGGTCGAGTCGGCGATCGAAGCCGGATTCGTCGCCGCGAGCGGCAACACCGAGTTCTGCCTGCGTTCCATCGACGAAGGACTCCAGCCCGAAGGCATGGAGTGGATCAACGCGTGCGAGAACCCGGCGATCTGTCACGACCCGCTGCAGATCGACGCGGCGCACGTCCTGCACCCCTGGACGACGAGCGGGTCGAACGACTGGCTGCGCGACGAGCCCGGAGGCGGGCTGGTGATCATCGCGGGTGACGACACGCTCGGCCTCGCCGGGATGTCGATGGACGATGACCCCGATCCCGACGCGGCGCGCGCCGATTGGCAGGCAATGCTCGACGAGTACACCGCGGCCGTCGACCCGGAACGGTTGAACGTACTCAACGTCACGGTCTCGATCGGGCCGGAGCCCGACTGGGAGGTGCTCGAGGCGACGTTCGCCGAAGTGGCCGCGCGTGACGGCGTCGGGTGGGCACGGCTGGCCGACGCCGCGACTGCTGCGAGCGAGGAGTCGTCGCGACCGGTCGACGACGCACCGACGTACACGGACACGGCTCCCGATGCCGGCGGAAGTCCGGGGTCGGGAACTCCGAGCGGCACGCGGCCGCCGGGGGGCTCGCTCCCGTCGCGGCCGTAGCGGCGATCGCCGTCTACGACGCGAGCGGGGCGTCGGCTGAAACGTGATGACGGGCGTACCGTCCGAACTGTCGTTCTAGGCGGCGGTCGTGTGCTCGGGCTCGGCGAAGGCCTCGTCCTTCGGGGTCGTGAAGGCGTGGACGAAGCCGGCGATCGAGAGCACGAACAGCAGGAAGGCGACGATGAAGGCGACGGTTGCGACCTGTTCACCCTTCACGCCGAACTCGCTGAATCCGTACGAGGTCAACAGGAGGCCTCGTAGCGTCTCGCCCTTGAAGAGGGTCTCGCGCTGGCCGGTGATCTCGTCGAGCTCGGCCTGCAGGTCTTCGAGCGCGGGGTCGTTCGACTCCGTCGCTTCGGCCACCTGGGCGCGGAGTTCGCGTTGCGGAGTACCGAGTTCGGCGTACGTCAGGCCCTCGGCCGCTTCGGAAACGTGGAGCCCGATGTACTCGTTCGCGTAGCACTCCGCCTGCTTGCCGGTGACGAGCTGCTCGCCCGCGTACTTGACGACACATGCCGACTGCTTCTCTTCGTCGGAGAGCGCGTCGGCGGGCGTGAAGTAGATCTTCTGTGCGCTCAGCTGGTCTTTGACGTAGTCCTTCGCGAAGTTGGCGTTGCTCGTCATGACGAGACCGAGGACGAGCAGCAGGCCGGCGAGGGCCAGACCGCCAATACTGAAGAGGATGTCGAGGGTTCTGCGCTTCATGGTTTCCGCTCCTGGGGCGTGAAGCCATCGGCGAAGGACCGCCGACGTGCGTTACGCACTGATTGTCAGCGATGGGGCGGATGGTCGATAGGGCTATAGGTCCCAAGTCCGGATGACCTGCGGCCAGTCCGGCTACGACGCCAGGCGGGTCAGCCGTTCGGCTGCATCCGGGCGTTCGAGGCGGGCTCGCGCCGATGCCGCGACCTGGTCGATGATCGGCAGCCGGCGGCTTGCGTCCATCGCATTGAGGCCCATGACGGCGAGGTCGGCGGGTGTCGGTTGGAACGTCAGGACGGGTGTGCCCGCGTTGCGCACGCGCCCGACCTCCTGCGCGAGGTAGTAACGCGACAGGCGACGGCCCGCGGTGTCGAGCGCAAAGCGTGCGGTGGTCGCGGTGATGGACATCGGCGACGAAACAACCACGAGGTCGAGTCCGAGGTCGGCGACCACGTCGGCGTTGGTGGGGGAGTGCGCGCCACCGTCGACGTAGCGCACGCCGTCGATCTCGACCGGCGCGAAGAACGACGGAATCGCGCACGACGCCGCGATCGCGGTGGCGACATCGGTGGTGGGTGCGCCATCGCGGCCGAACGTGACGCGGGCGCCGTTGTCGAGGCGCATCGCGTTGATCCACAGTGATCGTGCCGGCCACCCGTCGAACAACGCGCGCATGTCGGCGACGATGAGTTCGGTCGAGACCTGCCCTTCGGGCAACGTCGCGGCCGCGAGCTTGCCGAAGCGGGCGGTCCAGGGCCGCAGGCCCGTCCGAAGGAGGAGCCCGGGGGAAGCGACCGGGCGCCGGGCGCGCGCACCCGTCGCCGGGATCTGCGACCGTTCGGGTGAGCGGGGGCGGATGTCGTCCACGTCGGCACGCAGCAGGGCGCCGACCACCGACCCGGCCGAGGTGCCCACGACGACCTCGGCCGAACGGGGGTTCCAGCCGGTGGCTTCCTCGACGGCCTGGAGCACCCCGACGTGGAAGGCGTGGCCGGTGACCCCTCCCGCCCCGAGCACCAGGCCGATTCGCATGGGCAGAGGGTACGTTGCCCAAGATTGAAACACGTTCTAAAATCGGAACTGATGAGTCGACGCTTCTCGTTCCCGATCCCGTTCGGATGGTTCCAGGTCGCGTTTCCCGACGACGTGGCGCCCGGTGAGGTCACCGCGCTGACGTACTGGGACCGCGAGTTGGTCCTGTGGCGCGACGAGGCGGGCGGCTTCCACCTCCAGGACGCGTACTGCCCGCACCTCGGTGCGCACCTCGGCGTCGGCGGCACCGTGCAGGCGGGCGAGTTGCAATGCCCGTTCCACGGCTGGAAGTACGACGGCTCCGGCGCGTGCACGAACATCCCGTACAGCGACCGCACCAACAAGAAGGCGCGCCTGCGCACGTACCCGACGGTCGTGCGCAACGGGTTCGTCCTCGCGTGGTACCACCCGCACGACGAACCGCCGCAGTGGGAGATCCCCGTCATCCCCGAGATCGGCGACGAGGCGTGGTCCGACTTCTACACGTCGTCGTACATCATCCACACCGTGCCGCAGGAGATGTCGGAGAACGGCGTCGACCCCGCGCACTTCCGCTACGTGCACGGGACCGAGACGGTGGCCGAGATGGAGTCGTACGACACCGACGGCCCGTGCTCGGTGATGCTGTCGAAGCAGTCGTACGTGACGCCGCGCGGCACCACGTGGGGCCGCATCGACGTGTACAACCACGGACCCGGCTTCGCCAAGGTGTGGTTCAGCGGCATCGTCGACGCGATCAACATCGCGACGACGACCCCCATCGATCACGAAAAGACGCAAGTGCGGTTCAACTTCCTCGTACGCAAGTTCGACGACGCGAAACTCACGTCGACCGTCGCCGACGCGTTCGTCAAAGAGATCAACAAACAGATCAACGAAGACCGGCCGATCTGGGAGCACAAGACATTCGTCCCGACTCCCGCGCTCGCCGACACCGACGGCCCGATCATGCAGTTCCGCAAGTGGTACAGCCAGTTCTACGCGGAGCCCTACGAGGTCGCGGGCGGGTAGCGACCGAGCGTTGTGCGCCTACTCGTCGCCGATCTGGGCCGCGAGCTCGCGGAGTGAGCCGGTGCGGTCGTAGTCGGCCGCTTCGTGCAGGTGGAACGGATCCATCACGATCGGGTGCAGCCCCGCGGCGCGTGCGCCGACCACGTCGATGCCGGGCATGTCGCCGACGTACCACGCATCGTCCGCTTCGATACCCATCGCCTCGAGCGCGAACGTGAAGATGCGCGGGTCGGGTTTGCCGACGCCGACCTCGCCGCTGTCGATCACACACTCGACCTCGACGCCGGCGCCCGGACCGACCTGCAGGATCTCCTGCTCGCGCAGGCGCCGGCCAATCAGCCCGTCGGCGTTCGACACGATCCCGAGTCGCACGCCGGTTGCGGCAAGCGCGCGCAGGCCGTCGCGCGAACCCGGCGCGGGGCGAATCCACAGCGCGGCATCGGCAAATTCACTGTCGAGGTGTTCGTGCACGTCGGCCCGGAACTCGTCGGCGATGCCGCACGCGGTGATGTAGCCGTCGAGGTACGCGGCCCACGGTGTGCGGAAGTCGGTGAGGATGTCGAACCCCGTGTGCAGCGCGACCGCGCCGGTGTAGTGCGCCCGGTCGAGGTCGTCGATCACCGGCGTCTGCCCGGCGCGCGCGAACGCGCCGATGATGCGGTTGTGCTCGGGCAGCAAGAAGATGCCGCCCACGTCGAGCAGCACAGCTTTGGGTGCGGTTGTGCGCGTCTCCATCGGGCCCGAAAACTAACGGAGCCGGACAACACCCCTGGTACCGTGGCCGTATGGAGTTCCGCCGGATCCACGCCCTGCCGCCGTATGCGTTTGCGCAGGTCGATGCGCTGAAGATGCAGCTCCGGCGAGCAGGCGAGGACGTCGTCGACCTCGCATTCGGCAACCCCGACATCCCGTCGCCCGACATCGCGGTCGAAAAGCTGATCGAGGCCGTGCGCAACCCGCGCAACCACCGGTACTCGACCAGCCGCGGCATCCCGAAGCTACGGCTCGCGGTCGCCGAACTGTACGAGCGCAAGTTCGGTGTCACCCTCGACTTCGACACCGAGATCTGCTCGACGATCGGCGTGAAAGAGGGTTTCTCGCACCTCATGCTCACGCTCGTCGGCCCGGGCGACACCGCGCTCGTGCCGAGCCCGTCGTACCCGATCCACATCTGGGGTCCGATCCTCGCGGGTGCGGGCGTGCACTACGTGCGCATGGGGCCCGGGCAGGACTTCTTCGCCAACCTCACCGCCGCGTACGAACAGGCGTGGCCGCGGCCGCGGGTCATCGTCGCGTCGTTCCCGCACAACCCGACGACCGCGTGTGTCGACCTCGCGTTCATGGAACAGCTCGTCGAGTTCGCGCGTGAACGCGAGATCGTGGTCGTGCACGACTTCGCGTACTCCGATCTCGGGTTCGAGGGCTACGAGCCGCCGTCGATCTTGCAGGTGCCGGGTGCGAAGGACGTCGCGGTCGAGATGTACTCGCTGACGAAGTCGTTTTCCATGGCGGGCTGGCGTATGGGTTTCTGTGTCGGGAACGCCGAGATCGTGGCCGCGCTCGCGAAGCTCAAGTCGTACCTCGACTACGGGTCGTTCCAGCCCATCCAGATCGCGGCGACCGTCGCCATGAACGAGGCGCCCGACTTCCCCGCGGAAGTCAACGAGATCTATCTCGGCCGGCGCGATGCGTTGTGCGAGGGCCTCACGCGCATCGGGTGGGAGGTCGAGAAACCCAAGGGCACGATGTTCCTGTGGGCGCCGATCCCGGAGCCCTACAACGACATGACGAGCCTCGAGTTCGCGACGATGTGCGTGCAGGACGCCCGGGTCGCGTTGTCGCCCGGTTCCGGTTTCGGCCCCGGTGGCGAAGGCTTCGTGCGGTTCGCGCTCGTCGAGAACGACAAGCGCATCCAGCAGGCCGTCCGCCAGCTTAAGAAGGGCCTCGAAAAACTCGGCTAACCACGTTCTTGCGCCGAGTATGCGCCCCTAGGGCGCATATCTGGCGCAGGTTCAGCGGGCGAGGCCGTCGAGGCAGAAGCTCACGGCGACGGCCGCGATGCGGTCGACGTCTTCGTCCTGCTCGACGAGGTACTGCCGGGTGAGTTCGGCGACCACGCCGTGGATCGCGTGCGCCAGCATCTCGGGGTCGGCGTCGGTGATGCGGCCTTCGACGATGCCGTCCTTCAGGTGGCGGATCGTGTCGGCGATCGCGATGTCGCGGTTGCGGCGCAAGACGGGCGCGAACGTCTCGTCGGTGGCCGCGAAGGCGATGATCGAGAAGTAGTCGCGGTGCTCGCGGAACCAGGTGAGGCTGGCACGGATGCCGAGTTCGATGCGCTTGATCGGGTCGGGTTCGTCGCCGATCGCCTGCTGCTGGCGCTTGCGCAGGTCGTGGTTCGACGCCTTCAGCAACTCGGCGAGCAGCTCCTCCTTGGAGGAGAAATACCAGTAGAACACGCCTTTGCCGACACCGAGTTCTTCGACGACGTCGGATACCGACGTGGGGTGGTAGCCCCGCTCGGCGAACAGCCGGGCCGCGCAGTCGATGAGCTGTTCGCGGCGGTCGCGTCCGCGCTGGGTGAGCTTCCTGCGCACGCCCCAACGCTAGCCGCCAACTTGACCGGATGGTCAAGACTCGCCATCGAGTGATCAGTCGCGGTTCGCGGTCCTGTGGCACAACCGATACCGGTCCTCGAGCGCGCCGCCTGACGTCGAGGCCCGGGGGGCGTAGCCTCCCGCCGTGCTCTATTGGGTCATCAAGGCGGTACTCACGCCCGTGCTTCGGCTCGGCTACCGCATCAAGGTCGAAGGCCGAGAGCACATCCCCCAAAAGGGGGCGGTCATCCTCGCGGCCAACCACCGGTCGTTCCTCGACTCGATGTTCATTCCGCTCTTCGTCCGGCGCCGGGTCACGTTCGTCGCCAAGGCCGACTACTTCGACGACCCGAAGACCGCGTGGTTCTTCCGCGGTCTCGGGCAGATCCCCATTCGCCGCGAAGGCGGCAGCGCGAGCGAGCGGGCCCTCGAGTCGGCGATGGACGTGCTCAGTTCCGGCGGCGTGTTCGGCATCTATCCCGAGGGCACGCGTACGCGCGACGGCCTCCTGCACCGCGGCCACACCGGAATTGCCCGGCTCGCGATGCGCAGCGGCGCGCCCATCGTGCCAATCGGCCTCATCGGTACCGACGACTGCCAGCCCGTCGACCGCAAGCTGCCGAAGTTGTTCCAGCACGTCACGATCCGCTTCGGCGAACCGCTCGACCCGAGCCGGTACGCGGGCCGCGAGAACGACCGCATGGCGCTGCGCGAACTCACCGACGAGCTGATGTACGACATCTGCCAGCTCTCGGGCTACGAGTACGTCGACACGTACATGACCCGCACCGCCGAAAACGTTCCGACGGAGGTCGCCCGCATCGCGACGTTCGCCGACGCCCGTCAGCCCGAGTCGGCTGCGTCCTAGTCGCGCGCCCAGTCGCGCGAACGTTCCACCGCGCGCTTCCATTCGGCGCGCCGGCGGTCGCGCTCCGGCGCCTCGATCGTGGGGACGAACGTGGCGTCGGCCTGCCACGACGCGTTGACCGCGGCGGGCGATTCCCATACGCCTTCCGCGACGCCGGCCAGGTACGCGGCGCCGAGCGCCGTCGTTTCCTGGATCGCGGCGCGGCGCACCGGCACGTCGAGGACGTCGGCCTGGAACTGGAGCAAGAGGTCCATCGCCGACGCGCCGCCGTCGGCGCGCAGCTCGGCCAGGGGAGTGCCGCTCGCGGCGGTGATTGCCTCGACCACGTCGGCGGTCTGGAACGCCATTGCCTCCACCGCGGCGCGCGCGATGTGGGCGCGCGTCGTGCCTCGGGTGATGCCGACGATCGTGCCGCGCGCGTACGGGTCCCACCACGGCGAACCGAGGCCGGTGAACGCGGGCACGAGGTAGACGCCGCCGTTGTCGGGCACCGACGCCGCGAGCGGACCCGTCTCGGCTGCCTCGGCGATGATCTCGAGTCCGTCGCGCAGCCACTGCACGGCCGCGCCCGTCACGAAGATCGCACCTTCCATCGCGTACGCGATCTGGCCGGGCCCGAGCGACCACGCGACCGTCGTCAGCAGGCCGTCGACGGGCTCGGGCACGGTCGCGCCGACGTTGGTCAACACGAACGAACCGGTTCCGTAGGTGTTCTTCGTCATGCCGACCTCGACGCACGCCTGACCGAACAAAGCGGCCTGCTGGTCGCCGGCGATGCCGCTGACCGGGACGGTGAGCCCGGCCGCGCAGTCGGGACGGGTCACACCGAAGCGCCCGCTCGACGGCAGGACTTCGGGCAGGCACGCGCGCGGGATGGCGAAGAGCGCGCACAGTTCGTCGGACCATTCGAGTGCGCCGATGTCGTAGAGCATCGTGCGGCTCGCATTCGACGGGTCGGTCGCGTGCACGCCGCCGTTTGTTCCCCCGGTGAGGTGCCACAGGATCCATGTGTCGACGGTGCCGAACACGAGATTGTCGTCGGCCGCGACGCCGCCTTCGCGCAGCAGCCACGCGAGCTTCGTTGCCGAGAAGTACGGGTCGAGGACCAGGCCGGTGCGCCGGCGCACCAGCGGCTCGTGCCCATCGGCGCGCAAACGGTCGCACGCCTCGGCGGTGCGGCGGTCCTGCCACACGATCGCCCGGTGGCGCGGTTGGCCGGTGCGCCGGTCCCACACGACTGTCGTCTCCCGCTGGTTCGTGATGCCGATGGCGGCGACCGTCTCGCCCGCGTCGGCAAGGACGGCGGCGACTTCGGCGAGTGTTTCGAGCGTCACCCGCCAAATGTCGTCCGGGTCGTGCTCGACCCAACCGGGACGCGGAAAATGTTGCGGGAACTCGCGGTAGGCCATCGCCTGCGGCCGCCCCGCAGCATCGACGGCGAAGGACCGCACCCCGGTCGTGCCCGCGTCGATCGCGATGACGCTACTCATGCGGCTACAGCCGCAGGCACTCCATCGCCTGACGACCTGGGTTGACTGACCGTGCCTGCGGCTTGCGCCTGGACGCTCACGCTTCGACCTCGGGTTCGACGACCTCGGGTTCGGGCATAGCGGGCTCGACCTGTGCGATCCGCGCCATGAACTCGCTCGCGAAGCGCACGCTCTCGTCGCCGCTCTTCAGTTCGAAGCGCAACGCCTTGTGTTGCGGCGACGTGACGCGCAGCTGCAACCCGGCCAGCGGCGGGAACCGCTGGGCGCTGAGTTCGTCGAGACGATCGGCGAGCACGCGGCGGCGGGGCATGCGGGTGAAGAAGCCCGTCGACCAGAGCATCAGTCGGCGGTCCGTGAGGACCGTGAAGTCGCGCGTGCGGCCCGCGAGCACGCGGTTGAACCGGCCGTCGACCGAGACCCAGGCCCTTGTCCACGAAATGAGTTGTTCGCCCGGTTCGAGTCGAGCGGTCGCCAGCCGGCGGAGGCGGCGCGCCGTCCAGCCTTCACTGAACGGGTCCGGCTCCGATGGAAGTTGCATTCGGTGAAATTCTCCCGTCCATCGCGCGTCCGGCAGCCGGACGCGGGCAGGATAGGGCAGGGCCGGGAAGGGAGACTGCGATGCGCATAGGCATGCTCACCGGGGGCGGCGACTGTCCCGGCCTCAACGCTGTGATCCGCGCGGTCGTACGCAAGGGCGAAGGGCAGTACGGCCACAACCTGCTCGGCTACCGCCACGGCTGGCGCGGCGTCATGACGGGCGAGTCGATCGACCTGCACGTCGGCGCAGTGCGGGGCCTGCTCCCGCGCGGCGGCACGATCCTCGGGACGTCGCGGACGAATCCGTTCAAGAGCGAAGACGGTCCCGGCAAGGTGAAGGCCACCCTGCGCAGCGACAACGTGCAGGCGATCATCGCCATCGGCGGCGAGGACACGCTCGGAGTCGCGCACAAGCTCGCGACCGACGGCATCCAGGTGGTCGGTGTTCCGAAGACGATCGACAACGACCTCTCGGCAACCGACTTCACGTTCGGGTTCCACACCGCGGTGCAGATCGCAACCGACGCGATCGACCGCCTGCACACCACGGCCGAGAGCCACGACCGCGTCATGGTCGTCGAGGTCATGGGCCGGCACGCGGGCTGGATCGCGACGTACTCCGGGCTCGCGGGCGGCGCCGACATGATCCTCGTGCCCGAAGAACCGTTCGACATCGAAGAGGTGTGCGACCGGCTGACGCACCGCCATCAACGGGGCGCGAGCTTCTCGATCGTCGTGGTCGCCGAAGGTGCGGTGCCTGCCGCGGGAACGATGGAACTGGCGTCGGGCGAGCTCGACGACTTCGGCCACGTTCGCCTCGGCGGCATCGGCAACCAGCTCGCCGAGGAAATCGAGCGCCGCACTGGGTTCGAGGCGCGCACCACGGTGCTCGGTCACGTCCTGCGCGGCGGCAGCCCCACCGCGTACGACCGGGTGATCGCGACCCGCTTCGGGATCGAGGCCATCGACGCCGTCCACGAAGGCGACTTCGGCGTGATGGTCGCCCTCCACGGCACCAACGTGGTCCGCGTGCCCATCGAGGACGGCGTCGAGCGGCTCAAGACCGTCGACGAAAAGCTCTACAACACCGCCGCCGTCTTCTTCGGGTAGGGATGCGTCGATAGCCCACAGTGGAGTGTGGGCGGTTTCAAGGGGTCTATCGACGCATCCTAGGATTGGGGGCGATGGGGACTGCGCTCGACGAGCTGATCGAACTGTTGCATCTCGAAACGCTCGAGGTGAACCTGTTTCGCGGGTTGAGTCCCGACGAGAACCGCCAGCGCGTGTTCGGCGGGCAGGTCGCCGGGCAGGCGCTCGTCGCCGCGGGGCGCACCGTCGAGCGCGGGGTGGTGCATTCACTGCACGCCTATTTCTTGCGGCCGGGCGACCCGCGCATCCCGATCGTCTACGAGGTCGACCGCATCCGCGACGGCAAGAGCTTCACGACCCGCCGCGTCGTCGCGATCCAGCACGGCCGCGCCATCTTCAACCTTTCGGCGTCGTTCCATGTCGACGAGCCCGGGCCCGAGCACCAGTTCGAGATGCCCGACGCGCCCGACCCCGACTCGTTGCCGTCGCTCGCGGAGCTCATCGAAGGTCACGAGGACCAGTTCCCCGAGCCGATGGTCGAGTGGCTCAAGCGCGAGCGACCCGTGATCACCCGCTCGACCCGGCCGCCGCGCTGGCTCGATTCCGACCCGGGCCCGCGTGAACCCGAACAGCTCGTGTGGTTCCGGGCCAACGGAACGCTGCCGGACGACCCGCTCCTCCACGCGTGCATCGTCGCGTACGCATCGGACCTCACGTTGCTCGACACCGCGACGATGGCGCACGCGCGCTCGTGGGACGACGAGCAATACATGATCGCCAGCCTCGACCACGCAATGTGGTTCCACCGGCCGCTGCGCGCCGACGAGTGGCTGCTCTACGACCAGAAGAGCCCGTCTGCCCAGGGCGCGCGCGGCCTCGCCGAAGGCCACATCTACACACGCGAAGGCGCGCTCGCAGTGACCGTGATCCAAGAGGGCCTCATCCGCCCCATGCACTAGATGACGCTCGACCACGACACACCCGCCCGGGTACTCGCCGTCTACGCGCATCCCGACGACCCCGAGATCTCCTCCGGAGGAACGCTCGCGCGGTGGGCGAGTTCCGGCTCGGAGGTGCACATCCTGACGACAACGCGGGGCGACAAGGGCACCTCCGACCCCGCCGCCGACCCCGACGAACTCGCCCGTACGCGCGTCGACGAGAGCGCGGCGGCCGCCCGTGTACTCGGCGTCGCGGGAGTGCACCATCTCGACTATCCCGACGGCGACCTCGACGACGACCGGTCGCTGCGCGCCGATCTCGTGCGCTACATCCGCCGCTTGCGCCCCGATGTCGTGCTGGGCCCGGACCCGACCGCCGTGTTCTTCGGCGACAGCTACGTCAACCACCGCGACCACCGCGTCACCGGCTGGGCCGTGCTCGACGCGGTGTCGCCGGCGGCGGGGAACCCGCACTACTTCCCCGAGTTGCGCGCCGAGGGGCTCGACATCCACCAGCCCCGCGCGCTCTACCTCTCGGGCACGTTCGAAGCGAACGTGTGGATCGACATCACCGCGACCATCGACCGCAAGATCGAAGCGCTGTTCTGCCACGCGAGCCAGCTCGCCGACACGACCGTGTGGTTCCGCGACTTCCTGCGTGAGACCGCCGAGGCCGCGGGCCGGGCCGCCGGTGTCAGCTACGCCGAGGGCTTCCGCCGGATCGTGCTTGGGTAGGTCCGGTTTCGGGCGGATGCGCCCGCCACTCCGACTGGGCGCGCAGCATCAACCCGGCGATCACGCCCGCGCCGATGCCGATCACGAGTGTCCCGGCGACTGCACCCGCGATCAGGCGCAGGTCGCACGACGGCATGTCGATGTCGTAGCCGGGCACGTCGTCGAGCAGGTATTCCGCAACCGTCGGAGTCTCGCTGCACGTTGTGTCGACGAGACCCCATCCGATCGCGCCGCCCAGCAGGCCGCTGCACACGATCCCGGCGAACGCGAGCGCCAACATGGCCCGGCGGGGCGCATTCGGGTGCTCGGGTACGACCATGGCGGGACGATCGTACCCAGGACACTCGCGAGTTCCGGCAGCGCGAGAATGCCCCCGATGACCGTACGCGAGTGGACTGTGGCCGGAGGACTGATCGAGTCCTCCGACGGCGTGTTGCTCGTGCGCAACGTGCGGCGGGGCGGGTTCGAAGACTGGAGCACCCCGGGCGGTGTGATCGACCCCGACGACGCCTCGCTCCTCGCCGGGCTCACGCGCGAGGTCGAGGAGGAGACAGGCCTCGTCGTCGACCGCTGGACCGGTCCCCTGTACGAGGTGCACGCGTTCGCGGCCGACATGGGCTGGCGCATGCGGTGCGAGGTGTACCTCGCCGAGGCGTACACGGGGAAACTGCATGTCGCCGACCCCGACGGCATCGTGGTCGAAGCCGCGTTCTTGCCGCCGACCGTGTGTGTCGACCGGTTGTCGACCGGCGCGCCGTGGGTGCGCGAACCGCTCGCGGCATGGCTCGACGAACGCTGGGCACCGGGCACCGGACGCGGCTTCCACTACGACGTACACGGCACGAGCCGCGACGCCATGCGCGTCGTCCGTAACCAATGACGCGCGCGACCCCGCGCGCTGACTCCTCGGTCCTGCATTGCGACCTCGACGCGTTCTTCGCGTCGGTCGAGCAGCTCGACGACCCCACGCTCGGCGGGCGGCCGGTCGTCGTCGGCGGACTGGGCAATCGAGGTGTCGTCGCCGCCGCGAGCTACGAGGCCCGCACCTACGGGGTGTATTCGGCGCTCCCGATGGCGCGGGCGCGGCGCGCCTGTCCTGACGGCGTGTTCCTCTCGCCCCGGTTCGATCGCTACAGCGAGAAGAGCCGCGAGGTGATGGCGGTCCTGCGGTCGGTCACCCCGCTGGTCGAACCGCTCTCGATCGACGAGGCGTTCCTCGACGTCGCGGGCATCCGCCGGCACCACGGCCCCGGTCCCGAGGTCGCCGCGTTGATCCGGCGCCGGGTGCGGGCCGAGACCGGTCTCACCGTCTCGGTCGGTGTGGCCACGACGAAGTTCCTGGCCAAACTCGCGAGTGATCTCTCGAAGCCCGACGGACTGCTCGTCGTCGAACCCGGAGCCGAGTCCGCCTTCCTCGCGCCGTTGCCGGTCAGGCGGCTGTGGGGTGTCGGCCCCGTGACGTTCACGAAGCTCGACCGCATGGGTGTCGCGACCATCGGCGACGTCACCCGCCTTCCCGTCGACGCGCTCACCGCTGCACTCGGCCCGTCACTCGGCGCGCACCTGCACGCGCTCGCGCACAACGACGACCCGCGCGCGGTCGTGCCCGAACACGAGACGAAGTCGATCGGTGCCGAGGAAACCTTCGGCACCGACCTCCGCACCCGCGCCGCGTGCGACCGAGAACTCGTGCGTCTCGCGGAGCGGGTCGCGATCCGGCTGCGCAAGGCGCAGGTCGTTGCCCGGACGCTGACCCTCAAAGTTCGGTTCGGTGACTTCGAGACGCGCACCCGAGCCCGCACCCTCACCGACCCGACCCGACCGATGTCGGGCCGGTCGTCCTCGACACCGCTCGCGAATTGCTCGAAGGGTTCGACGTCACGCGGGGTATCCGCCTGCTGGGAGTGTCGGCGTCGCAGTTGCTCGATCCGCCGCCGACCCAGGGAGTGCTCGTGCTCGACGGCGACCACGGCGACCACGTCGATCACGTCGACCGCATCGCCGCGGTCGAACGGGCCGCCGACACCGTGCGGGACCGGTTCGGCGACTCGCTCGTGCGGCCCGCGGCGCTGCTCGACCGCCGGCGCGGAGACGACACGTGATCCGCATCGGGTTCGTCGGATGCGGGCACATCGCGACGGTGCACTCGTACGCACTGAGCCGGCTTGCCGACGCCAAGCTCGTCGACGCCGACGTCGTCGCGGCGTTCGACCAGGACGCCGAGCGGGCCGGCCGCCTGGCCGACCATCACGGCGCGGTCGTCGCCGATTCGCTCGACGCGCTCCTCGACCAGGTCGACGCGGTGTGGGTGTGCACGTGGACATCCGGGCATCTCGAAGCGGTCGAGGCTGCTGCCGACCTTGGCCTTGCCGTCTTCTGCGAGAAAC
>JANNHK010000209.1:0-1774 GCA_031404355.1 Actinomycetes bacterium
TCCACCGAGCTGGGTTATGAGCCACCGGATGAGGTCGGTTTCATCCGCTGCCTGGCGCACGGCTACCCGACGCCACTGGAAATCGACTCCGTGCTAGAGGACAACGCAGAGGAGTTTGTGAGAAATTACGTGCAGAAGGGCGGCCAGTAACTGCGTCCAAATCGACGTAGTTGTCTCACCTGATCTCTAGGATCAGCACGTGAAGACCTGCAAGGTCTGCGGCGAGACGAAGCCTCTCGACGAGTTCTACGCAAACAAGGGCGGTCGTGACGGGCGTCGTCCCGACTGCAAGGTCTGCAACCTCGCGACTCGGCGAGCGAAGTACCTAGAGGACCCCGGCAAGTACATCGAGCGGGTCCAACGGTGGCAACGCGAGAATCCGGACCGCTACAAGGCAAAGCTCCGCGAGTACGCCGAGAGCGGCAAGAAAAAGATCTCCGATCGCAAGAGCCACCTCAAGCGGAAGTACGGGCTCACGGTCGAGCAGTACGACGAGATGCTCGAAGGGCAAGGCGGCGGGTGTGCGATCTGCGGGCGTCCCCCTCGCGACGACATTGCGCTGCACGTCGATCACGACCACGAGACGGGCGTCATCCGCGGGCTCCTGTGCTTCACCTGCAACAACGCCCTGGGCGACCTCAATGACGACCCGGAGCGCCTGTACAAGGCGGCGACGTACCTCGATCGGGACGACGAGCTGACTGCTCTTGCTCTTGCTCGGGCTCGGGCGCTGGCCCTTACAACCTCTCGGTAGGCCGGCGCGTCCTGGGGGAGATGACGTTGCTGCGGCGCTGGCCGATCACCCTGCTCACGGCGGCGGCCGCCGCGCTCGTGCTGGCCCTCGGCTGGTACGGGCAGGACTTCCCGGCGCAGATCTTGCGGATCGAGCGGTTCCGCGACGGGGCCGTGTTCTGGAACGCCAACTGGTTCGGCGGGCACCCGACCCTCGGGTACAGCACCCTGCTCCCCGCGCTCGGCGCGGTGCTCGGCGTCTGGGGGATCGCGGTCGCCTCGACGACCGCGAGCGTGGCCGCGTTCGAACGGCTCGTGCGCAACCACCCGCGCGCCTTGCTCGCTACAAGCGCGTTCGCGTTCGGCATGATCGCCAACCTCGTCGTCGGCCGGCTCGCGTTCGCGCTCGGTGTCGCGTTCGGTCTCGCCGCGCTCGCGACGCTCACGCGATCGAAGACCGCAACCGCAGCACTGGCGGTCGCGTGCGCGCTCTCCAGCCCGGTCGCGGCCGTGTTCCTCGGCATCGCGTTCGCGGCGTGGGCGTACACGGCAAAGCGCTACCGCCTCGGCGCCGCGCTCGTCACTGCGGCCATTGCCCCCGCCGCGTTCACGAGCATCGTGTTCGGGACCGGCGGCACGTACCCGATGCCCGTCACCACGGTCGCGTGGGCGCTCGGTTTGTGTGCGCTCGTCGCGCTCGCGTGCGACGACCCGACCGTGCGGCTCGGGTGCGCGTTGTACGCCGTCGTCGGCACCGGCGCGTTCCTCGTCGCCAGCCCGCTCGGCTCGAACGTCGGCCGCTTGCCGATGCTGTTCGCGGCACCGCTTCTCCTTCTGGCGGACCCGGCGCGCACCAAGCGGCTCCTCCTCGCCGTCCCGGTCGTGGTCGCCTGGCACGGCTCCCAAATCACCGCCGTCGCCGATGCCGCCGCGACCGACCTCTCACTCCAAGCCGAGTATCACGCCGGGCTCGTCGACTACCTCGACGACCAGCCGGGACACGTACGCGTCGAGATCCCGTTCACGTTGCACCACTGGGAGA
>JANNHK010000210.1:0-14587 GCA_031404355.1 Actinomycetes bacterium
CCCCCCCGAGCCGTTCTGGGCGCGCGTAGGTGTTGTGGGGAACCCATACGCGCGACCAGACGCGGCGTGGGTTCAGATATTCGCAACCTGTTCGAGGACGCCGCGTAGCAGGGTGACGAGGCGCGGGCGGGCGGCCGCACCCGCGGCGAGGACTTCGGCGTGGAAGAGCTTCTCGGTCGACACCCCGGCGGCGAAGTTGGTGACCAGGCTGATGCCGAGGACGCGGGGCGCCGAGGTGCCGGGCCGCGATCGTCTCGAGCACGGTGCTCATGCCCACCAGGTCGGCGCCCAGCGTGCGCAGCATGCGTATCTCGGCCGGCGTTTCGAACGCGCCCCCGAGCAATCCGGCGTACACGCCTTCGGGGAGCGACGGGTCGACCGCGTGCGCGAACCCGCGCAGTTCGGCGTCGTACGCGTCGGTGAGGTCGACGAACCGGCCGGGCAGTCTCTCGGGAACGTCGGGCCCGGCCATCGGCGACGCGCCGGTGAGGTTGAGATGGTCGGAGAGCGCCACCGGCGTACCGACGGGGATCGTCGGGTCGATACCACCGGCCGCGTTGGTCAACACGATCGTCTCGCATCCGGCGAACACCGCCGTGCGCACGCCGTGCACCACCGTCTCGACCGGGTGACCCTCGTACAGGTGCGAGCGGCCCGCGAGGACAAGGACGCGCAGCCCGCGCACGTCGAGGGAGAGCAGCCGGCCGCCATGACCCACGACCGTCGGCGGGGGAATGCCCGGAACGTCGGCCAGCGCCGCGTCGGCGACGACCGTGCCGAGCTGCGCGGCGGCTTCGCCCCAGCCCGAACCGAGGACGACTGCTGCGTCGTGGCGTTCGACTCCCGTGAGTTTGGCGACGACGTGCGCCGCCTCCTGCGCCGCGTCGTACGGGTTCATGACGCTCCCTTCAGCTTCGCGACGAGTTCCGGCACCTGGCCGATGTGTTCGAGCTCCCAGTATCCGTCGTGCGCTTCCGGCGCGTCCGCCTCTTCGAGTTCCCATGTGAGGTGATACGGGACGTGCGCGGCCTGCGCGCCGATGTCGAGCACCGGCAGAATGTCGGAACGCACCGAGTTGCCGACCATGAGAAACGCGGCGGGGTCGATTCCGTGGCGGGCGAGGATACGCGCGTACACGCCCGGGTCCTTCTCGGCCACGACCTCGATCGCGTCGAAACGCTCCGACAGTCCCGACCGGGCGATCTTGCTTTCCTGGTCGAAGAGGTCACCCTTGGTGATCAACAGCAGGCGGTAGTGGCCGGTCAGCGCATCGAGTACGGCTTCGACCCCGGGCAGCAGCTCGACCGGGTGGCGCAACTGGTCTTTCGCGAACGACAGGATCCGGTAAATCGTCGCGGCGTCGACGCGCCCGTTCGTGACTTCGATCGCGGTCTCGATCATCGACAGCGCGAACCCCTTCACGCCGTACCCGTACACCGCGACGTTCTCGCGCTCGGTGTCGAGCATCCGAGCGTGCAATTCGTCGGCGCTCACGTGGTCGGCCAGCAGCGCCTCGAAGCGCTCCTGCGTCATCGTGAACAACCCCTCGTTGTGCCACAAGGTGTCGTCGCCATCGAACGCGACCGTCGTGATGCTCACGTGCCCTTGGGGTGCCAGACGGTCTTGAGTTCCATCGACGCGGTGACGGCCCACGGACTTTCACCGTGGTCGCCGACCCAGCGCGGGTTCAGACCGAGTGGCCGAATGACGCGCTTTACGTCGTCGGCCGCGAGCTGCTCCATCGCGACCGCGAGTTCGTGCGGCGCGCCGGTGACATCGATGGTGTCGACATCACCGTGGCTCGCAAGCCACGGCCCGATTTCGGTCTTCGATCCCGACAGGATGTTGATGACGCCGCCGGGCAGGTCTGAGGTCGCGATGATCTCGCCCAGAGTGATTGCCACGAGCGGGTTCGGTTCCGACGCAATCACGATCACGGCGTTGCCCGCGCATACCGAGGGGATCACGAGCGAGATCAACCCGAGCAACGCAGGCTCGTCGGGAGCGACGACGCCGACGACACCGACCGGTTCGGGAATCGTGAAGTCGAAGTACGGGCCGGCCACCGGGTTCGAGGTGCCGACGACCTGCGCGATCTTGTCGGCCCAGCCGGCGTACCAGACGACACGATCGATCGCGGCCGCGACTTCGGCCTTCGCCGCTTTGGCCGAGAGCCCGACGTGCTCGAGTTCGTCGCGCAGTTGCGCAGCGCGGCCTTCCATCATCTCGGCGACGCGGTAAAGCACCTGGCCCCGGAGGTACGCAGTCGAACCGGCCCACTTCGGTTGGATCGACCGGGCCGCGCGCACCGCATCACGCAAGTCTTTGCGCGAACCGAGCGGCGCCTGCGCGACGACCGAACCGTCCTTCGCGTGCACCGGGTACGTGCGGCCCGACTCGGACCGCGGGAACGCGCCGCCGACGAACAGTTTGTACGTCTTCTTGACCGGAAGCCGGCCTGCGCCTGTCATGTCAGGTCCGTTCCAAGTGCACGTAGGGGAGCAGCCCCGCGAGCCCGCCCTCACGACCGAACCCGCTCTCCTGGAACCCGCCGAACGGGCTGGTCGGGTCGAAGCGGTTGAACGTGTTGGCCCACACGACACCGGCGCGCAGCCGGTCCGCCATCCAGAGGATCTTCGAACCCTTCTCGGTCCACACCCCGGCCGACAAACCGTACGGCGTGTTGTTCGCTTTCGTGACCGCCTCCTCGGGCGTGCGGAACGTCAGCACCGACAGTATGGGCCCGAAGATCTCCTCGCGTGCGATGCGGTGCGACTGCGACACATTCGTGAACACCGTCGGTCGGAACCAGTAGCCCTTGTCGGGGAGCGCGCACTCGGGTTGGAACGGCTCGGCGCCTTCGCCGACCCCCGCTTCGTACAGCGCCGTGATGCGCTCGAGCTGCTCGGCGCTGTTGATGGCGCCCAGGTCGGTGTTCTTGTCGAGCGGGTCACCGACCCGCAAGGTCGCGAGACGCGCCTTCAGCTTCTCCATCACGAGCTCGAACACCGGTTCCTGCACGAGCAGGCGGGACCCGGCGCAGCACACGTGACCCTGGTTGAAGAAGATGCCGTTCACGACACCTTCGACAGCCTGGTCGAGCGCGGCGTCTTCGAAGATGACGTTGGCGGCCTTGCCGCCGAGTTCGAGCGTCGCCTTCTTGCCGGTACCGGCGATCGCCTTCTGGATCGCCTTACCGACCGCGGTCGATCCGGTGAACGCAATCTTGTCGATGTCGGGATGCTCGACCACGGCCGCACCCGTCTCGCGCCCGCCGGTGACGATGTTGACGACGCCGGGCGGCAACCCCGCTTCGTCGATCACCTCGGCGAGCAGCAACGCAGTGAGCGGAGTCGTCTCCGCGGGTTTGAGCACGCACACATTGCCGGTTGCGAGCGCGGGCGCCAACTTCCATGCGGCCATCAGCAGCGGGAAGTTCCACGGGATGATCTGGCCCGCGACGCCGAGCGGCACCGGCTTCGCGCCCGGCACCGCATAGGCGAGTTTGTCGGCCCAGCCCGCGTAATAGAAGAAGTGCGCGGCCGCGAGCGGCACGTCGACATCGCGCGACTCTTTGATGGGCTTGCCGCCGTCGAGGGTTTCGAGCACCGCAAACTCGCGCGCCCGCTCCAGCAGGAGGCGCGCGATTCGATAGATGTACTTGGCCCGTTCCTTGCCCGGCAGGCCCGCCCATTTAGGCCATGCCTCGCGCGCGGCGCGCACGGCGGCGTCGACGTCGCCGGGACCGCCGTTCGCGACTTCGGTCAGCACCGCTTCGGTGGCCGGGTTGATCGACGGCATGTACAAGCCGCTGCGGGGTTCGACCCACTCGCCGCCGATGAACAGGCCATACCGGTCGGCGAGGGCGACAATCGCGGTCGACTCCGGCGCGGCGGCGTACTCGAGCCCAAACCCGCTTCGCTTCTCGATTTCAGTCACCTTCGCGCCTCAGTCAAGTGTCAACCTCGACGGCTTCTCGTAGCGGCCGGTCCGGAGCTTGGCGCGCTGCAGCAACAGGTCGTTGAGCAACGTCGACGCGCCGATGCGGAACATGTTCGGGTCGAGCCACTCGGAGCCGAGCGTTTCGAGCACCATGACGAGGTACTGCCACGCTTCCTTTGCAGTGCGGATCCCGCCCGCGACTTTGAGTCCGACGACGACGCCGGTGTCGCGGCGGAAGTCGCGGATGGCTTCGGCCATGCACAACGCGGTGGGCAGGGTCGACGCGGGTGTGATCTTGCCTGTCGATGTCTTGATCGTGTCGCTCCCCGCGGCCATTGCGAGCACCGACGCGCGGCGGATCTGGTCGTACGAACCGAGTTCGCCGGTTTCGAGGATGGTCTTGAGCTTCGCCTTCCCACACGCCTGCTTCGACGCGACGACATCATCGAAGCACTCCTGGTAGTTGCCCGACAGGAATGCGCCCCGGTTGAGCACGATGTCGATCTCGTCAGCGCCGTGCGCGACGGCCCATTCGATCTCGCGCAGCCGCAGTTCGAGCGGCGACTGCCCCGAAGGGAACGCGCCCGCGACACTTGCCACCTTCACGCCCGTGCCGGCGACGGCCTCGGCCGCATACGGAACCATCAGCGGATACACGCACACCGCGGCGACCGACGGTGTGGTCGGGTCGAGCGGGTCGGGGCGGATCGCCTTCGCGCTCAGGGCGCGTACCTTGCCCGGCGTGTCGGCACCTTCGAGCGTCGTGAGGTCGACACAGCGGATCGCGAGTTCGAGGGCCGCCACCTTCGATGCGTTCTTGATCGACCGCGACGCAAACGACGCGGCGCGTGCTTCGAGCATCACGGCGTCGACCGGGGAGACCGTGATGCCCTTGGCCGCGAACGCGGGCCACGGGCGGGCGGTCGATACGACTTCGCCCGTAGCCGGTGTGATTGTCACGCCGTGATGCTACCGACGTACTCCTGGAACGCGGTCCGGAGTGCGGCGACCTGCGCACGCGCGTCGTCGACCGTGGTCGCAATCGCCTCGAAATACACCTTCACCTTCGGTTCGGTACCACTCGGCCGGACGAGCACACGGCCCGGTTCGAACAGGATCTCGATCAGGTCGACCGCCGGGGCGTGGTCGTGCACGCGCGCAACCTGCACCCCCGCCAGCTCGGTTGGTGGGTGAGCCCGAATGCGGGCTGTGAACGCGGCGGCGTCGTCGACCCGTTCCGACCACTGCGCGGTTGCGTGCGCGCCGAACTCGGCCGCGAGCCGGGCCAACACGTCGGCGATCGATTCACGGGCCGCCAAGTCGGCGAACACGAGCGCGGCGGTGAGCCCGTCCTTGTCCCGCACGACGGGGGAGACGGCGTAGCCGAGCGCTTCCTCGTAACCGAAGACAAGCCGTCGGTCGTCAACGTCTCCGACCCGCGAGATCCACTTGAATCCAGTCGGGGTGACGCGGCACGGCACCCCGGCCGCCGCGGCCATGTCGTCGAGCAGTGTCGAGGACACGATCGAGCGGGCGACGACCCGGTCGTCGCCGTCGGTCACCGCCAGTTGGTGCGCGCCGAGGACCCAGCCGAGTTCGTCGCCCGAGAGCACCCGCAGCGCACCGCCGTCGCGCACGGCAACGGCGAGGCGGTCGGCGTCGGGGTCGTTGGCGATCACGATGTCGGCGCCTTCTCGCTCGGCGAGCGCGAGGGCGAGGTCGAGGACATGCGGCTCTTCGGGATTGGGGAACGGCGCGGTCGGGAAGTCGGGGTCGGGCTGTGCCTGCTCGGGCACGACGATGGGATCCGGGAAGCCGGCGCGCTTCCACAACGCGACGAACACGTCGAGCCCGACGCCGTGCACCGGCGTGTACACGACCCGCAGGTCGCGCGGGCCCGGGCCGATGACGCGATCGACGTCGTCGAGGTAGGCGCGGATCGCGTCGGTACCGATGGAAGCGATGAGCGGACTCTCGGCGTCGTATGGGATCGCGTTGGCGGGTCCGGCAGCCGCGATCCAAGCCGCGATCTCCGCATCCGACGGCGGCACGATCTGCGACCCGGTGTGGTCGTACACCTTGTACCCGTTGTCGGGCGCCGGGTTGTGACTCGCGGTGACCATCACGCCCCCGTCGGCTCCGTAGGACCGAACCGCGTGGGCGGTCACGGGCGTGGGCCAGGGGCGCGACGCGAGCCGCACCGGAATGCCCGCGGCCGCGAGCACCGCGGCTGTATCCCGTGCGAAGTCGGCAGACTGGTGGCGATGGTCGTAGCCGACGACTACGCCGTTCGCGCCCCGGCCGTGCTGCATGAGCCACGCCGCGACCCCGGCCGACGCCCGGCGCACAACCGCGACGTTCATCCGGTTCGGTCCACCCCCCAACGCACCCCGGAGCCCGGCCGTGCCGAACTGGAGCGTCCCGTCGAACCGTGCGGTCATTTCCTCTTCGGCGTCCGCGTCGAGGAGGGTCTGGAGTTCCGCGCGCGTCTCCGGATCAGGGTCCGCCGCGATCCACTCCTCGACGCGTTGGGAGAGGTTCATATTCATTCGGCTACGACCTCCGGCGCTCCATCGCAGCGAAGCGTGCCATCTGAGGCGGCACCGCGCCTCCGGATCTGCGCCTGGGTCACCCCGAGAGGTGGGCCGGCGCGAGATCTGCGAGGCGGCACTCGGGCCGCGCGCCCAGGTGCGAGATAATTTCCGATGCCGCGATCGAACCGAACTGCGCGCACGTCACGAGGTCGGCGTTGCGGGTGTACGCGCAGAGGAAGCCCGACGCGTACAAGTCGCCCGCACCCGTCGTGTCGACGAGGTGGTCGACGGGGTGGGCCGGAACCGTCTGCACGTCGTCGGGTGAGACGACGACCGAACCCAGGGCCGACCGGGTGATGGCGGCGACCTTGCAGTGCGCCTGCACCTGCTTCACGGCGTCTTCAAAGTCGCACTCGTACAGCGCGCAGATCTCGGCCTCGTTGGCGAACAACACGTCGACCTGCTCTTCGACCAGCGCGAGCCACTCGGGCCGGTGCCGGTCGACACAGAACGAGTCGGAGAGCGTGAGCGACACTTCGTTGCCGGCTTCGTGCGCGATCTGCGCCGCCTTGCGGTACGCGTCCTTCGCCTCGGGCCGGTCCCAGAGGTAGCCCTCGAGGTAGACGATGCGGGCCGATGCGACGAGGTCGGCGTCGACGTCGTCCGGGCCCAGGAACGCCGACGCACCGAGGTAGGTGTTCATCGTGCGTTGCGCGTCGGGTGTGACGACGATGAGGCAGCGGCCGGTGCTCGGGCCGTCGTCGGCCTGCGCGCACTGGAACGTGACGCCCGTCGAACGAATGTCGTGGGCGAAAACTTCACCGAGCTGGTCGTCGCGCACCTTGCCCAGGTACGCGGCCCGGGCGCCGAACGACGCGAGCCCGACGATCGTGTTGGCCGCGGAGCCGCCCGAGATCTCGACCCCGGGCCCCATCGCCGCGTACAACTCGTGGGCGCGGTCTTCGTCGATGAGTGTCATCGCGCCGCGGTTGAGCCCCATCTTCTCGACGAATACCTCGGTCTCGTAACTCAACACGTCAACGAGCGCGTTACCGATTCCCAGAACGTCAAACGTGGGGCTCATGCCCGGTCCTGTCCTTTCGGGCACTCCGCAGGCATCGCGACGCGGCTGAAGCAAGTGGGCGATGCCAGCTGCGCGCCGGTTCCAATACCGAGAACGTCGAACTGCGTCGTCACTGCTTGGCTCCTACGGGCTTGCGGCCCAACTCGATCACGGTGGGCTGGTGTTCGACGGGCGGCCGGAGCCGCTTTCCGACCGTCTGGGTGCGGCCGTACAGGGTGGTCCGTTGTACGAGCGGGCGGCCAATCGGAGCGCAGATCGACCGGAATTCGGCTTCGTCGAGTTCCTGGCCGTGGCTCGCACCCGCGGCCCGGGAGATGTTCTCGTCCATCAGCGTGCCGCCCAGGTCGTTGGCCCCGGCCCGGAGGATCTGGCGGGCACCCTCGACCCCGCACTTCACCCACGACGCCTGGATGTTGTCGACCCAGCCCCGGTACGCGATGCGCCCCACCGCGTGCATGAGGAGCACTTCACGGAAGGTCGGGCCCATGCGGGCCTTGCCCTGGATGAAGATCGGCGTGGCCATGTGTACGAACGGCAGCGGCACGAACTCGGTGAACCCGCCCGTCTCCTTCTGGAGGTCGCGGGTGCGCACGATGTGGCGGGCGACGTGCACGGGCCGTTCGACGGTGCCGAACATGATCGTGATGTTCGAGCGCAACCCGACCGAGTGCGCGGTGCGGTGCGCTTCGAGCCACTCCTCCGTGTTGACCTTGTCGGAGCAGATGATCGCCCGGACCTCGTCGTCGAGGATCTCGGCCGCGGTGCCGGGAAGGGTCGCGAGCCCGGCGTCTTTCAGCTTCACGAGGTACTCGGCCAGCGGCATGTCGAGGCGCCGCGCGCCTTCGGTGACTTCGAGGGCGGTGAACCCGTGCACGTGGATACCGGGCGCGACGACCTTCACGGCCCGGGCGACGTCGACGTAGTAGTCGCCGTCGAAGTCGGGGTGGATGCCTCCCTGGAGGCACACTTCGGTGGCGCCGCACTCGACCGCTTCGACAACACGCTGCTGCAGCTCTTCGAGTTCGAGCAGGTACGGCGCGCCCCGCAAGTTGAGCGAGAGCGGACCCTTGGAGAACGCGCAGAACCGGCACTTGAACGTGCAGACGTTCGTGTAGTTGATGTTGCGGTTCCGGACGAACGTGACCTCGTCGCCCACGATGTCGCGGCGCAACTCGTCGGCCAGTTCGGTGATCGCGGCGACCTCGGAGCCGCGCGCCGACAAGAGCGTGATGATCTCGTCGACACCGACTTCTTCGCCGGCGAGCACACCCGCGAGCACTTCGCCGACCGCGCCAACCGCTCGGGCGGGAATCGGCGGCGGCAACAACCCGGGTGGGGTCTCGTCGCTGCCCGAGGTCCACCGGCAGTCGCGCGCCAATCCCTCGCTGTCGGACCGCACGAGAACCCCGGTGCGCATTTCGGCGTGGATCCACTCGTCGGGGCGCGTCACGTACTCGGGGTAGATCGTGAGCCGCGGCGCGAGCACCTTGCCCGCGGCTTCGGTCGCGTCGCGCAGCCGTTCGAGCCCCGGCCACGGCCGTTCGGGGTTCACGTGATCGATCGTGACGGGGGAGACGCCGCCCCAGTCGTCGATGCCCGCCGCAACCAACGGCGCGAGGTCGTCGCTGAGGTTCGGCGGCGCCTGGAGGTGGATATCGTCGGGAAGGATGAGCCGGGCCGCGGCAATCGACCAGAGGAACTCGTCGGTGGCGCACGGGTCGGACTTGTGCATCGCGGTGCCGGGTTTCGGCAGGAAGTTCTGCACGATCACTTCCTGCACGTGCCCGTAGCGACGGTGCGACGCCGCGATCGCTTCGAGCGCTTCGACGCGTTCGGCACGCGTCTCGCCGATACCGACGAGGATGCCGGTCGTGAACGGGACACGCGCCCGGCCCGCGGCATCGAGCGTGGCAAGGCGACGCTCCGGTGTCTTGTCGGGTGCACCGAAGTGCGGGCCGCCCGCGTCGCCCAGCCGGGCCGCAAGCGTCTCGATCATCATTCCCTGCGACGGGCTGACCGCGCGCAGCGCGGTGAGTTCGGCTTCGGTGAGCGCGCCCGCGTTGGCGTGGGGGAGCAGCCCGGTCTCCTCGACGACGAGTTTCGCCATCGCGACGAGGTAGTCGACGGTGGTCGCGTAGCCGTTCACCGCGAGCCATTCGGCCGCCTGCGGATACCGTTCCTCCGGCGCCTCGCCCAGCGTGAACAACGCCTCGTGACACCCGAGTTCGGCGCCGCGCCGGGCAATGCCGACCACTTCGTCGGCGGTGAGGTAGGGCGAATCGAGCCGGGCCGGCGGCTTGGCGAACGTGCAATAGCCGCACCGGTCGCGGCACAACATCGTGAGCGGGATGAACACCTTGGGCGAATAGGTGACCCGCGTGCCGAACCGGGCGTCACGAACCCGCGCCGCCTCCGCCATCAGGTCGCCGAGCGGCGTCTCGATCACGCCGCAGACACTAGTTGTCGGCCCCCGGCGACCCGTTCCCCGGTTCCGGTCACTCAGGTGAGCGCCGGCGCGCCCATTCCAGTGACCCGAAACTCAGGCGTCCGACCTCGGAGCGTCGGGTGCCGCAGCCTCGTCGACGAGCCAGATCACCCGTTGGGCCCGGATTCGGGTCGCGGGCACGTCTTCGCCGCGCTGGACGCGGTCCAAGGCCTCACGCTTCTCGGCGCCCGCCACAGTCACGACGACGAGCACCCCGCGTTCGATGGCCGGAACGGTAAACGTCAGGCGCCGGTGCGGGTGAAGGTCGTCGCCCGTCTCGACGACGAAACGCTCCCGCTCGGCGAGGGCCGGGCTGCCGGGGAACAGCGACGCGGTGTGTCCGTCGGGGCCGAGACCGAGATGGATGAAATCGATCGGTGGTTCGGCGCGGATGATCGCGTCGTAGCCATCGGTACCGGCGGCCACCATCGAGTGGATCGCCGCCGGATGCACATGGTCGAGCAACACCTGCCGGGCCATCCCCTCGTTCGAGTCCGGGTGCTCGACGGGCACCATGCGCTCGTCGCCGAAGAAGACCGAGATCGCGCTCCAGTCGCGGGCACGGACGGCGAGTTCCTCGTAGCAGTCGCGCGCGGTGCCGCCGCCCGAAAGCGCGACGGAACGGGCCCCGGAACTTCGGAACAGATCACAGAATGCCTGAACCACGTCGTCGACCACACGTAGCTCGCCCGGAAAGGTCACGTGCGACATCATTCCCCAATGGACCGGGCGACGGTGGATGTCTACGAACAGCGGGCCGCCGACTGGATCGCCAAGCGCAACCGCCCGGCGCCACCGGCGCTCAACCGGCTGGCCCAGCGGGCGACCGGCGTAGTCGCCGATGTCGGGTCGGGGCCGGGATGGCACAGCACCGCACTCGGCTCGGCAGTCGTCGCATTCGACGCCGCGTGGGCCATGGTCGAGCGGGTACGCGAGTTCGCGCCGGACGCATGGCCGGTCCAGGCCGACGTCGAGTGGCTCCCGTTCCGGCGCGAGACATTCGGCGGTGCGTGGGCACACAAGTGCTATCAGCATCTGCCCGCCGAACAACTGCCGCTCGCGCTCGCCGAATTGCAACGCGCGATGAGGTTCGGCGCGCCGCTCGACCTCCGCGTGACGTCCGAGCACCACGTGCCCGACGGCGACGACCCGTTCGAGGGCCGGTACTTCGCGGGGTGGACCGACGCCCGGCTGCGCGACGTGGCCGAAGGAGCCGGGTACGACGTGGAGTCGGTCGTCGACGACGGGGACGAGTGGGTCGATCTCGTCGCAACGCGCGCCCGGACACTGCCCGACACCGTCGGACCCGGAATGCGCCTGTTGCTCGTCGGACTGAACCCCAGCCTCGTCGCCGCCGACGCGGGCTACGGGTTCGCGAGCCCGAGCAACCGCTTCTGGCCGGCCGCACTTGCCTCGGGCGCGCTGACAAGAGCGCACGACCCGTTCCACGCGCTGCACGTCGACGGCATCGGGATGACCGACATGGTGAAGCGGGCGACGCCGCGCGCGGATGCGGTCACGACCGCCGAGTACCACGCCGGCGCGAATCGCGTCGAGCGGCTCGTCGCGTGGCTGCAACCCGCGGCCGTGTGTTTCGTCGGCCTCGACGGCTACCGCAAAGCCCGCGTCCGCAAGGCCACGACCGGATGGCAACCGGAGCCGTTCGGCGGCCGCCCCGCGTACGTGATGCCCAATCCGAGCGGCCTCAACGCGCACACCAAACCGGCGGGCTTCGAAAGCCACCTCCGAGCCGCGCTCGGGCCGCCGCCTACTTGAGCTCGCGGGCTTTCTTGGCGAGCGTGTCGAGGGCGTCGTGGTACGACGCGGAGAACGAGGCGACACCTTCGCGTTCGAGGGTGGCGGTGACGTCGTCGATGTCGACCCCGGCGGCGCGCAGCTCTTCCATCACCGCACGCGCGGCGTCGACGTCCTCTGTCACCGAATCGGCGCGCAACGTGCCCTGCCCCGCCGTGAGGGCGTCGATCGATGCCTGGGCGAGCGTGTTGACCGTGTCGCGGCCGATCAGTTCGTGGACGTACAGCGTGGGGGAATACGCCGCGTTCTTCGTCGACGTCGACGCCCACAGCGGCCGCTGGCGGCGCGCGCCCTTCGCGGCGAGCGCCTCCCAACGGGGGCCTGCGAACTCCCCGAGAAACAGCTGGTACGCGAGCTTGGCGTTGGCGACCGCGGCCTTCCCGCGCAGCGGATGCCCGTCGGGAAGTCGCCGGTCGGTTTCCGTGTCGGCGCGGCTCACGAAGAACGACGCCACCGAGTGGATCTGCGCGATGTCCTCACCGTTCGCGACGCGTCGTTCGAGCCCTGTGAGATACGCGTCAATGACTTCGCGGTGGCGGGACAGGGCGAAGATCAGCGTGATGTTGACGTTGATGCCCGCCGCGATCGCGTCGGTGATCGCCGGGAGCCCTTCCTTCGTCGCCGGGATCTTGATCATCACGTTGGGCCGTCCGAGCTTGGTGAACAGCTCCCGCGCCTGGGCGATCGTTCCTTCGGTGTCGTGCGCGAGGTCCGGGTTGACCTCGATGGACACGACCCCGTCGCCGTCGCGCCAACGGTCGAAGTGCGGGCGCAGCAGATCGCAGGCGTCGGCGATGTCGCGCTCGACCATCGTCCAGTAGATCTGGTCCACGGGCATGCCGCCCGCCGCGAGCTCGCGCAACTCGTCGTCGTAGTCGTGCCCGGCGCCCATTGCCTTCTCGAAGAAGGTGGGGTTCGACGTGACCCCGCGGATCCCGTGCTCCTCGACGAGGTCTTGCAGCCCGCCGCGCGCGAGGGCGCGGGTCAGGTTGTCGTACCAGGGGCTCTGCCCGAAGTCGAAGAGCCGGGCGACGCCGCTCGTCACGAAGACACCTGACCGAGCAGCGCGAGCGAACGGGACATCACGTTCTCGGGGGTGTACCCGAAGTTGGCGAGGGCAACCTTGCCCGGTGCCGACTCCCCAAACCGGTCGATCGCGACGACGGCGTCGGCGAAGCGCGACCACCCGAAGCTCGTTGCCGCTTCGACCGCCAGCGTCGGGACCTCGGGCGGCAGCACCGAGACCTGGTAGTCGATGCCCTGCGCTTCGAACAGGTCCCAAGATGGCATCGACACGACGCGCGCCCTCACGCCGTGGTCGGCGAGCAACGCGCGTGCACCGACACACACCGAGACTTCGGACCCCGTGCCGATGAGCACGATGTCGAGTTCGTCGTCGCCTTCGAGGACGTACGCCCCCTTGGCCACACCGTCGGCGGCGCGTTCCCGCGTGTTCGCGAGCACGGGGACGTTCTGGCGGCTCAACACGATGCCGGTCGGGCCTTCGCCGTCGATGTGCACGCGCCACGCGGCCGCGACCTCGTTGGGATCGGCGGGGCGGATGAGCCGCAGGCCCGGCATCGCCCGCAACGAGGCAAGGTGTTCGATCGGTTGGTGCGTCGGACCGTCTTCGCCGAGGCCGACCGAGTCGTGCGTCCACACAAAGGCAGCCTTCGACTTCGTCATCGCCGCGAGCCGGACCGCCGGGCGCATGTAGTCGCTGAACACGAAGAACGTGCCGACAAACGGCAGCGTGGCCGACACGGCCATCCCGTTGGCCGCGGCCGCCATGGCGTGCTCACGGATACCGAACGGGACGAGCCGGTTGCTCGCGTCGTCGGGCGTGATGTTCGCGGAACCCTTCACCTTGGTTCCGGTGTTGCCCATGAGATCGGCGGCACCGCCGAACAGCCCGGGCACGACATCGAAGATCGCGCCGAGCACTTCGCCCGATGCGACACGGGTGGCGATCTCCTTGCTGCCCGCTTCCCACTGCGGGAGCTTCTGTTCCCAGCCGGGGAGGCCGCGCTGCGCGAGGCACGCGTCGTACTCCTCGGCCCGTTCGGGGTGCGCGGCCGACCAGGAGCGGCGCCGGTCTTCCCAGGCCGTGCGCTCGACCGCACCCCGTGTGCCGGCGGCGCGGTACAACGCGAGCACGTCGTCGGGAACCCAGAAGTCCTCGGCGGGCATGCCGAGGATCGCTTTCACGACCATAATCTCGTCGGCGCCCATCGGGTTGCCGTGCGCTTCGGGCGTGTCCTGGAACTTCGGCGACGGGTAGCCGATGTGCGAGCGCAGCACGATGAGCGTCGGGCGTGACTCCTCGGCCATGCCCTCGCGCAGCGCGCCTTCGAGTGCGTCGAGGTCTTCGGCCGCCTCACCGATCTCAAGGACATGCCAGCCGTACGCGCGAAATCGCGCGGGCGTGTCGTCGGTGAACGTGAGTTCCGTGGGGCCGTCGATCGAGATGTGGTTGTCGTCCCAGAAGGCAACCAGCTCCTCCGACGAGAGGCTGCGCCCCTCGCCCGCGAGCTCGTAGCGGCCCGCCTTGTGGAATTCGCTCGCCGCCGGATCGAGCGCGATCGCGATCTGCTCGCCGGGCCGGTAGCCGGCCTTTTCGATCGCCTCCAGGATCATCTGGATCGCGGCCTCGTGGTTCGGTACATTGGGTGCGAAACCGCCTTCGTCACCCACGACCACGCACTGCGCCGGCGCTTGAAGCTTCGG
>JANNHK010000211.1:0-5805 GCA_031404355.1 Actinomycetes bacterium
CGGGACGCTGGTCGACAGCGTTCAGGTCGAGGTCACTGAGCCGGCAGCCCACGCCCGCTACGACACCCACCCGACGATCGACCAACGAGTGGCCGCACTCGCGTCACTCCCGATCACCGAGGTTGCGGTCCGAAACGAACCGGCGTCGTCACTCGTTGCAGACTTCGCAGAACGTGTCGACGAGGTCGTCTCGATGACCGGTAGGCGGGCCCGCCAGCAACTGCTGAGCCCGATACCCGTCGACGACATCGCCGCTCGCGTACTCGGGCCGGCGGTCGACGCGGAGGCGTGGAACATCGTCCACAAGGCCAACGCGACACGCAAGTGTCGAGATTCGCTCGCATCCGCGCTGCGCATCTTCGTCGACGGGCGCGGGCCCCAGCTGGTTGAGATCTTCTTCAACGAGTTTCGCTTCTCGTCGCAGGACAAGCAGCAAGCCGTGCTCAGACGGCTGGCTCGACCGCTGCTCCAGGCCGCGCTCGTGGAGAGCGGAAGCGGACGCTGGGACGTAAGCCCGGCTTGGTGGCTCACGGTGCTGGACGTCGATGCGAACCGCGTGATCGATGTCGAAGCTCTTGTGGATCGGCTCGTCACCGGAGAGGCCACGGACGCCGATCTCGCCGAAGTTGGCGTGACACTCCCCGAGGAATAGGGCTACTCCTCGAGGCGGAGCGCCGCGACGAAGGCTTCTTGGGGGACTTCGACGCGGCCGATCTGCTTCATGCGCTTCTTGCCTTCTTTTTGGCGGTCGAGGAGCTTGCGCTTTCGGGTGATGTCACCGCCGTAGCACTTGGCCAGCACGTCCTTGCGCTTCGCCTTCACCGTTTCGCGCGAGATGATGCGAGCGCCGATCGACGCCTGGATCGGGACGTCGAACAACTGGCGCGGGATCAGCTCGCGCAGCTTCTGGGTCATGCGACTGCCGTAGTTGTACGACTTGTCTTTGTGCACGATCGCGGAGAACGCGTCGACGGGCACCGCGTTGAGGAGTACGTCGACCTTCACGAGGTCGGAGGCCCGGTACCCGATGGGTTCGTAGTCGAGGCTCGCGTACCCACGCGTGCGCGACTTCATCTGGTCGAAGAAGTCGAGCACGATCTCGGCGAGCGGCAGGACGTAGATCAGCTCGACCCGGTCGGTCGACAGGTACACCATCTTGTCGAGCTCGCCCCGGCGTTGCTGCGCCAGTTCCATCAAGGTGCCGACGTAGTCGGTCGGCGTCAGGATTGTCACCTTGACGAAGGGTTCCTCGATCGCCTCGATCTGCGTGGGCTGCGGCATCGCGGAGGGGTTGTCGATCACTTCGACCGTGCCGTCGAGGAGCCGCACGCGGTACTCGACGTTCGGTGCGGTAGCGACGAGCGAGAGGTCGTATTCGCGCTCCAGCCGCTCGCGAATGATCTCCATGTGCAACAGGCCGAGGAACCCGCACCGAAACCCGAAGCCGAGCGCGCCCGACGTCTCGGGGTCATACGTGAACGACGAGTCGTTCAGACGCAGCTTCTCCAGTGACTCGCGCAAGTCTGCGTACTCGTCGCCATCGACCGGATACAGACCGCAGAACACCATCGGCTTCGGGTCGCGGTAACCCGACAGCGGTTCGCCCTTGCGCGCCGCGTCGGTCACGGTCTCGCCGACCTTCGCCTCGCCCACGGCCTTGATGCCGGCGATGAGGTAGCCGACTTCGCCCGGGCCGAGTGTCGCGACCGGGGTCGGCACCGGCAGGCGCACCCCGATCTCTTCGGCCTCGTGATCTTGCCGGGCGTGCACGTACCGGAGCTTCGCCCCGCTGCGCAGCGTTCCGTTGAACACCCGCACCGACGAGATCACGCCGCGGTACTGGTCGTAGGACGAGTCGAACATCAGTGCCTGCAACGGCGCGTCGGCGTCGCCGTGCGGCGGAGGGATCCGTTCGATCACCGCGTTGAGCAACTCGGCAACGCCCTCACCCGTCTTGGCCGAGATGCGCAACACCTCGTCGGAGGGAATGCCGAGCACGTTCTCGATTTCTTCCGCACGCTTTTCGGGCTCGGCCGCGGGAAGATCGATCTTGTTGAGGGCGGCGACGATCGTGAGGTCGTGCTCGATCGCCTGGTAGCAATTCGCGAGCGTCTGCGCCTCGATGCCCTGCGACGCGTCGACGAGCAGAATCACGCCTTCGCACGCGGCGAGGCTGCGGCTGACCTCGTACCCGAAGTCGACGTGCCCGGGCGTGTCGATGAGGTTGACGACGTACCCGTTCCACTCGAGCCGGACGTTCTGCGCCTTGATCGTGATGCCCCGCTCCCGCTCCAAGTCCATGGA
Source organism: Actinomycetes bacterium (assembly GCA_031404355.1). Classification (GTDB taxonomy): domain Bacteria; phylum Actinomycetota; class Acidimicrobiia; order IMCC26256; family PALSA-610; genus JANNHK01. The sequence continues at coordinate 2,305 of JANNHK010000211.1, forward strand.
GTCGAGGTACTGGGCCCGCATGTCACGCGCGTCGACCGCCCCGGTCAGCTCCAAGAGGCGGTCCGCGAGGGTCGACTTGCCATGGTCAACATGCGCGACCACGGACAGGTTGCGGAGGCGATCGAGACGGGTCACGGCTGGCACACCGATTCAGGACGTTCGTACGGACAGCTTCCATTGTTGCTCGCCGGTCGGCATGCCTGACGAACGGGTCGATCGTGGCGATGAATCGCAGGAGACTCAACCCCTCGTTGACGTTGAGTCTCCATACATCGGAAGGGTAGGGGGTGTCGGCGTCGGCTCGAGACTGCCCGGCGGGCGCGATACAGCGGAACCGTGCCTGAACGCCGATAGACGTGCACCAATCGGATATCCAGTGCATGACCTCTGCGTCGTAGCTGGTAACCGCAAAGCGTCCCCGGCCGCCGTAGACACCGAACGATCCCTCGGCGTCAACGTATCCGGCCACGAACGCTGCCCGCGTCTCTGGCCCCCGAATCCATTCCGGAACTTCATCCGCGTACTTGTCGAACAGGAACAAGAAAGACTGATCTAGCGACGCACGTATTGTCGACCCAGAATCGTGCACAGGTCCATACCGTTCGAACACTGCGATGGTGAGCTCTCTTTGCGCGGGCTTCGTCGTATTCGTTCGAACCGCAACGGTGCCACCGGTTGCACCATGAGTTTCGACGTAGTAATCGCCCCAAACCAGGCCGAGCGCGTACGCGCGGTAGGTGGCAGATCGTGGGCACGCCGCCCGACCGACTGGCTGCAACGACTCGACGAGGCCGCGAATCGGCACCCGTTCCGACGCAGCCCGTCGGTAATCGTTCTTGCGGCGACTCCATACTTCTCCGCAATACGCGTGGCCGCCCAACCTTCGGCCGTGTACAGCCGAATGACCTCGTCGTAGGGCAACTGTGAGTAACGGCTGCGAAGAACGCCCGCATCGGTGAGGCGGCCGTAGACCGTCCCAGTGCTGCAGCCGAGTCGACGCGCAATCGCCGGCGCTCGCGCGCCGGCGAGGTACAGGCGAACGAGTTCGGCATCATCAATCTCGAGTCGTTTCGCCATGAGAGCACTGTAAAGACGGGGTGAGACAGGTCGCAGGGGTCGTCTCGATCGGCCCTGCTACCCTGTCTCGGTTCCCGAAACGGTCACGAGGTCATGGCAAATATCCAATCTCAGAAGAAGCGCAACCGGCAGAACGAGAAACGCCGGATCCGCAACAAAGACGTCCGCACCGAGTTGAAGACGCGGATCAAGAGCGCCCAGCAGGCCGCCGCGAGCGGCGAGGGCGTCGACGACGCCGTGAAGGTCGCTCAGAAGCGCATCGACAAGGCCGCCTCCGCCGGGATCATCCACAAGAACCAGGCCGCCCGCCGCACGTCGCGCCTCATGCGCGGCGCCGCGAAGGCGAGTTCCTCCTAGTCAACGCCGCCAGGCGCGCGACGAGCACTTCGATCACCGTCCGCTCGTCGAGACCACCTTCACCGCGCAGGTCGAGTTCGGCGCGCGCCAGGAGGTCGATCGCTTCCTTCAAGCCCGGCGTTCCGAGCCGCTTCGCCGCGTCGAGGCGGAACCGGGCGCCGGCCACGCTCTTCATGTCGAGCGCCAGCGCGGCCTGTTCCTTCGTGACGATCGCGGGGTCGTCGAGCCGGAGCAGCTTCCGGTACGAACTCGACAGCATGCCCATGATTTGCATCGGGTGGACGGGCTTCTGCTGTTGTGCACTCGTCGCCGACAGCATGCGGTTGAGCGTGTCGAGCGCGCCCGCGACGTCGCCCTTGTCGATCGCGTTGGTGAGGTCGAAGTTGCCCGCGGTGCCGACGTCGCCGAGGTAGACCTCGACGTCGGCGAGGTCGAGAGTCGCGCCTTCGCCGTAGGTCGAGCCGAGGAGCGCGACGAGCTCGGGAACGCGCCCGGCGTCCTCACCGAAATGGTCGACAACGGCTTGGCTCGCGGCGGGCGCGAGTTTGACCTTGGCGCCCTTCAGTTCGCCGCTGAGGAGGTCGGCGGTTTTCTCGGTCACCGGCTTGACGACTTCGCCGTGGGCTTTGACAGCCTTGTCGATGGGAGCCGGTGTGCGGCCCTCGCCGACGACGAGCACGAGCCGGGCCGAGTCGAGCGGTTCCGCGATCCACCCCGCGAGCCACTGCGCCTGTTCGGTCGATGCCTGGCCGATGTCGCGTACGACGACGACCCGGTACGCGGTCATGAACGGCGGGCTCTGCAGCGCATTGGTGACCGCCGCGAACGCTTCGGTGTCGTCGTCGGTGAGCGCGTGGTCTTCGAGGGCGAGCGTGCGGTCCTGGCCTTCGAGTAGCTCGTCGACCAGCCGCTGCACCGCGCGGTCGCGCAACGACGCGTCGCCGCCCTGCACGAGATACGTCAGCGTCACTCGGTTTCCGTCTCCTGGGCGAGGAGGGCCGCGATCATGGCGCAGACTCTCGCCGATCCGAGGACGTCGTGCACGCGGACGATCCGGCACCCGTGGATGACGCCGTATGCGACGGACGCGAGCGACTCGGACCGCCGGTCGTCGATATCGCGGCCCAGCAACTCGCCGATGAACCGCTTGTTCGACGCCGAGAGCAACAGCGGGTAGCCGAGCGTCGCGAGCGCTGCACTTTCGCGCAGCAACACCGCGCTCTGCGCGGGGGTCTTACCGAGGTCGAGGCCGGCGTCGAGCACGATCTGCTCGGGCGTCAGACCGACCTGCTCGGCCCGGGCCGCCCGTTCGAGCAGGAACGCGCGCACGTCGGCAACGAGATCGTCGTAGATCGGTTCGGGGTCGGCGACGCGGGGTCGGAGGCGGATGTGCGTCGCGACCACGGTCGCACCGTGCTGCGCCGCGACGTCGAGATACTCGGGGTCGCCGAAGCCGGAGATGTCGTTGGCGACGACGGCTCCGACGGCGCACGTCGCGTCGAGCACACTCGCGCGCCACGTGTCGATCGACAGCGGCACGTCGAACCGTTCGTGGAGTGCCGCGACCGCGGGAACGACTCGGTCGAGTTCCTCCTGCTCCCCTACCTCCGGTCCGGGGCCGGCCTTGACGCCGCCGACGTCGAGCAGGTCGGCGCCCGCGTCGACCAGCGCCGCGGCCCGTTCTAGGAACGCGTCGAAGTCCCACGTTGCGCCGCGGTCGTAGAACGAGTCGGGCGTGCGGTTGAGAATGCCCATCACGAGTGCCCGCGTGCGGATGTCGACGACCTGGTCACCCAGCCGGAGCATTCCGGGTTGCAACGAGACGGACGGCACGGCGACCGAGGGTAGCGAGGGCAACCAGCGTGAGCAGTCCTCGCAGGTCGACGGATCCGCCGAGGGCCGCGGTCACTCGGGCCACACCGGTCACCCACGCGAGGAGCACCTGGTCGACGGGTTGCAACACGGCCGCCAGCGGCGGCGCCAGCCCTCCGACGAGGCTGGCGACGAGCCCGTACACGCCGAGCAATTCGGCCGCGGGCGCAACGAGGAGGTTGGCGACGGGCGCCG
>JANNHK010000212.1:0-2374 GCA_031404355.1 Actinomycetes bacterium
GCTCCCAGTCGCCGCGGTCTTGTGATTGCGTGCGCAGGTGCGATCGCCATCGCATCAGTTCCCGCCGTCGCGTTCGCCCGAAACGGAACCGAAGACGACACCCCGCTTCACACGGCGAGTACGTCGACCAGCTCAACCGACGACACCGTCGAAGACTCCGACACGTTGACACCGGGTACGACGCCCGACAGTACTCCGACGACGGACGACACCACACCCGGCAGCACGCCCACCACCGACGACACCACACCGGGAAGCTCGGTACCCGACGGCGGCGCGACCACACCGTTCACGGAGACGTTCGCGGCGGTCGGCGGCACGATCACGGTGACGTTCGACGGCAACGCGTTGCACCTCGACGCCGTCGCGCCCACAGCCGGCTTCGACGCCGAGGTCGACAAGGACGAGGCCGACGACGTCAGAGTGGAGTTCGACAACGACGCGGCCGACGCCCGCTCCCGCATCCGCGTCAAGCTCCGCGACGGCGAGACCCGGGTCGAAATCGACGACGACTGACGTAGGCTCCGAGCGTGACCGCGACCCTCGACACGCTGCTCGCCCGGATCGGACCAGGGTTCTTCCAACAGGCGTTCGTCGTGACCGACCTCGCCGCCGCACAGCAGGCGTTCACCGCCACGATCGCCTGCCCGAAATGGGCCACGCTCCCCGCGTCGAGCCTGCCCTACCGGTACCGCGGCCGCGACGTCGAGTGTGCACTCGCGCTGGCGTTCGCCCGCAGCGGCAACGTGCAGATCGAGTTGTTGCAACCCGTGTCGGGTGAAGGCGTGCACGTCGAGTTCCTCGACACCCACGGGCCGGGTGCGCACCACCTCGGGTTCATGGTCGACCGCATCGACGACGAACTCGCCGTCGCCGCCGAGGCCGGGTGCGCGGAGATCATGTCGGGCCGGTTCGGCAACCTGCGCTTCGCGTACCTCGACACGTGGGACACGCTGGGCGCGTACGTCGAACTCGTCGACGACCCCGACGCGATGATGGCTCAGCTCATGCCGTGGCGGAACACGAGCGGGTGAGCGGCACCGCCGAGTCCGTCGCCGTCGGATAGCCCGGCCTGGGTCGGCTTCGCGGGCGCGCCGCGCCGGAACCGGATGCGCACGTCGTCGCCGCAGTACCGGACCGAGATCGCCCGGCGGGTGTGGTTCGTGTGGTTGCCGCCGGCCGCGTGCAACGTGCGCGCGTGGTGCACCGTGATGTCGCCCGGTTCGAGGTCGAACGCGACAACGTCGAAGTCACCGCCGTCGATATCGGGTACCGCGTCGCCGTCGGTGCCGGGGAGCGACTCGGTCGTCACGAACAGGTTGGGCCGGTACGTCGCGTCCCAGCGGTGCGAACCGCGCACGAACTGCATCGCACCCGAGTCGGCGGTCGCAGGGTCGAGCGGGCACCACGTCGTACACACCTGCGTGCCGTCGACGTGGAAGTAGCCGAGGTCCTGGTGCCACATCGTGCGTTCCGACGCGCCCGGTTCCTTGACGAGCACGCTGTCCTCGTAGAGGAACACGTCGCTCGTGCGGAGGAGCGCGGCGACGAGCGCGGGCAACGGCGACTCGACCGCGAATGCACGCAACTCAGGTTGTTCGAGCCAGTGGTCGACGCCCGCGACGAACCGGCCCCGCCCGCCGGGCGCACCCGCCAGCTCCGAGAGGTCGGCGCTGCGCGCGGCCGCCACGGGCGCCTCCATGGCCCGCACCAACTCCGGCGGCAACACCCCGCGCAGGCACACCACGCCGTCGCGCCAGAACGCGTCGACATCGGAAGCAGCGATCACGGCTAGCCCTGCACCGAGAAGCCGCCGTCGACGGCAAGGGTCTGGCCGGTCACATAGCGGGCGGCCGAACTCGCGAGGAACAGCACCGCGGGCGCGACGTCGGCGGGCGTTCCGAACCGGCGCATCGGCGTGCGGTCGAGAATCGGCTGCGTGAGCTGCTCGAACGGCAACATCGGTGCGGTCATCCCGCTCTCGATCACGCCCGGTGCGACCGCGTTCACCCGTACACCATCGCGCGCCCACGCCACAGCCAGCGTCTTGGTCATCTGGACGACGCCGGCCTTGGCCGCGCCGTAGCCGGGGACGATCTCGAGGCCGAAATACGACGTCATCGACCCCAGGTTCACCACGTTTCCCTTCGCGGCGACGAGCAACGGCTTGCACGCGGTCGCCAAACGGAACGCACCGAACAGGTTCACGGCGACGACTTCCTCGAACACGTCCGGGTCCCATTCGCTGCGACCGCCGGGAAGGTTCTGCCCCGCGTTGTTGACCAACACGTCGCAGCCTTCGAGCCGGGCGACGACCGCGTCGATCGTTTCGGGCTCCGTCATGCGGCACGGCTGGTAGGCGAGGCCGGTCAGG
>JANNHK010000213.1:0-2003 GCA_031404355.1 Actinomycetes bacterium
GTCCCGACGACCGAGCGCACCATCTGCCAGCAGAACGCGGCGGCGCGGATCTCGTAGCGCAGCACACCTTGGCCTTCGTCGACCCAACGCGAGTCGAGCACCGTGCGTAGCGTCGTCGTGCCTTCGCCGGCCTTGCGGCAGAACGACGCGAAGTCGTGTTCGCCGACGAACGGGTCGGCCGCGAGCCGAAGCGCACGAAGGTCGAGCGGTTTCTCGATCCACCACGAGAACCGGTCGCGGAACGGATCGGGCATCGGGCGGTTGACGATCGTGTAGCGGTACTCGCGCCACTTCGCGGAGTGGCGGGCGTCGAAGTCGGGTGCGACGAGATCGCACGAACGCACAACCACTTCGGGCCCGAGCATCGCATTGAGCGCCGACTGGAGCCGCCACGGGTCGAGCCCGGGTTCGGACTCGAACGACACGACCTGACCCCAGGCGTGCACACCCGCGTCGGTGCGGCCCGCGCACGTGAGATCGACTTCGTGGCGCAGGACCTTGCCGATCGCGTGCCCGAGCACCCCGCCCACCGTGCGCACTCCGGGCTGGTGGGGCTGGGCCGCGAACCCGGAGAAGTCGGTGCCGTCGTACGCGACCAGCAGCTTCACCTTGGCCCGCCCGGGGCCCCCGGCCGCGTCGAACAGGGTCACGGCCCAAATCTACGTCTCCGAGACCAAGCGCATGTAAAGGACCCTTGACAAGAGTGACAAGTGTGCTTTACAGTCGGGCCATGACCAAGCAACGCAGAAGCAGCAGCGATGTCGCCCGCGAGCGGGCCGCGTTCCGGGACATCACGCCCGGCGTGATCGCACTCGTCGTGATCGAGGGCACGCTCATTGGACTCGATCGCGAAGCCGACCCGACCGTGTGGACGGTGGTGTGGTCGTTGCTCCCGCTGCTCCCGGTGCTGTGGTTGGTACGCGCGCAACTGCGAAGTCTCCAACGTGCCGACGAACTGCAGCGGGTCGTACAGCTCGAAGCGATGGCGATCGGGTTCGGTGCCACCGTCTTGCTCGCCCTGACCGGAGGTCTCCTCGACGCGGCCGACGTGGGGAACCCGGCCCAGTGGCTCCAGATCACGTTCATCGGCGGGATCCTGGTCTGGATCGCTGCGCTCGCGGTCAACATGCGCCGCGCCCAATGAAGAACCGCCTGCGGGAACTGCGCGCGTCGCGGCAATGGAGTCAGTCCGATCTCGCCGACCGCCTCGACGTCTCCCGCCAGACGGTCAACGCGATCGAGAACGGCCGCTACGACCCGAGCCTGCCGCTCGCGTTCAAGATCGCCGAAGTGTTCGGCGAACCCATCGAGTCGATGTTCTCCCCTACCGACGAGCCGGCGCGGAAGGAGTAGTCGGCCGCAACTAGACGAATTCGATGCGGGCCATCGGCGCGTTGTCGCCGTGGCGCGGACCGAGCTTCAGGATGCGCAGGTAGCCGCCGTTGCGGTCGGCGTAGCGCGGGCCGATCTCGTCGAACAGGCGGTGCGCGGCGTCCTTGTCGTGGATCGTCGCCACGACCTGGCGGTGCTTGTGCACGCTGCCGACCTTGGCCTTGGTGACCAGCTTCTCGACGTAGGGCCGCAGCATCTTGGCCTTGGCCACCGTCGTGGTGATCGCACCCGCGTCCGAGATGATCAGGCTGGCCGCAAGGTTCGCCATCATGTGTTTCTGGTGCGACGGGCCGCTGCCGAAGCGCGCGCCCTTCTTCGGAGCCGGCATGGCCCTACTCCTTCACCCGCAACGACAGGCCCCGCTCGTCAAGCTTCTGGATCACTTCTTCGAGCGACTTGGCGCCGAAGTTCGTGATCGCGAGGAGGTCGTCTTCGGTCTTCTGCACGAGCTGGCCGATGCTGTCGACGCGCGCCCGCTTGAGGCAGTTGCGCGGGCGCTCCGACAGGTCGAGCTCTTCGATCGGGAGGTCGAGGTCGGGCGACGTCGACGTGGGCGACGAACTTCGACAAGCTCACGCTCGAGATCGAGACCGACGGTTCCATCACCCCGC
>JANNHK010000214.1:0-1507 GCA_031404355.1 Actinomycetes bacterium
GGTGAAGGACCCCGAAAAGCCGTTCGTCCTCGGGGCCGAAGAAGGCCGCCTCCTCGCGCGTCTTTGTTTCCCTGACGACGCACACCGCCGCGGTTCCGTCCACGAATCGAGGCTAATGGCTCCCGTGCGACGGCTCCAACCCACCTGCGCTCGTGGGAGGCCCCGTGGGCTCCCATTTCCAGTAGTCGATCGGCTGTCCCGACATCCGCAGGAACTCGCCGACGTCATCTTCGAGGCGAGCGCGCACCCAGTCGATTGCTTCGGGTGTCCATCGTTCCTGGGGTATCGGTCGGCGCACACGAGCGCGCACTCCTCGACTCGCGGCGTGTAGTGCCGCTCGTGGAACGATCGCGCGCAGCACCCGGTTTTGCCGTAACCGCCACATGGCAGCTGGTTCGCCCTCGTGGTCCTCGGCAGCATTCAGACGCAACGACGACCCGGTCACGAAGCGCGCCGGATCGACGCGGACGTGTGCGGCGATCGCGGCGAGCGTTGGTGAGGGATCGGCGGCGAAGTCGTCGAAGAAATAGACGAGGACCTGCTTCGCGTCGAAGTGTTCGTGATACGCGCGCAGTTGCGTCGCATAGCGGCCGGCGTCGACGAGGTCGGGGGACTGGCGCACCGCCTGGAGGAGCGTTGCACGCGGGTCGATTCTCCGGCTGAATCGCCGTTGCTGCACGTTGGACCCGATGCGATCGAGCGGGTGGCGCACGCCGTAGACGATGCGAGCTTCGGGAGCGAAACCGGCAATCCTGGATGCCGTGCGCGGCCAGAGGCCCGTTGCCGAATAGCTGACGGAACCCTCGCCCGCCGCGCGGCTCTCCGAGTTCGGTTCCGGGTAGAGAGTCCGGTAGTGCTCGAGTCCGAGTGCGTACCGGTCGTCGAAGCTGAAGAAGCTCGGCTCCTTCGGATTGCAGAACACGACTTGCGGGTGGGCCGCGAGGCGCGCACAGATCGTGGTCGTCGCGGCTTTCGCTGCTCCGATGACGAAGAACCAGGAGAGGTCCTCGGTTGCCCGCTCGTGCTCCATGGCGTCAGCAGTCGGCGTCGGGAGTAATGTTGAGGAATTCAGGCATGCCCGAGAAGTCGTTTCCCTCGACCACGACATCACATGAGTCGCGGACTCGCACCGCGGCTTCACCCTGGAGCTTCCCGCCCATCGGTTGCACATTGCCGGTGACAGTGAGGCCGTCGACGCGGGAGATCGAGAACGTCGTCTGATTCGTCGTCCTGTCACTGACGTTGTCCACGAATCTGAAGTCGGAGCGCCGGCTCCCCTCCGGCGGGCCGACGAAGATCTGCATCGTCTTACCGTGCAACTGATTTCCCGAAACCGTGATGTCGCTCACGACAGCCGCGGCGCCGCCGCTGGAGAAGAAGTTCAGGCGTCCGGCGCCGATGGTGTTGTCGCGTATGGTCACGTGCGTCGCACCGTAATCAGGCGTCGTCGGTTCGATGTCGAACGTCGACCGGCGTACTTCGGAGATGTCGTTGTCCTCGATCAGTA
>JANNHK010000215.1:0-12016 GCA_031404355.1 Actinomycetes bacterium
CATCTCGGCACTCGAACACGCGATGGAACAAGACCCCGACCGGCCCGGCGAGAAGCGCCGCACACGCGCGCAACGCCGCGCCGACGCGCTCGTCGACATCTGCCGCTACTACCTCACCCACGTCGACACACCCGCCACCGGCCGCAATCGGGCACTCGCGCACATCGGCGGCTGCGTCGACCTCGACGCCCTCGAATCTCGTGGCTACCACGACGTCGCCGCCGCGGTACGCAGCGACCTCGAACACATCGGGTCGGTATCGACCGCGACATTGAAGCGGCTCACGTGCGACGCGGGCGTGCACCGCGTCCTCACCGCCGGCCGTTCCCAAATACTCGACGTCGGCCGCTCGACCCGCACGGTACCGACGGCGCTGTGGCGCGCGCTCGTCGCCCGCGACAAACACTGCCAAGCGCCCGGCTGCGACCGCCCTCCCGCCTGGTGCGAAGCCCACCACATTCGACATTGGGCCAACGGCGGCGAAACCAACCTCCAAAATCTCAAGCTGCTCTGCTGGCGCCACCACCGCGCCCACCACGAAGGCGCACCACCCGGCTGACCCACCCGCGCGGGGCCTTGTCCGCGCGCCATGGCGAACGTGGCCACACCTTCGACTTCGGCGACGGCGCGCAAGCCGCCGCACCGCCGACACCGGCGGCAGCGAGGAGCATCCGCCGGGGCGTTACACCTACGAGACCAAAGGCCCCTACGCGCTCCAGGTCGCGAGCACCTGGACCGCGGCCGACAACTCACGCTGCGTTCGGATTGGGCGGGACCCGCCCGTGGTATCGAATCCGCGTCCTGCTCTACGCCGGCAAGCCGAACTGGGACCTACTCGCCACCATCAACACCCCGCTGAAATCCGAAGTGCCTCCGAAGTGCCCTCAAACCGCTTCACTCCTCGGTGGGCTGGGTGTCGAGGTAGCGGGACTTGATGCCGTCGACGACGGTCGGGTCGGCCAGCGTCGTGGTGTCGCCCAGCGCCTGGTCCTCGGCGACGTCGCGCAGGAGCCGGCGCATGATCTTGCCCGAGCGGGTCTTCGGGAGCTCCTCGGTGAAGAGGATCGACTTGGGTTTTGCGATCGGCCCGATGAGTTTCGCCACGTGGTCGCGCAGTTCCTCGACGAGTGCGTCGCTCGGCGATGCGGTGCCGCGCAGGATCACGAACGCGGCAATCGCCTGACCACTCGTCTCGTCGACCTTGCCCACAACGGCCGCTTCCGCGACCGCGGGGTGGTCGACGAGTGCCGACTCGACTTCGGTCGTCGAGATGTTGTGCCCGGCCACGAGCATGATGTCGTCGACCCGGCCGAGCAGCCAGAAGTAGCCGTCGTCGTCGCGTTTGGCGCCGTCGCCCGCGAAGTACATGCCGTCGAAGCGGCTCCAGTAGGTGTCCTGGTAACGCTGCGGGTCGCCCCAGATGCCGCGCAGCATCGAGGGCCACGGACGCGTCAACACCAGGTAGCCGCCACCGGGTACACCGACCGGCCGGCCCGCATCGTCGACGATGTCGGCGCCGATGCCCGGCAACGGGAACGTCGCGCTCCCCGGCTTCAAGACAGTCGCGCCCGGGAGCGGGCTGATCATGATGGCGCCGGTCTCGGTCTGCCACCACGTGTCGACCACGGGGCAGCGCTCGCCGCCGATCACCTTGTAGTACCAGACCCACGCTTCGGGGTTGATGGGTTCGCCGACGGTTCCGATCAGCACGAGACTCGACAGGTCGTGTTTGGCGGGGTACTCGTCGCCCCACTTCATGAACGTCCGGATCGCAGTCGGCGCCGTGTAGAACTTGGTGACCTTGTACTTCTCGACGATCGACCAGAACCGGTCCTTGTCGGGAAAGTCGGGCGTACCTTCGTACATCACGCTCGTCGCGCGGTTCGCGAGCGGCCCGTACACGATGTACGAGTGCCCGGTGACCCATCCGACATCGGCGGTGCACCAGTACACATCGGTGTCGGGCTGGAGGTCGAACACGTGCTTGTGCGTCCACGCGACCTGCGTGAGATACCCGCCGGTCGTGTGCATGATGCCCTTGGGCTTCCCGGTCGTGCCCGACGTGTAGAGGATGAAGAGCAGGTCCTCACTGTCCATCGCCTCGGGCGCGCAGTCCGCGGACTGGCCGGGTACGAGGTCGTGCCACCAGATGTCTCGCCCGTCCCGCATCGCGACTTCTGAGTCGGTGCGGCGCAGCACGATCACGTGCTCGATCGTCGGCGTGGCCGCGACCGACTCGTCGGCAATGTCCTTCAACTTCACGACCGACCCGCGCCGCCACGCGCCGTCGGCCGTGATGAGCACCTTGGCCGACGCGTCGATGATGCGGTCCTTCAACGACTGGGCGGTGAAGCCACCGAACACCACGGAGTGCGCGGCGCCGATACGCGCGCACGCGAGCATCGCCGCCGCGGTCTCGGGGACCATGCCCATGTAGATGGCGACCCGGTCGCCCTTGCCGACGCCGAGAGAACGCAGGCCGTTGGCGAGACGGCTCGACTCGTCGAGCAGTTCGCGGTACGTCACTGCACGCGTGTCGCCCGGCTCGCCCTCCCAGTGAAACGCGACCTGGTCACCGTGCCCGGCGTCGACATGGCGGTCGAGGCAGTTGACCGTGACATTGAGCTTGCCGCCGACGAACCACTTCGCGAACGGCAGTTCCCACTCGAGGATCGTCTTCCATTCGGAGGTCCAGTCGAGCGCGAGGGCCTGGGTGGCCCAGTGCCCCTGCCAGTCGCGTTCGGCTTCGGCGTAGACCGCGGCGTCGGTGACGAGCGCGTTCTTCCGGAACGCGCCGGGCGGCGGGAACGTGCGGCCTTCCTGGAGGAGGGCTTCGAGCGTGTCGGGCGTGTCGGCCATGTCCCCGACCCTACCCAGACACTCCTTTGGAGAGCACGACGACGCGGTGGGCGCCCAGGCCGGACGGGTCGGTGAGCGCGGCACCTTCGGTCACCCGGCTGCGGCCCGCGAGCGCGTCGAGATCACCCCGGTGCGCGCCCGCGCTCCATCGCGCCCGGCCCGCGGCGACGAGTTCGTCGATGCCCAGGTCGCGCAGCCAGTCGGCCTGCGTCGCAACCGACTGCACCATGAAGCCGGACGCGTGCGCGGCGTGTTCGAGTTGTTCGAGCACGATGTCGCCGGTGATGTCCTGGCTCCCCGGATCGACGAGCGGATCGGTTCCTCGCTCGTGGGCGCGGTAGGTGCGCAACCATCCGTCGCCCCGGGCCGCGACCGCCGCCGCGTCTTCGGCGTAATCGACGAGCACGACGAAGCCCCGCCGCAACATCTCCGAGCAGTCACCGAGCCACGTGCGCATGCCGCGCGGGATGGGCAGCCGGGCGCCGTCGGGAACATCGGCGGGCAGGTCGGCGTCGGCTTCCGGCGTCGGAACCAGTAGCTCGGTGAACTCGTCGCCCGCCGGCGATGTCGCGACGCGCACTTCGTGCCAGCGGCCATCGTGGAACTGCGCGATGCCGAACGGAAGGTTGTCGAGCAGTTCGTTGGCCACGACGATCCCGTCGAACTGCAGGGCGGGCAGCTCCTCGAGCGACGCGCACACGGGGCCTGCGCCGCGCGCCGCCACGGGAACGTCGTCGCCCGGACGCACCGCGAACGGCCCCAGCGCTTCGTCGGCCGGTTCGAGATCGAGCAACTCCCGTTGCCGGACCCGCAACTCGGCCGACCGCTCGACCAGGACATAGCGCAGCGCGGCCGCACACTCGGGCTCGGCCCGCAGTACCTCGCGCGCCAGCCGCCCGGTTCCGGCGCCCGCTTCCACGACGAGCACCGGATCGGGGCGCTCGAGGTCGGCCCAGAAGCGGTCGATCGCGCGCGCAACACACGCGCCGAAGAGCGACCCGGTTTCGGGACTCGTAACGAAGTCGCCATCGGCCCGCCCCGCGCCGTGCCCGGCGGCGAAGAAGCCGCCCTCGCCGTAGAGCGCGAGGTCCATGAACGTGTCGAACGTGATCGGACCCTCGCGTCTGATGCGCGCGGCGATCGCGTCGCGTGCGCTCAGAACGCCAGCTCTCCGACCCGCGCGAACAACTGCGGGTAGACACCGATCACGAACGTGACGGTTGCCGTGATCGCGATCGCGCCGGTGAGCGCACCGGGAACCTGTATCGGCGAACGGTCCTCGGTCGCCGGTGCCTTGAACCACATCACACGAATCACACCCGCGTAGTAGAAGAACGCGATCACGGAATTCACCGCGGCGATCACCGCGAGCGAGACACCCCACGGCCCGCCGGCTTCGAGGGCGGAGCGGAACATCACGAACTTGGCGAACCACCCGGCCAGCGGCGGAATACCCGCCAGCGACGCCAAGAACATCGTCATCGTCACCGCGAGCACGGGCGACGTCTCGAACAGCCCGCTGTACGACGAGATCTCGGCCGACCGGGTCCGGCGGGCAACGGCGATGACCACCGCGAACGCGCCGAGGTTCATCGCGCCGTAGATGAGGAGGTAGATGACGACCGCCTCGAACGAGGTGTCGGCCACGAACGGTTCGCCGTTGGCTTCGGCGATGCCCGCCGCCGCGAACGGGACGAGCATGAACCCACCCTGCGCGATCGACGAGTAGGCGAGCATGCGGACGATGTTGGTCTGGCGCAGCGCGGCGAGGTTGCCGAGCGTCATCGACAGCACCGCGAGGATCCACACCGGACCCCACCACAGGTCGGCCGCGTTTGGCGACCGGAACCCGAAGAAGATGATGCTGAGGAGCGCGACGAACCCGCCCGCCTTCGACGCGACCGAGAGGAACGCCGTGACCGGAGTCGGCGCCCCCTCGTAGGTGTCGGGCGCCCAGAAGTGGAACGGGACCGCGCTGACCTTGAACGCGAAGCCCACCAACGTGAGGAACATCGCGACCGCCAGCAAGGGCCGCGTCGTCGTATCAACCGCGACCGCGTCGCTGATCCCCGCAAGCGTCGTCGTGCCGGTGAGGCCGAAAATGATCGACATGCCGTACAACATGATCGCCGACGACAACACGCCGATCAGGTAATACTTCACGCCCGCCTCGTTCGACTGACGGTCGTGTTTGCGGAACGCGGCGAGGATGAACGTCGGGATCGAGATGGTCTCGAGCGCGATGAAGATCGTGATGAGGTCACGCGCCGACGCCATGACCATGAGACCCAACACCGACGTGAGCAACAGGAAATAGAACTCGCTGCGGTAGTAGTCGCCCTCGTCGATGTAGTCGACCGCGAGGAGAATCGTGATGTACGTGACGACGAGGAAGAACGCCTTCAACGCCAACGCGTAGTTGTCGACCGCGTACGCGCCGGCGAACATCTCGCGCGCCTCGTTCTCGTGCGTCGCGAGGCTGACGATCGGCACGAGGGCCGCGAGCACGCCGATCGCCGCGATCCGCGACGTCTGCGTACGCGCCTGGTGCGGAAACGCGAACTCGACGACGAGCACGACGACGATCGTCGCGACGACGATGACGTCGGGCGCAAGCGCGTGCCAGTCGAAAACGGGATTCATGTGCTACTCGTGCTCCGCGACCGGGACGGTGTCGCCGCCTTCGTCGCACGTGCTGTCGGCACCGACCTGCTCGGAGATCTTGTCGGTCATGACACACACCGCGTCGTCGGTGACCCCGAACAGCAGGTTCGGGAAGATGCCGAGCGCGACGATGAGCAGGAGAATCGGCAGCCAGGCTGTCCACTCGAACGCGTTGACGTCGTGGATTTCCGCGTCGGCGAACTCGGCCTTCGGAGTCCCGAACGCGACCTTGGACAGCATCCACAGCAGGTACCCGGCGGCGAGCACGGTGCCGATCGCGGCGATGACCATGTACGTGCGGAACGTCTCCTCGGAGAGCGTCGACAGCGGTTCGAACGCCGAGAGGAGCGCGGGGAACTCGCCCCAGAAGCCGGCGAGGCCCGGGAGTCCGAGGCTGGCCATCGCGCAGAACCCGAGGATCCAGCCCATCTTCGGCGCCTGGGTGAGCAGACCACCCAGGCGCGACATCTCCCGTGTGTGGAAGTTGTGCTGCACCGACCCGGCGACGAAGAAGAGCATGCCGGTGATGAGGCCGTGCGCCACCATGCCGAAGATGGCGGCGTTGATGCCGAAACTCGTCATCGTGGCGATGCCGAGCATGACGAAGCCCATGTGCGCGACGGACGAGAACGCGATGAGGCGCTTCATGTCGGTCTGCGCCAGACAGCCGAGCGCGCCGTAGATGATGCCGATGACCGCGAGCAGGCCGATGAACGGCGCCCAGTCCTCGGCCGCTTCGGGGAGGATAGGCAGCGCGATGCGCACGAAGCCGTAGGTACCGAGTTTCAGGAGGATCGCCGCAAGGAGCACCGAACCGACGGTGGGTGCCTCGGTGTGCGCGTCGGGCAGCCACGTGTGGAACGGGAACATCGGCACCTTGATGGCGAACCCGAGGAACATGGCGCCGAAGATCAGCACGGCGGTGCTGTGGGTGAGGTCCTGACCGGCCCAGTCGCTCAACGCGACGATGTCGAAGGTGTTCGGTCCCTTGAAGTAGATCGCGAGGAAACCCAACAGCATCATCGCCGAGCCGAACAGCGTGAACAGGAAGAACTTGATCGACGCGTATTCGCGGTTGGGTCCGCCCCACACACCGATCATGAAGAACATCGGGAGCAGGACGATCTCGAAGAACACGAAGAAGAGAATGAGATCCTGCGCGACGAACGTGCCGTTCATGCCGACCTCGAGCACGAGCATCAGCACGATGAACGCTTTGGGGTTGTGCGGCTCGGGCCAGTGGTTCCACGAGTAGATGACGCACAGAACGGTGATGAACGCGCTCAACGCCAGCAGCGGAAGGGAGATGCCGTCGACGCCGATGTGGTAACGGCTGTTGATGACGTTGATCCAGTCGTTGTTGACCTGGAACTGGAGTTGCCCGCTCTTGTCGTAGTCGAAGTCGACGAGGATGCCGACCACGACACCCAACGTCGCCAGCGTCGTGACCAGGGCCACCCACTTGACCGCTTCTTCTTGCGCGCGCGGGATGAGCATGGTGACCACCGCGCCGAGCGCGGGGATGAACACCGCGAGGCTGAGTGCCCACTCGGACCATTCCATCGTGCCCATTCCCCCTCAGGCCGCGATCCACAAGGCGAGGGCGAATACCCCCACCGCGAGGACCAACATGAACGCGTAGAACTGCAAACGGCCGGTCTGAATCTTGCGGACTTCGCTACCAGCGCTGTCGGTAATCGTCCCGATGCCGTTGACCGCGCCGTCGACGACCTTCTGGTCGAGGACGTCGTACGTGAACCGACCGAACACCATCGCGCCTTTCCCTGCGTAGTTCAGGACGTTGTCGATGACGTTCTGGTTGACCCAGTACGTCGCGCGTGCGAGCGGCCCCTTCACGAACGCCACGATGACGTCGGTGTAGAGCACGTCGAGGTAGTACTTGTTGACGAGGAACTGCTTGCCGGTCCGCGCCAGGCCGTTGCGCTCGGACAATCGCTGCGGGCCGAGGCCGCGCCAGTAGTACGCGTAAGCGAGGGCGGCACCGAACAGCGCGATCGCGGTCGAGATGAGCGCGAGCAGCACGTCGAACTCGTGGTGCTGGAGTTCGACGAACACCTCGGCGTTCGGGGCCGTCCACTCGGTGAACTTTTCGATGTCGAACCACGTCGCGTTGAAGAAGCCCGCGAACACCGAGAACGCGGCGAGTACCCACAACGGCGCGAGGATCCACCGGTTGCTCTCGTGCGGCCCACCGTGATGGCCGTGGTCGGGGAGCCGGTCGTCTTCGTCGGGCTGGTGTTCGGCCTCGTCGACGTGAGGTGTCGCGTGCGCGTGGTCGCCGCCGCGGTACTCGCCGAAGAAGGTCAGGTAGATGCAGCGGGTCATGTACGCGGCGGTCATGAGCGCGCCGACGGCACCGACGACGAGGAAGAGCGTGTAGTCACCCTCGCTCGCGCCGAGCAGGATCTCGTCCTTCGACCAGAACCCGGCGAGCGGGAAGATACCCATGAGGGCGGCGGTGCCGATGATGAACGTGACGTAGGTCTGCGGCATGTACTTGCGCAGCCCCCCCATGTCCTTCTTCATGTCGAACGAGTGGTGCGCGCCCGAGTGACTGACCGACCCGGCGGCGAGGAACAGCAGCGCCTTGAAGAACGCGTGCGTGAACAGGTGGAAGATCGCAGCCGTCCACGCACCCACGCCCAGCGCCATCACCATGTAGCCGAGCTGACTGATGGTCGAATACGCCAGCACCTTCTTGATGTCGTCCTGCACGAACGCGAGCGCGGCCCCGATGAGCACCGTGATACCGCCGACCGCGGCCATGAGATTGATGTTCGCCTCGCCGATGTTCAGGCCTTCGTAGAAGACCGGGTAAACGCGGGCACCGAGGTACACGCCGGCGACGACCATGGTCGCGGCGTGGATGAGCGCCGACACGGGAGTGGGACCGGCCATGGCGTCGGGCAGCCACGTGTGCAGCGGGAACTGACCCGACTTGCCGATGATCGCGAGCAACAGCGCGGCCGCGCACCAGAACAGCAGCGTGCCGCTGACCGGATTCAGGTAGCCCGCAGCCGAGGCGTTGAGCGCCTCGATGTTGAACGAACCGGTACCAGTGCCCTGCTGCACGACGAAGTACGTCATGATCACGCCGCACAGCAACCCGACGTCGCCGGTGCGGGTGGTGAGGAACGCCTTGATAGCCGCGTCGGAGTTGGGTTTCTCCTCCCACCAGTGCCCGATGAGCATGAACGAGCACACGCCGACCAGTTCCCAGCCGACGAGCAACATCAGCGTGTTGTCGGCGACGACGAGCAACAGCATCGACGCCGTGAACAGACTCAGCGCGGCGTAGAAGTACGTGAAGCGCCGGTCGCCCTTCATGTAGTCGACCGAGTACACGTGGACGAGCAGCGATATGAGGGTGACGACGAACATCATCATCACCGAGAGCCCGTCGATCTGGATGCCGACGTGCAGGTCGATGCCGCCGTTCTGGAACCACGTGAACGAGTTGTGCACCGACTCGACGATCGGGCCGTGCTCGCCTTCCGTCGCCTCTTCGCCGATGCGGCCGATGCTCCGGCCGAACGCGCCGAACGCGCCGAACGCGTGCTCGGTGCCGCCCTCTTCGGCGTCGCCGACCCGCTGGATCCACTGCACCGCGGCGCCGCACGCCAGCACGAACGACGCGCCGACGGCCGCGATGCCCATCTCGGAGCCCTTGAACGGCATGCGCTTGCCGAACAACAGAATCACGACGAACGACAGGGCCGGGATCAGCGGCACCAGCCAGGCGTTGTCGAGGAAGAACATCGGATCGGCCCTCTAGCCCTTCATCGAGTCGACGTCGTCGAGATCGGCACTGTGCGAGTTGCGGTAGATGAGCAACACGATGGCGAGGCCGACTCCGACCTCGGCCGCCGCGATGGTGAGCACGAACAGCGCGAACACCTGGCCGACGACCGCGACCTCGCCCCCCCGGAACGCGCCGAATGCGACCAAGTTGATGTTCACGGCCGCGAGCATCAGTTCGATGCTCATCAGCACGAGCACTGCGTGCTTGCGCGTGAGCACACCGTAGATACCGGTCCCGAACAGGAAGGCGCTGAGCAGGAGGAACTGGTTGAGTAGCACGGCGCGCTAGTCCTTCCGCGCCAGGACGACCGCGCCGATGAGCGCGCCCAACAGGAGAATGCCCACGACCTCGAACGGGATGATGTACGTGCGGAAGATCTCGTTCGTGACCTCGTCGGTGCGGGTCGGGGCGACGAGCTCGATCTTGTCGTCACCGAACGTGTCGATCAGCAGCGCGCTGAGCACGCCCACGAGGAATACCGCGACGACCATGCCCGGCCACCGCAGGTCGTTGTCGAGCGATTCCTTCGGGTGCATCGGCGCGCGCGTGAGCATGATGCCGAACAGGAACAACACGATGACCGCGCCGATGTACACGAGTACCTGCACCCACGCCACGAACTCCTGACCAAGCAGGATGAACTGCCCGGCGCCGCCCGCGAGCACCACGACGAGATAGAGCGCCGCGTGCACGACGTTCTTGGTGGTGACCACGCCGATCGCGCTCAACGCCATGGGGATCGCGAGGATCCAGAACACGGCGGTCTGCGCGACCTGGATATCGGCGGCGAGCACGGGGCTACTTCTTCGCCTTCTCGGCGCCGAGCTCGAGAGGTTCGGGCTCGGGGACACCGGTCATCCACTCGCCGAGCTTGTCCTTGTCGTGGAGCAGTTCGGCGATGCGGGTTTCGGAGTATTCGTACTCGGGGCTCCAGAAGAGCGCGTCGAACGGGCAGACCTCGACGCAGATGCCGCAGTACATGCACAGCGCGTAGTCGATGTCGAAGCGGTCGAGGACGCTGACGCTGCGCGGCTTGCCGCCCTCGCGGCGCGGCGGGCGCTGCTCTTTGTGACCCTCGATGTAGATGCACCAGTCGGGGCACTGCCGCGCGCACAGCATGCACACCGTGCAGTTCTCTTCCTTCAACGCAATGACGCCCCGGGCACGCGGCGCGGGGTCTTCGCGCTCGTGCGGGTACTGGACCGTGACGGCCGGCTTCAGCATCGTCTTCAACGTGATGCCGAGCCCGCCGACCATCCCCTTGATTTCCTTGCGCATCTAAAACGCCACCTTCAGCACGCCCGTGGCGAGGATGTTGATCAGCGCGATTGGGATGAGCCACTTCCACGCGAGCGACTGCAGCTGGTCTTCACGCAGGCGCGGGTACGTGAACCGGGCCCAGAACATCAGGAACGCGACGAACATCACCTTCCCGAAGAGCACGAGTGGTCCGACCACGTCCCACAGGAGTCGATTGTCGGCCGGGTCGACGAACGGAACCGCCCAGCCGCCGAGGAACAGCGTCGCCGCGAGGCCGGCGAACGCGAACGCGGTACCGAACTCACCGATGAAGAAGAACAGGAAACGGAACCCGGTGTACTCGACCATGTACCCGGCGACGAGTTCGGACTCGGCGACCGGCATGTCGAACGGCGGCTGCGTGAGCTCCGCCTGGGCCGCGACCATGAACAAAGCGAAGCCGACGAACTGGGTGATGATCAGCGGGAACCCGAGCCCGCCGAACCCGAAGATCTCGCCGTCCTGTTGGAAACCGACGATCTTCTGGAGATTCATCGTTTCGGTCTGGATGACCACCCCGACGACCGCGAGCACGAGCGGCAACTCGTATGCGATCAGCTGCGCGGCGGCGCGGAGCGCACCGAGCACGGCGTACTTGTTCGCGCTCGCCCACCCGGCCATGAGCACGCCGATGACCGAGAGGCTCGACACCGCGAGCGCATAGAAGACGCCGACGTCGAGATCGGCGACGACGATGCGCGGACCCGCGGGGATGACGACGAACACGAGGAACGTCGAGAGCACGACGACCGCGGGCGCGAGTGCGAACACGCGCCGGTCGGCCTGCTCCGGCATGATGTCCTCTTTTTGCATGAACTTGATGCCGTCGCCGACGAGCTGGTACCAGCCATGGAACCCGCCCGGGTCCATCGGACCGAGTCGGCTC
Source organism: Actinomycetes bacterium (assembly GCA_031404355.1). Lineage (GTDB taxonomy): Bacteria > Actinomycetota > Acidimicrobiia > IMCC26256 > PALSA-610 > JANNHK01. The sequence continues at coordinate 11,532 of JANNHK010000215.1, forward strand.
TGCATGTGGCTCATCATCTTGAGCAGGAACGTGTACCCGAGGATCAGCGCGCCGAGCGGCACCAGCGCCAAGACGATGAGCGTCTTGATGCCGAGTGTCGCCCCCCACCCGATGTCCAACGCGAGCATCTCGTCAAACATGGTTCACCGGTCGATGTCTCCGAGAATGAAGTAGAGACTCGCGAGAATCGTGATGACGTCGGGCACGTATACGCCGCGCAACAGCCACGGCAGGATCGAGACGTTGCTGAACGACGCGGAGCGGATCTTCACGCGGAACGGGCCGGTCGCGCCTTTCGACACGATGTAGTAGCCCATCTCGCCGAGCGGGTTCTCGGTGTTGACCCACACCTCGCCGGCCGGCACTTTGATGATGCGCGGCACCTTCGCCATGATCGGGCCGCTCGGCAGCCCGTCGATGAGCTGCAACACCATGCGCGCCGACTCGCGCGTCTCCTGGAGGCGCACCCAGTACCGCGCGAACGA
>JANNHK010000216.1:0-25085 GCA_031404355.1 Actinomycetes bacterium
CAGGGCGCGAAGCCGGGTGAGGGTGGCGAGCTCCCCGGCTACAAGGTGTGGCCGTGGATTGCGAAGACGCGGCACTCGACGCCGGGTGTCGGGCTGATCTCGCCCCCGCCGCACCACGACATCTACTCGATCGAAGACCTCAAGCAGCTCATCCACGACCTGAAGAACTCGAACCCGATGGCGCGCGTGCACGTGAAGCTCGTCGCCGAGATCGGTGTCGGCACGGTTGCGGCGGGCGTGTCGAAGGCGCACGCCGACGTCGTGCTCATCTCCGGCCACGACGGCGGCACGGGCGCGGCGCGGCTCACGTCGATCAAGCACGCGGGCGCGCCGTGGGAGCTGGGCCTGGCCGAGACCCAGCAGACCTTGTTATTGAACGGGCTGCGCGACCGCATCGTCGTGCAGGTCGACGGCCAACTGAAGACGGGTCGCGACGTGGTCATCGCCGCGCTCCTCGGCGCCGAGGAGTTCGGCTTTGCGACCGCGCCGCTCGTGGTATCGGGTTGCATCATGATGCGCGTCTGTCATCTCGACACTTGCCCGGTCGGTGTCGCGACGCAGAACCCCGAGCTGCGCAAGAAGTTCTCGGGCAAGCCCGAGTTCGTCGTGCACTTCATGGAGTTCATCGCCGAGGAAGTGCGTGAGTACCTCGCCGCGCTCGGGTTCCGCACAGTCGCGGAAGCGATCGGCCACGTCGAGGCGCTCGACACCCGCACGGCCGTCGACCACTGGAAGGCAGCGGGCCTCGACCTGTCGCCGATCCTCGCGGTGCCGGTCAACAAGTACAGCCAGACGTTCTACAACTCGCGTCCGCAGGACCACGGCCTCGAACGGGCGCTCGACATCGAACTCATCGAAGACGCCGAACCGGCGCTCGAACGGGGCCAGGCCGTCGCGCTGTCGTACCCGATCAAGAACGTGAACCGAACCGTCGGCACCATGCTCGGCTCGACCCTCACGCGGAAGTTCGGCGGCGAGGGTCTGCCCGACGGCACCATCGACATCACGTTTCACGGCTCGGCCGGCCAGAGCTTCGGTGCGTTCGTACCCAAGGGCATCATGTTGCGCCTCGAAGGCGACGCCAACGACTACTTCGGCAAGGGCCTCTCGGGCGGCACGCTGGTGGCGCGCCCGCCCCGCAACGCGAAGTTCGTGGCCGAGGAGAACGTCATCGCCGGCAACGTCATTCTCTACGGCGCGACGGCCGGCAACGTCTTCATCCGCGGTGTGGTGGGGGAACGGTTCTGCGTGCGCAATTCGGGTGCGACCGCTGTCGTCGAGGGTGTCGGCGACCACGCGTGCGAATACATGACCGGCGGGCGCGCCGTCATCCTCGGACCGACCGGCCGCAACTTCGCGGCGGGCATGTCGGGCGGCTTCGCGTACGTGTGGGACCCCGACCAGTCGTTGTACCGGCGCATGAATCACGACATGGTCGACATCGACCAGATGGACGAAGAAGACGTCGACTGGTTGCGCGGTGTCGTCACCATGCACATGGAGCTGACGGGGTCTGAAGTGGCCGAGCGCATCCTCTCGAAGTGGTGGCGCAACGCGAGCAACTTCACGAAGATCTTCCCAAGGGACTACAAGCGCGTCCTCGAAGCACAACGCGACGCCATCGAGCGCGGCATCGACGTCGACGAGGCGATCATGGCGGCCGCTCGTGGGTGAGACCACCGGGTTCATGAAGTACGACCGGGAGCTGCCGAAACGTCGCTCGATTCCCGTGCGCATCCTCGACTGGCGGGAGGTCTACGAAGACTTTCCGCCCGAGAAGGTTCGTCAGCAGGGTGCGCGGTGCATGGACTGCGGCATCCCGTTCTGTCACACCGGCTGCCCGCTCGGGAACCTGATCCCCGAGTGGAACGACCTCGTGTACCGCGACCAGTGGAAGGGCGCGCTCGACCGGCTGCACGCGACGAACAACTTCCCCGAGTTCACGGGCCGGCTGTGCCCCGCGCCGTGCGAAGCCGCGTGCGTGCTCGGCATCAACGAACCGGCCGTGACGATCAAGCAGATCGAGGTCGAGATCGTCGACCGGGGCTTCGAGGAGGGCTGGGTCGTTCCCGTCGTGCCCGAGAACAAGACGGGCAAGCGCACCGCGGTCGTCGGCAGCGGCCCGGCGGGACTCGCGGCCGCGCAGCAGTTGACGCGTGCCGGGCACGACGTCGTCGTGTACGAGCGCGCCGACCGCATCGGCGGCCTGCTGCGCTACGGCATCCCCGAGTTCAAGATGGAGAAGCGTCACATCGACCGGCGCCTCGAGCAGATGGAAGCCGAAGGCACCGAGTTCCGCACGAACGCGAACGTCGGCGACAACGTGCCCGTCGAGGAGTTGCAGCAGTACGACGCGGTCGTGCTGGCCGGCGGCGCCACCGCGTGGCGCGACCTGCCCGTGCCCGGGCGGGAGGCGACCGGTATCTACCAGGCGATGGAGTACCTGCCGTGGGGCAACCGGGTGCAGTTCGGCGACATTGCCGAGCCGCCCATCACCGCGCACGGCAAGCGGGTCGTGATCATCGGTGGCGGCGACACGGGCGCCGACTGTCTCGGCACGGCGATACGCCAGGGCGCCACGTCGGTGCACCAGTTCGAGATCCTGCCCCGCCCGCCCGACGAGCGCACCGACGCGATGCCGTGGCCGACATACCCGATGATCTACCGGGTCGCGTCGGCGCACGAAGAAGGCGTCGAGCGCGTGTACGCGGTCAACACCGAGTGCTTCCTTGCCGACGACGACGGCAACGTCCGCGCGCTCGTTGCGCACGAGGTCGAGCAGACCTTCGTCGACGGGCGCATGACGTTCGAGAAGATCGAAGGGTCCGACTTCGAGTTGCCGTGCGAACTCGTGCTACTCGCGATGGGTTTCGTCGGCCCGCAGCGGCCGGGGCTCCTCGAACAATTGGGTGTCGATATCAACGAGCGGGGCAACGTCACCCGCGACGGCGCCTACAAGACCAGCCTCGACGACGTGTTCGTGTGCGGCGACATGGGCCGCGGCCAGAGCCTCATCGTGTGGGCCATCGCCGAAGGCCGCTCGTGCGCAGCCGCGGTCGACGAATGGCTCATGGGCGAAACGCTGCTCCCGGCACCGATCGCGCCCGACGCCGCACCGATGCGCTAGGCATTGTCCGTGAGCGACACTGATTCCGACCTGCCACCGGTCGAACCGCCACCGGTCGAACCAGAACCGATCGAACCGCAGAGCGAGGCCGGCCGAGCGTGGCGGCGGCCGGTCGCGCTGATCGTTGCCATGCTGCTCGTCGTCGCCGGCATGGTCGTGATTGTCGTCGTCGACGACAACACCGACGACGACGGTGAAGACTTTTGCGAGCAGGCACGCGTGCTGGAGGAAATGGGTGACGACCTTTCCGAGCAAGAGTCGCTCGAAGCGTTGCGCGACCTCAGCGACGACGCGCCCGCCGAGATCGAAGCCGAGTTAGCGGTGCTCATCGAGTTCCTCGAACTGGCGGTGGAGGCCGGCGACGACGAAGACGCCCAGCGCGAAGCCGCCGAGGACATCGACGAAGACGAATTGACCGAGGCGTCCGAGGCGCTGACCGCCTACCTCGAAGAGGAGTGCGGCCTCACCGACGTCTCGCAGTGACGCCTACGACACCGCGCGTTCGGGATCCGCGGCGCGGTAGTCGGCCGGCGGCTTGATGTCGTGCGTCGGCGTCTCGGGCGGCGGCGTGTACGCGTCGGCGACCTGGCGGCGGAGTTCGTCGGCGATGTCGTGGGCGGCGACGAACCAGCGTTCCCGACGCCTCGCACCCCACCGGTGCGGGCGGGTGTCGGCGGGACGGACGCCGACGTAGGTGGTCGAGCCCGACCAGTGAGACAACTCGATTTCGGCGTCGAACCCGGCAATGCGGGTCCGGGCCCGGACACTCGTCTCGTCGTTGCGGGCCATCGGCGCCCGCTCCCACCCGAACTCACGGGACTCGCTGATCACCGCCGGAAGCGGCGCCAGGATCCGGCGCTCGACGTATGTACCGAAATTTGGGGTCCCCAGGGGATTGTGCATCCGTTCACTATCGGCAGGTTCCGCTAGGAGTTGAACTCCCGGGCCGTCCATCGGGGGGACAATGGACGGCCCGGGCGCTCATCCGGCCTTCCGTGGCCAGTGCTCGATCGCCGCCGGCGCCCATTCGGGATGTTCCCGGCCGGCCATGAGGGAGTCGCGAAACGCGTCCGCGGACGCGTGGGCGCACGCGTACCAGCGGCGCCGGCGCCGGCCGTTCCACCGGTGGGGGGCGCGGGCAACGGGTCGGAGCACGAGTTCGGTCGCCGTCTCCGTCCACGGGGTCAGCTCGATCTCGGCTTCGAAGTTCTCGATACGGGTCGTCGTGCGCACCGTCGCCAGGTCGGCGCGGTTCAGGTAGCCGTGCTCGTCGCGGACCCAGCGGTGGGCGGGCGCGGCCGCCACGGCGGCCATGAGCGGGAGCGGGACCCGGCGGGCGACGCCGAGCTGGGCCCGATCGGCCAGCAACAGGTTCAGCGTGTCGTCGTTCATGCGACCAGTGTGTCCATCGCACGTTTCGGCGACACGCCCACTGTGAGAACCGTTGGTTACACCTGGGCGACACCCTCACGGGTCGCATGCCAGAGCATTTCCTCGGCCAGTTCATCGATCGCGGCCGATGCCAACGCGAGGAGCGCGGGCTTGTGGGCCTGCCACCACGCATCGAGGTCACCGCGGGGCCGCAACACGAGGTCAGCCGATTCGGCGCTGCGCACCACGATCTCGACCGTCGCGAGCGCGACGGCAACGTGGGCCGGGTCGTAGAGCCGGGCGCTCGACGTCCACGTCGGTCCCGCCTGTGACGCGACCATGACCGGGAGGAAATGCACGTCGAGTTCGATCGACCCGCGCTCGCCCAGCGTCCAACACGTGTGCGTCGACGCGACATCGCGCCGCAGCTGCAACAACACGTTGTTCACCAAGGTTGCGTCGATGGGCAAAGCCCGCGTGACGCCCGCCGCATCCATGCGCGTCGCCCCTCCCTGGAACCGTCCTCCTACTGCGCAGTAGTGATCGGTCGCCCGGCCGGGCCGCCTGAGGGGCGATTGTTTATCCCTATATACGATGCGGTCCGCGCCGAGCGGGGAGAGCCAGATGTTCGAGTGGTCCGAAGAGCACAAGATGGTCCGGGACGCAGTCCGGGCCTTCGTCGACGCCGAGATCCGCCCCCACCGGGAGGCCCTCGAGTACGGCGATATGCCCCCCTACGACCTACTCAGGAAGCTGTACCGGACCTTCGGCATGGACGAGATGGCCCGGTCGTCGTTCGAGCGGCGCATGTCGGGCCCGGTCCCGGAAGGCGGCGGTGGCGGTGGCGGCGGTGGCGGCGGGGCCGGCATGACGCTGCTGCCGATCGTCGAACTCTGCAAATGCTCGCCCGGCATGGTCACCGCGATGGGCGTGTCGGTCGGTCTGACCTCGGCCGCGATCATGGCCAAGGGCACCGACGAGCAGAAGAAGCGCTGGGCGCTCGACATCCTGACGATGGACAAGATCGGCGCCTGGGCGATCACCGAACCCAACTCGGGTTCCGACGCGTTCGGATCCATGGAGTCGACGGCGCGCCGTGACGGCGACGAGTACATCCTCAAGGGCTCGAAGACGTTCATCACGAACGGCCCCTACGCCGACACGATCGTGTTCATCTGCAAGCTCGACGAAGGCAACCCGCCCGCCGAGCGCAAGGTGTTGCAATTCGTGCTCGACAAGGGCATGCCCGGACTCGAACAGTCGAAGCCGTTGCGCAAGATGGGTCTGCACTCGTCGCCGACCGGCATGTTGTTCCTCGACGACGTCCGCTGCGGGCGCGACCGGTTGCTCGGCGAGAGCGAAGAGGCGTTCAGCGGGGGCCAGGGCCGCGAGGCGTCGAAGGCGACGTTCGTCATCGAACGTTCGGGTGTCGCGGCGATGGCGCTCGGCATCATCGAACGGTGCATGGAGCTGTGCATCCCCTACGCGAAGGAACGGGTGCAGTTCGGCAAGCCGATCGGCGAGTTCCAGCTCATCCAGCTCAAGCTCGCCAAGATGGAAGTGGCGCGCCTCAACGTCGAGAATCTCGTGTTCCGGTTCCTCGAGCAGGCCGCGGCGGGCAAGGTGATGAGCCTGAGCGAAGCGTCGGCGATGAAGCTGTACTCGGCCGGTGCGGCGACCGAAGTCGCGTTGGAAGCCGTGCAACTGTTCGGCGGCAACGGGTACATGGCGGAGTACGAGGTCGAGCAACTCGCCCGCGACGCCAAGGTCCTCCAGATCTACGCCGGCACCGACGAAATCCAAGTCGGTCAGATCGCCCGCTCCCTCCTCGCGTAGGTGCCGGTCGAGCCGCCGCCGTCACGTTTCGAGTTCCCGCCTCCGCCCGCCGACGCGGACGACGTGATCGCGGCCGGCGGCGACCTCGAACCGGGGACACTGCTGGCCGCCTACCGGGCTGGACTCTTCCCGATGCGGCTGGAGGACGAGCTCGTGTGGTGGTCGCCGGTTGACCGGGGCGTCGTGCCGCTGGCCAGAGACGAGGGTGGTGGTGTGCGGGTCAGCCGCTCGTTGCGGCGTTCGATCCGACGCTTCGAGATCCGCGTCGACACCGCGTTCGAGGCCGTCATGCGCGGCTGTGCCGACCCGAGCCGACCGCACGGCTGGATCGACGAGTCGTTCGTGACGGCCTACGTCGCGATGTTCGAGCTCGGGTGGGCGCACAGCGTCGAGACGTGGCGCGCCGGCGAACTTGTCGGCGGCCTGTACGGGTTGCGTATCGGCCGGTTCTTCGCGGGGGAGTCGATGTTCCACCGGGCGAACGACGCATCGAAGGTCGCACTGTGGGCGACGGCCGAACTGCTCCGCATGGACGGCGTCGAATTGTTCGACGTCCAGTGGACAACGCCCCATCTGCGCTCGCTCGGCGCGGTCGACGTCCCTCGTGCCGAGTACCTCCAGCGGTTAGCGTCCGTCACCGTGCGGACGTAGCGAAGTTCCGCTTGCCGAAGGCCGCTCGAACGAGAGCGGAGGGAGCCATATATATGACTGACAACGACGTGCAGATCTTCCACAACCAGTCGTGCAGCAAGTCGCGCGGTGCGCTCGACATCCTCCGGCAGAACGGCGTCGACCCGGTGATCATCAAGTACCTCGAGAAGCCGCCCGACCAGGCGACCATCGAACGCATCATCGACGCCATCGACGACACGCCCCAGGCGCTCGTGCGCACCAACGACCCGAAGTTCAAGGAGGCCGGCCTCACCAAGGACGACATCGCCACCCGCGAGCAGGTCGTCGACGTGCTGCTGAAGCACCCCGAGGTGATGGAGCGCCCGGTCGTGTTCGTCGGCGACAAGGCCGTGATCGCCCGCCCCTCGGAGCGGGTCATGGAGCTCCTGGGATAACCGGGAATTCACCCGTCGCCCTCGGTGCGGCCGGTGCGTACGATCGCGACAGCCCACCGAGCAGCGATCCCGAGGAGTTGTCATGGCACCGCTGAAGCTGGACAAGCCGCGCGAGGTGACGCGGAGTCCCGAGGGGATCACCGTCACCCGTCACTTCGAGGACGGTTCGACGCGCACGAGCTTCTACCGGCCCGACGGCAGTTCGCAGATCACCACTGTGCGTACCAACCCGTCGACGGGTTCCGAGGACACGTTCGTTCAGAACTCCGACGGTACGGCGCGCCACGAGATCAACAACTCGGACGGCAGTTCGAGCCTCATCTTCCTCGATGCCGCCGGCCGCGAGAGCGAACGCACCGACCTCTTCAAGGACGAGAACGGAATCCAGACGCGGCACACGAAGCTCGCCGACGGCAGCCTCGAGTCGGAACAGACCTTCGTCGACCCCAACGGCACGCAGCGCGTCGTCGTCAACCGCTCGGACGGCTTCCAGCAGGTCAAAGAGACTGCGAAGGGGACGAACGAGAAGGGCGAGGAAGTCGTGAGCGAGGTCACGCTCGACGGCACCGGCGCGTTCGTTTCTCGCAACGAGTTCGTGACGCATCCCGACGGCAGTACGACGTCGACATTACGCGACGGACCGGGTGCCAGCCACGTCGTCGAGACCACCAACACGACCACGATGCCCGACGGTGCGATCCGGGTTCACATCGACCGCGCCGACGGCACCGACGAGACGTTCCTGCGCCGTGAGTACAAGCTTGCCGACGGCAAGCAGGTTGTCGAGACGCAGCACGACAATCGGGTCGAGCTGGTCACGAAGGGAGATGGTTTCCAGTCCCGCGTGACCAAGTTCGAGGACGGGCTGAGCGAGTCGAAGGAGTCCGTCACCCAACCCGACGGCACGATCGTGAACACGACCACGAGTCGCGGCGGCAATGTCGAGACGACGAGGCAGGACCCGCCGGTAGAGGGCCAGCCGATGCTCGTCGTGACGACGCGCGCCGACGGCACGCGCTTCGAGCAGACACTCGACGACGAACGCATGGTGACGACGACGTTCAATCCCAAGGGTGAAACGACCGTGCGGCGCCAAGACTTCGACGGCGCGGGCAGCGTCTTGGACCAGGACGCCAACGGGAATCAGATCGGGCCACTGCTCGTGATCGACGGCGAGCCGCTCGAAGCCCGCAGTTCACTCGGCGGCGATCAGGCCGACCGAGAGAACGTGCCGGTGGGCGGGGTGACCGCGCCGACCGATACAACCGATGCGGCGCCCGCCGCGCAGTCGGCGCAGTCGGCGCAGTCGGATAGCGAGCCCGATCTCGTAACGGGTGTGACCGTCGACGACGCGGCCGCGGAACCCGGGCCCGAGTCGACGGCCGACCCGGTGACGGGCGCGCCTGCGGTCGACGCGGCGCCCGAGCACGCGCCCGAACCGGCGCCCGAGCCCGTGCTCGAATCGACGGCCGATCCGGTGACGGCCGCGGCCGCGGCCTTCGAGCCCGACGACAACGCGCCGCTCATCGAGATCGACGAACAGGGCAACATCCAGGTCGACGACTTCGCCGAGAACGTCAACTACGCGTACACGGTGACTGAGACGGAAGGCGGCGGCGAGATCGGCCCCGACCCCGACGCGCCGGTTCCGCAGCCGCTCGACTCGCCCCTCGAATCGTTTCCGGCGGAGCAGGTGGATTATTCGTACTCGGTGACCGAGACGGAGGGCGGCGGCGACATCGGCCCCGACCCCGACGCGCCGACCGACACCTTCGAGTCCTTCTGACCAGCGTTATGTAGCCTGCGGGGCATGGTGCGGACGAAGCGTTGTCCTGCAAGCCGAAGGCCTTTCGGACGTGAGCGAAGGGAGCCATAGTTGTGGCGGAACTCACGGCGGAAGACGTCGGGGCCGAGGTCAAGGCCTGGCTCGAAGACAACTGGAACCCCGACCTCACGGTCGCGCAGTGGTGGGACATCCTCGCCCGCTCCGGCTACGCGGCGCCGACGTTTCCCGAGGACGCGTGGGGCAAGGGGTGGTCGCGCCAACTCGCCAACGTCGTCAGCGAAGCGATCGCGGAACACGGCGCAGTCGGCCCCCCCGCAGGACTCGGGTACCTGCTCGCGGCGCCGACCATCGCGGCGCACGGCAACGAACGCCAGAAGCAGGAAGACCTCCTCAACATTCTCAACGGCACCGACGCGTGGTGTCAGCTGTTCTCCGAGCCCGGCGCCGGGTCCGACCTCGCCAGCTTGCAGTGCAAGGCGGTCAAGGACGGCGAAGAGTGGATCATCACCGGTCAGAAGGTGTGGACATCGACCGCGCAACAATCGAACCTCGGCATGCTCATCGCGCGTACCGACGTGGAGTTGCCGAAGCACAAGGGCATCACGTACTTCAAGTTCGACATGACCCAACCGGGTGTCGAGATCCGGCCGCTGCGCGAGATGACCGGCCGGGCACTGTTCAACGAAGTGTTCATCGACAACGCACGCGTACGTGACGAAGACATGATCGGCGGACTCAACAACGGGTGGGCCGTCACCAACACCACGCTCATGGCCGAACGCTCCGGTCTCGGCACCGGCGGAAGCGGCGGGGCGGGCAACGCGTTCCCGGGTCCGCTCGCGAAGCAGCTCGGCAACCGGGTCGGCGACCACGTGGGCCAGATCCGCACCGGCGGCACGGGTGGCGGCGGGCGCGGCGCCGCGCAGCGCATGTTCGACCTGGCACGCGAAGCCGGCAAGAACGACGACGCGAACATCCGTCAGAAGCTCGCCAAGCTCTATTCGATGCAGGAGATCGGGCGCATGTCGATGCTGCGCATGAAGTCGAAGCGCGGCGTCACCGGCGGCGAGGCGAACATCGCCAAGCTGATGATGAGCGACATCCTGCGCTTGCAGCGCGAGGTCGGCAACGAGATCCTCGGCCCGTTCGGCATGGTGATGGGCCAGGACACGCCCGGACACGGGATGGTGCAGGAGATCACGCTGTTCTCGCCCGGCCCGTCGATCTACGGCGGTACCGACCAAGTGCAGCGCAACATCATCGGCGAGCGCGTCCTCGGCCTGCCGAAGGAGCCGGGACCGGCGAAGGACACGCCGTTCCGGGAGCTCGCCGTCAGCCGCTAGAGAAGGAGCGATCGCGTGGCCGATTCCGAGACCCGGGCATCGCATTCCGTCTTCGAGGTGTTCGTCGCGGTCCTGGCGGCGGTGGCGGTGGTCGCCGGGCTGTACGCCTTCGGCCTCGCGATCGCCGACGACGACAACACCGACGACACCGCGGCGACACCCGCGGTCGCGGCGCAGGACGCGGCGAGCGCCGAACCGGCCGCAGCCGAGGAGACGCACGCGCACGAGGCCGAAACGGTCGACGACCGGGGCTTCGCCGCACTGTCAAACGGCGAGGAACACGGACACGAGTTCACGCAGGCGCTGACCGCCGAAGAGCGCACCGAACTCGCCCGGCAACTCGCGCTCGCCCGCGAGGTCGCGCTCCAGTACCCGACGCTTGCCGACGCGGAAGCCGCGGGTATGTGGCGCGCCGGGCCGTTCTCGCCGGGCCTCGGCACACACATGATCAACACGGGGGGAGCGCTCGGAAACGTCGACGGAGTCATGGACGACGACGACATTCGCAGTCCGCTCGCGCTCATGTACGACGGGGTCGAACCTACGTCGCGCGTCGCCGGGTTGTTCTACGGCGCCAGCACCTCCGAGCCCCCCGAAGGCTTTGCGGGCGCGTACGACACGTGGCACTAGCACAGTTCGATCTGCCTGGTGAACCGTCCGGGCGGTGGTTTCGACACGCCACTCGGGGCCGATCGGGACGCGACGCAGGAGGACTGCGACGTGGTCGGTGGCCGACTCATCGAGCAGACGCAGTACCTCGCGCACGTGTGGGTCGTCCCGGGTTTCGAATCGCCCGAGGGTGTGTTCGCCCATCTCAGTTCGGCGATGACGTGTCCCGACGGCACGTACCACACGATTCCCGACGTGACGAAAGTCGGCGATCGCACGAGCGTCTGCCGCGACACCGTGTGACCGAGCTGGCCTACCTTCGCGACGCGTACCAGCGTGAGTTCATCGCGACGGTGACCGGGGTCGATGGCGCCCGCGTCGCGCTCGATGTCACGCTGTTCTATCCGACCGGGGGAGGCCAGCCGCACGACACCGGCACCCTGGCCGGGCTGGCGGTCGTCGACGTGCGCAAAGAAGGAGACGTCGTGTGGCACACGGTCGACGGGACACCTCCTGCGCTCGGCGCGACTGTCGAAGGCGTCGTCGACTGGGACCGGCGTCACCGGCTCATGCGTACGCACTCGGCCATGCACGTGTTGTGCGGTGTCATCTGGAACGAGTGGGGCAAGGCCGTGACGGGCGGCAACATGGAGCCGCTCGAAGCGCGCATGGACTTCGAGTTCGACCCGTTGCCCGAAGGATTCGCGGCGCGCGTACAGGACCTCGTCAACGAGGAGATCGCCGCCGACCGGCCCATCGAGGTGTCGTTCCTGCCTCGGGGGACGGCGTTGGCCGACGAGGATCTCATCCGCACCAAGGTCAACATGATCCCCGAGTCGGTGCAGGAGATCCGCGTCGTCGACATCGTCGGCCTCGACAAGCAGGCCGACGGCGGCACCCACGTTCACTCGACCGCCGAGATCGGCCGCTTCGAGGTAGTCAAGACCGAAAGCAAAGGCAAAGGCAACAAACGCCTGAGGATCCGCGTCCACGACGCGTGAAGCGTTCTCGGGAATATCACCTACCGATTCGGTAGGCCACGTTCCCATGAACCCGCCTGTGCGTTCACATCTTCTCGCCCGGCAGTTTGCTGGCCTGCTTCACCCATTGCGCGAACTGCTTTTCGTCGATGCCGTCCTCGTAGATGTTGTAGTACCGCATTTCCGGGTGTTTCGACTCGCCGGGTGGAACCGGCTTGAGGGACGTGCCGCGGAAGAAGCCCACCTGCACGTACTTCGTGTAGCAGTGAAAGCTGAGGAACCAGTAGTCGTCCTCGACCCCGTAGAAGGGTGAGTTCCACTTCACGGCCTTGTGCACCTTGGGCACCGTGCGCACGATCACGGCATCGAGCCGGCGTCCTATTGCGCGCTTCGAGCCCGGCATCGCCGCGATGTACGCCTTCACAGGCGCGTCGCCGTAGCCCTTGGGGATCTGCGGGTTGCCACCCGAAAGGAGAACCGGGTTCTTGGTCGTCTTGCCGGTCATGACGGACCCTCACTCGTCTTTGTGGCCGACAATGTTGACCACGTTGCCGTCGGGATCGCGGACGAGGAACCTCCGCACTCCCCACGCTTCGGTTGTCAGCGGGTGGACGATCTCGTAGCCGCGGCGCTGCGCTTCGGCGTACGCCTCATCGACATCGTCACCGACGCGTACTGAAATGACCGAGTCCACGGGACTCGTCGCGTCGCCGGTGACGAGCTGGACCGCAGCCCGATCATCCGACGAGCGGAAATGCGCAACCCAACCGAGGTTGAAACTCTCCACGCCAAGCCCGAGGTAATCGGAGTAGAAACCGCGCGCGGCGTCAATGTCAGCGACGGGCAGGTTCGGGACGACTTCCGTTGCTTTCACATGTGCTCCTGACGTGGGCAACGCACGGCTGGAGGGGTGCTAGAGCACGTCCTGGATCTGGATCCATTCGCAGGGTTCGCCGACTGCGTCTGCGACCTGGTTCGTGACGGCGCCGATGAGGCGGTCGACGTCCTCGGCTGCCGCGGTGCCGACGATGACGATGTGCCAGCCTGCGTCCCCACTCGAGAAGGCGATCTCGATGGTGTCGTAACGCATCCGGAAGTCGTCCTCACCGTCGATCTCCTCGCATGCGAAATCGCGCGGCATCAACACTTCGGCGTTGCGGTTGCGGTGGAACGCAGGCCACGCGCCCCCCAGGGTTCGGATCACGTATTCGGGCACGTCGGAATCATGTCGAACGCAGCGTTCATTGTCATATTGCCTACCGATTCGGTGGGCCACGTTCCAAAGTTCGATGCCGCCTCGGGCTACGTGGTGACGGTGCGGGCGAGGATGCCTAGGGTCGCGCGCAGGGCGCTCTCGGGGACGACGGGGAAGATGTTCGCTTCTCGCCATTGCGGGTCGATGTTCGACCAGTCGTAGTACGAGGTGACCAGCGTTCCGTCGTCGGTCGGTTCGAGCGTGTAGCCGTAGGTGTGGCCTATCGGGGGGCGGACGACGCCAACGATCGTCCACGCGATCTCGCGGTCGGGAACGAACGTCGTGATGGTGACGGTCACGTCGTAGAGGCCCATCGGGTAGTCGTTCAACGCTTCGCGATCCATGTGCACAACGAAGGTGTCGCCGACGGCCGCGACTGGCGTACCGGTCGCGCTCATCAACATTCCCGAACTGTCGATCGCTACGTGACCCTGCGGATCGCTCAGCGTCCGGAAGATCGTCGCCGGGTCGGCGGCGATCGTTCGCTGAACTTCGATCCGTTGCTCTGTCATCGGGTCATCCTGCCACTTGGGCCGCCGGCGGCGATTGAGAATACGGTGTCGGCCATGACAAAAACCGTAGTGATCACGGGTGCCGGTTCCGGGTTCGGGAAGGGCGCGAGCTTGGCGTTGGCGGAGCGCGGGCATCACGTCATCGCGACCACCGAGACCGACGAGCAGGCCGCGTCGCTGCGGGCCGAGGCGCCGCAACTCACCGTCGAGAAACTCGACATCACCACGGACGACGTGAAAAAGGCGGCCGCCTGGGACGTCGACGTGCTCATCAACAATGCCGGCGCGGGCCAGACCGGCCCGATGGCCGACGTACCGTTGGACCGGGTGCGGCACCTCTTCGAAGTCAACGTGTTCGGCACGCTTTCGATGACACAGGCGGTGCTGCCGCGCATGGTCGCGAAGGGCAAGGGGCGCGTCATCATCGTGTCGTCGATCGCGGGCGTGATGTCGGGTCCGGCGTTCGGTCCGTACTCGATGACCAAGCACGCGCTGGAAGCGATGGGCAAGGCCATGCGCGTCGAGTTGGCACAGCAGGGCATCGACGTCACGCTGCTCAATCCCGGTCCGTACCTCACGGGCTTCAACGACCGCATGGCCGACTCGATGTGGGAGTGGTTCGGCGACAGTTCACTCAACGCGCCCGCCGCGCCGCTGTTCCAGATGATGCGCGAGATGGTCACCAACGGCCAGATGGACCCGGCCGAGGTCGTCACCCGCATGGTCGAACTCACCGAAGCCGAGACCACGACCGAGAACAACTTCGTCCCGCCGGAAATCCTGGCGCAGATGGGCGCCGCGCTCGGGTAAGCGAACCGGGTAGCGTCCGCCGCGCTTCACTTGTTCTTCTGGAGGAATGCCCATGGCGCGCGGTAGGCGGGGTGCGTTCCTGGTTGTGTTCGCCGTACTCGTGCTGGTCACGGGGGCGTGTGGCGAGCGGTTCGACGACGACGGCAGCGGCGGACTCGCGGCGGAATCGCCCGTCGACACCGCGACGACGACGCCGGCGGTCGAACTTCCCGAAGGCCCCGGCCCGGCGCCGGGCGTCACCGACGACGAGATCAAGATCGGGTACCTGCTGCCGATCACGGGCGCGGCGCCGATCCCGTCGCAGTTCGACAAGGGCGTGAACGCGTACTGGGACTACGTCAACGAGCAGGGTGGCATCAACGGTCGCACCGTGACGGTCGTGATCGAGGACACCGAGTCGCAGGCCGAAGTCGGCAAGGACAAGGCGAAGAAGCTCATCGAGGACGACGAGGTGTTCGCCATCGTCGTGCTCGACCGGCTCGAGAACCACGAAGCGATCGGCCGCTACCTCAACGACCGCCAGTTCCCGACGATCTCGATCCAGACGCCGGCCGACATCCCGGCCGACCAGGTCTGGAACTTCGGCGTCACCATCGACCACGGCGTGCAGGGCGCGCTGATCGCCGACTACTTCGTGAACGAACTCGGGCTCGGCCGGGTCGGCGTCGTGCACGAGAACACGCCTTCGCTCGACCCGGGCGTCGACGCGTTCGAGGAGCAGGTCGAAGCCCTCGGCGCCGACGTGGTGATCTCGCGTGCCGTCGAGGGCCAGGCGAGCGACTTCCTCAACGAGGCGCTTGGCCTCTCGGAATCGGGCGCCGAGGCGGTGTGGTTGTACATGGCGCCGCTCCCGGCGGCCAAGATCGCCAACCAGTCGAACGACGCCGGGTTCCACCCGATCTGGTTCTCGAACTCCATCTCGTGGGCGTTCGACCTGACGTTCGCCGTCGGGCCGGAAGCACTGAAGGGCGCACGCGCGTTCAGCCCGTGGCTGCCGCTCTCCGACCCGCGCACGCAGGAGTACCAGGACCAGTACCGCGCCAACAACAACGGCGAGACGCCCGACGATCTCGGCATCGTCGGGTGGGGTGTCGGCCAGATCGTCGCCGAGGGCCTCGAACAGGCAGGCGCCGACCTCGGCCAGAACTCGTTCCGCGACGCGATGCAGCACCTCGAGTTCACGCCCGACATCTGGTCGCCCATCGGGTTCGACGACGGCGTGCGCGTGGGCTCGGACCAGATCGCGGTACTCGCCGAGGAGAACGGGCGCTGGGTCCTCGAACTCGACTTCACGTCGGAGCTGTAGCCGGGTGGCGGCTCGACTCATCACCGGTCTGACGTCGGGAGCGGGGTACGCGCTCGTCGCGATCGGCGTGGTGCTCATCTTCAAGGGGATGCGCATTTTGTCGCTGGCCCAGGGCGAGATCGGCGCGTTCGGGTTCCTCCTTGCCCTGCGTTGGTCCGCGCGCGGTGTTCCCGGACTGGGCTGGCACATCTCGCCGTTCGTGACGATGGTGGTCGCGGTCGTCGTCGGAGCGCTTGTCGGCGCGCTGGTGGAACGGCTCGTGGTGCGGCCGCTCGCGACGCGCCCGCCGCTGGATGCGCTCATTGCGACGCTTGGTATCGCGCTGTTCCTCGCGCTGCTCGAGAAGGAGATGTTCGGTACCGCCGCGCACTTCGCGCCGTCACCGGTCGGCGACTGGAAGATCGAGCTGTTCGGCGCGACGCTCACCGCCCCGCGTGTGATCGCGATCGTGGCGCTGGCGATCGTGGCGTTCGCGCTCTGGCTGTTCTTCACGCGGACCCGGTTCGGTCTCGGCGTGCTGGCGACGTCGGGCGATCCGGTCGTGGCGCGCATTCTCGGCATTCCCGTGACCAGGGTCTACCGGTTCGTGTGGATCGCGGCGGGCGCGCTCGCGGGCCTCGCGGCCGCGCTCCTCGGTTCGGCGTTCGGCGGCATCGCCCCCTTCGACATGACGCGGTTCGGTCTGAGCGCTTTGGCGGGCGCGGTGATCGGCGGCCTCGACTCCATATGGGGCGCCATCATCGGCTGCCTCGCGGTTGGCGCGATCGAAGGCGTCGTCGGCGGGACGTTCGAAACGTCGGGAACTGCCGAGCTGGCCGTGCTCGTGCTCGTCGTGGGGACGCTCCTCGTGCGGCCGCGCGGTCTGCTCGGAAGTGAAGCCGCCGCGTGAAACCGTCGCAGGCACTCGCGCTATTCGCGGCCGGAGGAGTGCTCGCCGCCTCGTTTCTGGTCGGCGACGTCAAACTCTCGATCCTGGTCGGGGTACTGGCCGTCGCGATCGCCGCGCTCGGTCTCGACGTGCTCGTCGCGCGCGTGGGCGAGTTGTCGCTCGCGCACGCAGCGTTTTTCGGCATCGGTGCGTTCACGACCGTGAACGCCGGCGACCGCGGCCTGCCGTGGCCCCTCGCGATCCTCGCCGGCGTCGTGGCCACTGTCATCGCGGCCACGATCGCCGGGCTGCCGTCGCTCCGCATTCGCGGCCTGCAAGTCGCTATCACCACACTCGCGTTCCAGGTGTTCGCCGAGAGCTTCTTGTTCACCCGCACTGACGTGACGGCGGCCGGGCGCGAGTTGGTGCGCCCACCGTTCCTCGAGGGCGACGTCCAGCTCTACTGCTTCGCGCTGGTCTGCCTCGCCCTCGTGCTCGCGTTGCGGCACCGCATCGCGGTCACGAAGGCGAGCCGTTCGTTCTTCGCCGTACGCGACATCGAGACCCGAGCCAAGTGCTTCGGCGTCGAGCCGGGCCCCACCAAGCTGCTCGCGTACGCGCTGTCGGGCGCGATTGTCGGGCTCGCGGGCGCCGTGTTCGCGATGAAGGCCGGGTCGATCAGCGCCAAGGAGCCGTTCCTGCTGTTCGAGTCGCTGCAGCTCGTGGCCATCGTCGTGGTCGGCGGCCGCGGGTCCGCGACCGGCATCCTCACTGCCGCGTTCCTGGTCAAGGGCCTGTCGCAGTTCGTCACGACGGTGCCGATCGTCGATCTCGAGCCCGACCGCATCTTCCCGATCTCCGCGGCGCTGCTGCTCGTCATCGCAGTCGTCGCCTTCCCGGCGGGTATCGGCGGCGTATACCGCGTCATCGGTCGCCTCGTCGACGAGGTGTTCGACCCCGCGGGCGCGCGCCCCGACCCGCGCCCGCAGCCCGTCGACCCTGCCGCCGCCGAACACGCGGCGGCGCTGCGCGACGTCCCGCGCGCCGTGCGCTTGCGCGTGCCCACGCCGGCGCTGCTCGTCGCGGACGCGGCGCGTGTCGAGTACGGCGGCATCGTCGCGCTCGACGACCTGTCGCTCGAAGTGCGCCGCGGCGAGATCGTCGGGCTCATCGGCGCGAACGGCGCCGGGAAGTCGACCTTCTTCAACGCAGTCTCGGGCCTCGGGCCGACGACCGGTTCGATCACATACCGCGGCGAGGAACTCGTCGGCCTGTCGCCGGCGCGGCGGAGCGCGCTCGGCATCGCCCGCACGTTCCAGGACATGGGGCTGGTGCGGGCCGAGACGGTGCGCCAGAACGTGCTGCTCGCGCAGACCTGGCTGGTGCCGACACCGGCGGCGGCCGGCCTGTTCGGGCTCGGGCAGAGCGTGCGGGAGGAGCACGATCTGCGCCGCCGCGCGGACCTTGCGCTCGAACTGTTCGGTCTGGGCCACCTCGCCGACGTGCGGCTCGGGGACCTGCCGTACGGGACGACCCGCATCGTCGAGATCGCCGCATCGATCGCGACGGGACCGGAGTTGCTCCTGCTCGACGAACCGTCGGCCGGCCTCGGCCCCGAAGAGTCGCACGCGCTGGCCGACAGCCTGCTCGCGCTGCGCGCCGAGCTGGGCATGACGTTGGTCGTGATCGAGCACCACGTTCCGCTCATCGCGCGGGTGTGCGACTACGCGTACTGCCTCGAGTCCGGGTCGCTCATCGCCGAGGGCCGGCCCGACGTCGTGACGCAACAGCCGCAGGTGATCGCGTCGTTCCTCGGGCGTTCCGACGCCGCAACCGGGGGAGTGTCGGCGTGAGCGCGGCCTCGGTGTTGCGGGTCGAGGGGCTGGCTTCGGGGTACGGACCCCTGCAGGTGTTGTTCGGGGTCAGCTTCGACGTGCGCCCGGGCGAGATCGTCGCGTTGATGGGATCGAACGGCGCGGGGAAGACCACGACCCTGCGCACGATCACCGGGCAACTGAAGGTGACGAGCGGAAGCGTCTTCCTCGACGGCGACGACATCACCCGCACCACCCCGGACCAGCTCGTCCGCCGCGGCGTCGCCCTCGTGCCTGAAGGGCGCGGCATGTTGCGGGACATGACCGTCGAGCAGAACCTCGAACTCGGCGCGTACGTCGTGCGCGACCGCGAGAAGGTGCGCGAGGCGTTCGACCGCGCGTACACGACGTTTCCGATCCTCGCGGAACGACGCGACCAGCTCGCGGGCCGCCTGTCCGGCGGGCAGCAGCAGATGTTGGCGTTGGGGCGTGCCCTCATGAGTAACCCGAGGCTGTTGCTGGTCGACGAGGCGTCGCTCGGTCTGTCGCCCGTCATGACGGAGACCGCGTTCGACCTGCTCCTCGCCGCCAACCGCACGTCGGGCGCCGCGATCTTGCTCGTCGAGCAGAACGCGCTCGCCCTCGACCTCGCGCACCGTGCGTTCGTGCTCGAGAAGGGCGCGATCGTCGATGCGGCCGAGGGCGACGTGGTCCGGCACATGCAACAACGATTGCGCAAGGCCTATCTCGGCACCGCGCCCGATCTCGACGAGGCTCCGTGAGCATGCACATGAGCACCGCGCTGCTCGCGGTCGCCGACGAGTCGCGTCGAGTCGCCGACACCATCACCACCGGGTACCTGCTCGGTGTCGTCGCACTGTTCGTTTCGGTCGTCGTGCTCGTCGCACTCGCGGCCCGTTCGGGAGGTCATTCCGTGAAGACGTACAAGTGGCGTTTCTGGCTGGGCCTCGCGTGCCTCGCCGCGGCCGCGATCGTCGCCGTCGTCGGCTACCTGCAGCTCAGCGAGGAACCGCTCGTCAACCACCAGATCCCGTACCTCGCGTCGGCGGGTATGGCGGTCGTGATCCTCTCCGTCGCGGGCGGGAGCCTCGTCGTCGCCGAACAACTCCGCTCCGACCAACGCCAGCTCGCCGAGCTCGAAGCCGCGTTCACCGCGCTCACCGAGGCGGTCGCACCTGCGATCGAGTCGCCCGCCCGCCGGGCGCCGTCTGTCACCGACGGGTAGTGACGTTCGGCCCTGTCGGGTGATCCCTCCTCGTGCGACCGTGAGGACGAGGAAGGACGAGGAAGGAGGCAACCATGGGCAACGAAGAGATCGACCCGGGTCCGCCCCACCTCCTCGACCGACCGCTCGACCGATGTCCCACGTGCGAGTCGGCGCAGCTCGTCCCGGTGGCCGACGGCGCCAACGTCAACTGGCTCTGCGTCGAATGCTCACGCTGCTGGCATGTCGAGCTCGGGCACGTCTGGCGCGTCGATCCGGGCACCTGCGACCGCTGCGACAATCACAAGCACTGCGCCCGCGTCTACGCGGAGGATCACGCGATCTAGTCGCCCGGTCCGTCGGCGACTCGCAGGAGGACCACGATCACGTCGGGGCCGGCGATGAGTTCCGTCACGACCTGCGCGCGTCCGGGCGAAAGGTTCTGCTTCCAAGCGAGGGCGACGGCTTCCGAGCGCGTTTCGCGGGCGACCGCCGGCACGACCGAGGCCGGCCGCCCGACGCGTGTCTCGAGGCGTACATCGCCCTTCACGTTCGGCAACCACCGCCGCATGAACTCGTCGGTCCACGTCTCGGCTTCGTGGCCCGCCTGGTCGGAGAACGCCGGTATCGACTCCGCGTCGAACACGTGCAGCGCGACGACGTCGAGCTCGGCGTCCGGTTGGAGCCGGCGGAGCAGCAGTTCCACGGCTGCCGCGGTCTCGCCGGTGCCGTCGAGCGGAACGAGCAGCCGGTGCACCCGCCCCGTGTCCACGAGCGCGGTCGGCGGCACCACCACGACCGGCTTGTCGAGCGTCTGGATAAGTTCGAGGGCGGTGCTCCCCACGGCTCGTTTGGCCGACGGCAGCCCGCGCGTTCCGAGGACGACACCCCGTACGTCGGGAGCCTCGGCCGCGGCGACGATCTCCGATACCGCACGACCGTGGCGAACCTGTAGGGGGAGGCCGAACGCGTTCGTGACTTCCGTCGACGTGCGGCCGGGTCCGTCGTCGCACACCGTCAGCACCACGAGCTCGTCGCCGAAGAGGCGGGCGATCTCGAGCCCGGCCGTGACAACGGCCCGGGCGGCGGCAGATTCGTCGATGGCCGCGATGAGTGTGTCCATCAGTGCCTCCCGTTGTCGTTCGGCACGGTCACGCCGTCGGGACCGCTCACGAGTGCGACGGCGGCCTCGCCGAAGACAAGGGGAACGGGTCGGGTGGCGGTGATCGTCGTCGCCTCGTGGCCTATCTCGATGCGTACGGGTACTCCGTGGTACTGCACGCGTAGCTCGAGCGCGTCGAGTTCGTCGGGAAGTCGCGGATCGACGCGCAGTGCTTCGGGGAGGGCTCGTACGCCCGCGAATCCCCACGCGAGTGCCTGCCACACGCTGCCCATCGTTGCGAGGTGCAGGCCGCCCGCCGTCGTCTGGGTCACGTCGGTCAGATCGACCTGCGCCGCGAGCCGAAGCCACGAGAGGGCTTCGTCGAGGCGTCCGACTCGGGCGAGAAGCGCCGCGTGGACACCCGGCGAAAGCGAGCTGCCGTGCGCGGTGCGCGGTTCGTAGTAGTCGAGATTCGACGCCAGCGATCCGCCTTCGCATTCGTCCGGAACGAGATGGTGCGCCATCAGCACATCGGCCTGCTTCACGACTTGCGCGGCGCGAACGCGACTGCGACCGAGGAGGAGGTCGGCGACGATCGGGCGGCGCGCGACCTCCGATATCAGCAACGGCTCGAGCGTGTGGAAGCCCGCGAACTCTTCGTAGACGCCCGTGGCCGGGTCGAACCCGTCGACGAGCGCGTCGGCGAGGTCGAGCCACTTCGTCACCTCGGCGGCGTCGATGCCGCCGACGCGCTGCGCGGATGCGGCGGCGCGCCGCAGGTTCCACCGCGCCATGACATTCGTGAACATGTTGTCGTCGACGGGCTCGTGGTACTCGTCCGGGCCGATGACCCCGTACAGGTGGGCGCCGTCGTTGTCGACACGGACGCGCGACGTCCAGTAGCGGGCGGTCTCGACGAACAGCCGATGACCGTCGTCTTCGGCGAACGCGCGGTCCGCGGTCCAGTCGATGTAGTGCGCCGCCGCCCACGCGATGTCGGCCACGATGTGCACCTCGGCCCACCCGGTCCGGATAGGTGTGACGTGGCCCGAACGATCGCGGACCGATCGGGGTGTGACGTCGTCGCCGAAGGTGGCCGACTCCCATGGGAACCGTGCCCCGACCCGGCCCTCGGCGAGCGCGGCTTCCATTGCCACGTCGAGTCGGCGGACGCGGTACTCGAGCATCGCGCGTGCAGCCGGTGGGTGGGTCGCCGCGAGGAACGGCAGCACGAACACGTCTGAGTCCCAGAACACATGGCCTCGGTACCCGTGGCCCGAGAGCCCGCGCGCGCCGACGGTCGCGTCGCCCGACGTGGCGACCGACGCCATGAGATGGAACAGGGCGACGCGGGTGGCGAGCTGGAGGTCGTCGTCGCCGGCGATGCCGACGTCGGCCGCCGCCCAGCGTCCGGCCCACGCCCGCCGGTGTTCGGCGAGCAGATGGTCGAAACCGGCGGCGCGTGCGTCGACGAGCCGAGCGAGCGCGCCGTCGTGTGCTCCCGACGGCGCGTCCAACGCCTCGTACGCCGCGACGCGGTCGACGATGCCTTCGCGCACGTCCTGCGTCGCGGCGACGCACGCGGCGCGGGCCTTCCCCCGGACGACCGCCCACTCCGTCGCGCCGTCGCGGTGCACGGTGTCGGACTCGGCGTCGACCGTGGTCAACGCGGGCCCGGGCATTGTGTTCGGCGCGGCCACGCGCAGCACGGCGGTTCCGGGCCGTGCCAGCGACGAGAAGCGGACGCTGTCGATCTGGACCGTGTCGGCGACGTGTTCGACGAGTACGCCCGTGTGGAGGTCCAGTGTCCGCGACAGTTGCTCGTCGCCGACGGCGGCCGGGCCGAGCCGGTCCCAACGAGGCGCGTCGACGAGGTCGGCCGCGGCGTCGTCACCGCGGTACACGCCCGCGATCACGACGCCGGGCGTCGCGGACGGGTGGCTCAGCAACGGCGCGCCCGATGTTCCGATCGTCCCGTCGGCGAGCGTGAGCACGGCTTCGACGGCGCGCTCGCGTTCGTGGTCGATGCCCGCGTACGAGAGCGTCCACCCGGCTCGGGCGTCGATGCCGGGGACGTCGCGGTTGTCGCGCCGACGGACCTGGTCGGCGAGGAGTTCGAGAAACCGCGCCGGCCCGCCGCCGAGCGCGATGACGCCCGGAGGCACACCCGTGGGTTCGACCCCGACCGAAATGCATGTCACGCCGCGCGCTTCGGGGACGAGCATCAGCGAATCGCTCCCGGGCAGGCCGCCGAGCAACCCGAACTCGTCGCCCCCGACGAGCACGAGTCCCGGCCCGATGCCTTCGTCCCAGAGCCGCGAGAAGAGATCGCGCGCCGCGTCGGACTTGTCGGTGAGCCCGATCTCGACATGCTTGGCGTCACTCGTGACCCGTGGGTCGGGGAGCCCTGCCGCCCGGGCGGCCGCCTCCGCGATCGAGACGACTTCGAGGAGCCCGTGGATTCCGGCCGCGGCGAGGCGCGCCTCGACGGCCGCCAGGAGTTCGTCGATGCGCGCCTTCGGCGGATCGGCCCATGCGGGCAGCGGGATCACGTCGATCTTGCGCCGGTTCAGCCGTTGCGACACGAGTGCTGCTTCGACGCCACGCGCCGCGAGCTGCTCGATCGTCGCCGCCGCGGCTTGGTCGAGCGCAGCATTTTCCGCCGGCGACGCCTCCCGGCGGTACAGGAGTCGGGGCCCCTGCTCGTCCACCTCGAACACCTCGGAGCCGCGGTTCACGGCAACCAACAGCCGCCCGGGCCCGCGCGGGCGGGCGCGGAGTTGGTCGTCGACGTTGTCGATGTGCGTTCCGGTGACGATCGCGACGTGCATTGCGGTCGCGCACAGCGCTTCGACGAGTACCCGAACCTCGGTTGCGTCGCTGTCGCGGTCGGGAACGGCGGTGCCGTCCCAATCGAACATCAGCGCCTCGAAGCGCCGCTCGGGGTTAGCCGAGGGGGATCGTGACATGCACGACGCCGTCCTCGAACGAGGTCTTCACTTCGGTACTGAACTTGCGGAACACATGCAGCATGCGTTTGTTCTCGGGCAGGGTCGACGCGACCAGCTGTTCGACGCCCTGCTCCCGTGCGCACGCTGCGAGTCGCTCGAGCAGTACCGATCCGAGCCCGCGCCCTTGGAACGAGTCCTGCACCACGAACGCCGCCTCGGCATCGGTGGATTCGACGAACCGGTCGAAACGGGCGACGGCAACGATGTCGCCGTCGCACTCGGCGACGATCGCGACGCGCGCATCGCCATCGACGTGCACGAACCGCGTCACCTCGCGGTCGGAGAGGCGCGGGTGGGGACTGAAGAATCGCAACCGTTGACTTTCGGGCGAGAGGCGAGCGTGGAACGCGACCAGGCGTTCTTCGTCGTCGTCGGCCATCGGCCGCACACGTAGGCGCGTGCCGTCGGGCAGGTCGACGACGGCGGCGGGAGCGTCCATGACGTACATCTGCTTACACCATGCGGAACACGACGCGGGCGTCGACACGGGCCAGTCGCCGCGGCACGCATGGTCACTCCTGTACGAAACAGACGTCGATGCCGGCGGAGTGGTGGTCGACCTCGCGGATCGCAGCCACCATTCGGACGCTTGCCATGCCTCGGACGCTGCGGCTCAGATCGGTCGCGCTGGTCGCCGTTATCACCAAGCGGCCGTGCTCCCTCGTGACTGCGACCGACGCGGCCCACGGGTCGAGATCGTGGCGGATCAGCACGTCGCGTATGGCCGCGTGCGCGGCCTCGCTGTGGGCCGGCAACGGAGCCTGCGCGACGCGCTCGCACGCGCCGACCACGTCGCCGGTCGGATCGACGAACTCGGCCGCGAACGGCTCGAATGGGTTGAGCACATCGCTTCCCGCGACGACGAGGGGAACGTGTCGGCGGATCGCGCAGCCGATTCCGACCTCGCCCGGTGCCGGTTGCGAGCGAGGGCGGGGCCGTACGTCGAGCACCACGTCGACCGGGGCCGCGTCGAACGGGCACGTCGCGTCGGCCTGGAGCGCAGCGCACGGGAACGCGGGCTGGCCCGGTTCGAAGCACCGCGTCACCGTGTGGCCGACCTGGG
>JANNHK010000217.1:0-2945 GCA_031404355.1 Actinomycetes bacterium
CGAGCGCACGGTCCATGATGACGAACGAGTCGTCCTGGGTGGTGAGCGGACCGAAGTTCATCGTGCCGAGGCACAGCTCACTCACTCGTAGGGCGGTACGGCCGAGGCGGCGATATTTCATGCGCGCAACCTACCCCCGCCCAGTGTTTGGGGCCCAGAGTGCCCCGTAGGGCCTCGGGCTTCCAAACAAAGGGGTTTGACCCGGGTCCGCGGTGACGGCACTATGCGAGTGGGCACAGAGAAGGAGGCGCGCCATGTCGCGCTCCGTACGTAAGCAGAGGCCGTTCAAGGCGTTCGCCTCGCAATTCTCCGGGCGCGTCGTCCTCCCCGACGATCCGGGTTTCGACGAGGCCCGCGCCGTGTTCAACGGCATGATCGACAAGCGGCCCGCGCTCATCGCGCAGTGCACGTCGCCCGCCGACGTCACCGCCGCGCTCGCGTACGCGCTCGGCCAGGGACTCGAGATCGCGGTGCGGTCGGGCGGCCACTCCGTCGCCGGCATGTCGACGGTCGAGGGCGGCGCGGTCATCGACGTGCGCCCCATGAACGAGATCCACATCGACACCGAGCAGCACATCGGGCGCGTCGGCGCGGGCGTGACGTGGGGCGAGTTCGACCAGGCCGCACAGGAGCACGGACTCGCGACGACGGGAGGGCGGGTGTCGACCACCGGAGTTGCGGGCTTCACCCTCGGCGGCGGGTCGGGCTGGCTCGAACGCACCTACGGCCTCGCGTGCGACAACCTCCTCGCCGTCGAACTGGTCCTCGCCGACGGCCGGCCCGTGCGCGCCACCGCGCAACAACTCCCCGACCTGTTCTGGGCGCTGCACGGCGGCGGCGGCAACTATGGCGTCGCGACCGCGTTCGAGTTCATGCTCCACCCCGTCGGTCCGCTCGTGCACGCCGGTCTCATGATCTGGCCGATGGCGTCGGCCGCCGACGTCGCGCACGGGTTCCGCGACTTCGTCGACACCATGCCCGACGAGGTCGGCACCGGACTCGTGTTCCTCACCGGGGCGCCCGAACCGTTCATCCCGCCGCACCTTCAGGGCCAGCCCGTGTGCGCGATCGCCGTCTGCTACTACGGCCCGATCGACGACGGCGAAGCCGTGCTCGCCCCGCTGCGCGCACTCGCCCCCGAAGTCGATCTCGTGCAACCGATGCCGTACGTCGAGTTCCAGAAGATGCTCGACGACCCGCCCGGCATGCGTAACTACTGGAGCGCGTCCTACTTGTTCGCGCTCTCGGACGACGCGATCACGACCGTGTTGAAGTCGTCGTCCGATGTGCCGTCGCCGCTCACGCAGAACATTCTGTTCCCGTGGGGTGGTGCCGTCGCACGCGTGCGCGAAAGGGACACGCCGATGGCGCAGCGCGACGCAGCGTGGATATACCACCCGTTCGCAGTGTGGCAGTCACCGTTCGACGACGCCGCGAACATCGAGTGGGCAAAGGCCGCGATCGCCGACATGCAACAGTTCTCGAGCGGCGGCACGTACCTCAACTTCATCGGCGACGAAGGTTCGAGCCGCATCGAAGCCGCGTTCGGTCCGTCGTACACGCGCCTGCGCGACCTCAAGTGGCGCTACGACAAACACAACGTGTTCCACCTGAACCAGAACATCAAGGTGTAGCTCCCGGACGTAGTTGTCTCAGGCGGCTGGTAGACCCCGGCTAACGTCTTTGAGTGGGGAGCCGAGCGATGCCTGAGATCATGTACAACGAAGACAAGCTGCGCGAGTTGCTCGTATACGTCGCCGAGCGGTTGCACAGCGATCGAACGGGCGGCGCCGGCAAGTTAAGCAACGCGCTCTACTTCGCGGACTTCGCGCACATGCGCTGTGCCGGTCGGCCGATTACGGGAGCCGCCTATGAGCGGCTGCCGCAGGGGCCGGTTCCACGGCGCCTGTTGCCGGTGCGCGACGCCCTCGTCGCGGCCGGCGACGCAGAGATCGTTCGGGAGACGTTTCTCGGATACGAGCAGCCGCGGCTCCTCCCGAAGCGCACGGCAGACACTTCGCTCTTCTCGAAGCGTGAGCTCACAACCGTCGACGCCGTGATCGACGACTTACGCGGCCTGACCTCGAAGCAGGTGAGCGACCTCGCGCAGGCGGAGCCCGGCTGGAACCTCGTCGAAGAAGGCGAAACAATCCCGTATGCGGCCGCGCTCATCGCGCCGCGCCACGTCGAGACCGCGGAGAGTCAACGACTCACCCGCGCGGTCGCAGAACGTCACGGCGTCGCGCTCGCGCAGTGACGTACAAGGTCAGGATCGGTCGCATCGTCCGCGACCAGATCCACGAGCGGTACGCGGCGGATCGGTCGCCGACCGGGTACCCCAGTCGTCAGGACTTCGAGGACGGACCGCTCGAGGCGGCGCGACTCCAATTCACGCGCTTCGATGACCTGCCCCACTACTCCGGCGCATCCATCCGGCACTGCCATGTTCTCGTCCCCGGATTCGCGCCAGTTGTGTTTGTCGGCCTGCTCGTTGCCGGCGACACCGTCGAGATCGCGGACTTCGCAGACGACCCGGAGTACTGGAACCGCATCAACGAAGACCCGATCGGCTGATGTCCGGCCAGTACTGTCACGGCAGGCACGAAGCCCTCCGTAGTTGTCTCAGCCCGGGCGTACGCTCGGCTCACACTTCCCCCTCGAGTACACGAACCGAGGAGGAACTGTGCACAGCCGTCACGGGCGCGCCCGCGCCCGCCGCTACGAGCGGATCCTGGCCCACCTGCCGTCGCGCAACGTCGACGGAGTCGAGGTGCCACCCGAGCTGACCATGTTGTTGCCCGACACCGAGCCGATGTGCCGGCTCAACCTGCGCGCCGGGGTCAACGAATTCACGAGGAGGCTCCTGCAACAGGAGCCGACCGTGCAGTTTGCGGTCCTCACCCTCGACATCCTCGGCGGCCTGCACGACGTACGGCTGTGCGACG
>JANNHK010000218.1:0-7565 GCA_031404355.1 Actinomycetes bacterium
GGCGAACACGGTGCCGACGGTGATCGCGCCCAGCGCGGCGCCGAGACCGAAGCACGCGTACAGGAACCCGTATTCGGCGCTCTTCAGCTCGACCTCGAGATTCTGCGACGCGATCTCGGGGAACAGGCCGACGAACGTGAGCGAGAACAACGAGAACGTGAAGAGCGTGACGAGGAGGTGCGTGAGCAATGGGTCGCGCGCCACGATGCGCGCACCGGAGAGCAGCCGCCGGAAGCCCCGCTCTTCGAGGACTGCGTTGGCGTGCCGCGGATAGGTCGCCCAGACCAGCCCGACGATCGCGAACGCGTACGTCACCGCGTTGATGGCAAACACGGGAGCGGCATCGAACGCGGCGTAGAGGGCGCCGCCGATGGCGGGCCCGATGACCCGCGACAGGTTCATCTGCACCGACTGCAGCGCGACCGCGCCCTGGAGGTCCTCGCGGGGAACGAGGGTCGGCAGGATGGCGCTCAGTCCCGGCGCCCCGATCGCGTTCGCGACGCCGATCGCGGCGACGATCAGGGCCAGCGTGGTCTGCGACGGATCGTCGGTAAGCGCGAGCGCGGCCAGACCGAACGAGAGGGCCATCTGCACGAACTGGGTCGTGACAAGCAGGCGCCGGCGGTCGACGATATCGGCCAGCAGCCCGCCGACGGGCGACAGGAACAGCAGCGGCCCGAGCTGGCAGAAGAAGATCAGCCCGAGATAGCCGCTGCTGCCGGAGAGCTTGAGCGCGTAGGCGCCGAGGACGACGCTCTGCATCCACGTGCCGATATTGGACGAGAACGTGCCGAGGTAGACGATGCGGAAGTTGCGGTGCCGCAACGCGGCCTGCGCGGTGCCCCGCTGGTAGGCGACGTCGCCGTCGACCAGGGCGTCTTCGGCTTGTTCGAGACCGGAGTCGTCCTGGGACTGCACCATCAGCCGGAGATTATGGGCATCCGGGAGATTATGGGCACCCGGAGATTATGGGATCCGTGTTGCTCCTAGCCGATGTACGGCGTCGTGCCGATGACGTGCTCGGCGCGCAGGCGGTCGAGTTCCGCGTCGGAGACGCCGAGCTCGCGTAGGACCTCGTCGGTGTGCTCGCCCAGCGTCGGCGCCGGACCCGACCAGAACCGGCCCGGACCGGCCGAGAATCGCATCGGCCACGTCGGATAGTCGTGCGACCCGAGCAGCGGGTGTTCGATCGGCTCGAAGAACCCGCGCGCCTGGAGTTGCGGGTCGTCGAGCGCCTTGTACGCGGGGACCATTGCCGCCGCGGGTATGCCCAGGGCGCGGAGTTCCCCGGCCGCGCCATCGGGTGGTCGGTCGGCACACCACGCGGATCGTTCGTTCGCCGGCAACGGGTCGCGTTCGGTGTCGATCGCAACCCACTCGTCTTCGCCCGCGCACTGATATACGCCGTGCTCCCCGCGCCGGTCGAGCAACGTGCCGTCGATCGAGTAGCGGATGACCTGTTCGGCGGTCACGGCGGTCGCGACTTCGACGAGCGGGATCTCGACGAGCTGGCCTGCTCCGGTGCGGTTGCGGTGTTCGAGAGCCGCCACGATCGCCAGCGCCGCGTGCGTTCCGACCATCGGGTCGACGACACCGCCCGCGATGATCGGCGGGCCGCCCTCGTAGCCCGTCACCCACGCCATGCCGGTGAGCTGCTCCATCGTCTGCGCGAAACCCGGGCGCTCGCGCCACGGGCCGGTGAGCCCGAAGGCGGGCATGCGCATCATGACGACGTCGGGTGTGATCGAACGTACGACGTCGTAGTCGAGGCCGAATTGTTCGAGGACGCGGGGCGTGAAGTTCTCGGTGACGACGTCGGCGCGCTCGATCAACCGCTTCGTGAGTGCGAGCCCGTCGGGGTGCCCGAGGTCGAGGGTGACGCCGCGCTTGGCGAGGTTCACCGCGTTGTACAGGCCCGACTTCTCGTAGAACTGCGGGTCGTCCTTCGAGCTAACCGCGGCACTGAAGCGGATTCCGTCGGGCCGCTGGACCGACTCGACCTTGATGACATCGGCGCCCATCGCACACAACCACGCGGTGGCGTACGGCCCCGCCCAGAACGCGGTGAAGTCGACGACGGTGATGCCGGCCAACGGCTTGGCGCCGACCGCGCCGGGTTTCAGAGGCTCCGGCGCCCGAGCGGCCCACGGCGCAGCGGCGACGCCCGGCGCTTGCAACGGCCGGTCGGAAACGCCGTGGAACCGGAACGGTGCCCGCGGCCGGATCCATTGTTCGCCGGGCTGGCGCACGAACACCTCGCGCTCGGCCAGGTGCGGGTTGCGCGGGAGTTCGGCGCCGTTGCCGACGACGACGGCAGGAACGCGCGCCTCGATGCACACGGCAACGATCTCGTCGGCCGTGCGTGACCCGGTCCAGCCCCGCACGAAACCGTTGACTTCGGCGGCGCGCCGGAACCGGCCGAGCATCGTCGTGAGTGGCCCGTCACTCGCCAGGTCGTTGCGCCCGACGATCCGGCACAACGACAGCCACTGCTGGGCGGTGACCGTCGTGATGCCCACGTAGCGGCCGTCGCCGGTCGGCTCGTTGCCGGGAATCATCACCCACCGGAACGACAGCATGCGCCCGCCCGGAAACCGCGCCATCAACGTCGGCGTCGTCACGAAGGTGAGCTGCATCGCCTCGAGCATCGACACGTCGACGTGTTCGGGAACGTGTGTGCGGGACGCGCGGGCGTAGGCGGTGGCCGCACCCAACGCCGCGTACGCGCCGGTGACGTACTCGCCCAAATTCCCGCCGACCGTCAACGGCGGAAGATGCGCGTGCCCGTGGTTCGAGAGGCTGCCGCTGCGCGCTTGGAGCACGGGCTCCGGCAGATCGAGCCGGTCGTCGGGTCCGCCGTGGCCGACCGGAGTGATCGACACCGTCACGAGCGGTTCGGCGTCGGGCGCTCGGCCCGGTTCGCCCACGAGCACGATGTCGGCGCCCTCGACCCATCCGCTTTGGTGCGCGGCATGCCGTTGCGACGTGCGGAAGTACGTGAACAGCGGATCGGCAATCGGATCGGTGAACACGACATCGGCCCCGAGGTCGGTCAGCAACTTGGCCGCGTACGCACCCGCGATACCGGTCGTCAGGTCGAGCACCCGCACCCCGTCGTAGATCACGGAACGAACCACGGGACGACGACCTCATGGTCGGGCACCGTGGCAAACGACAGGGACCGGAACTCGACCTGCACGGGCTGATCGGCCACGAGTGCGTCGGGATCGGCGTCGACGTACGCGACGATACGCACGGCCGGGTTCTCCTCGAGTGCGATCAACGCAGACACGAACGGCACCTTGTCCTCGAACGCAGGGAGAAACGCGCGCCGCACGACAACCCAGGTGAACAACGTGCCCCGGCCCGACACCGGAGTCCACACCAGTACGCCACCGCAGGACGGGCACGCTTCTTCCGGGTACCAGACGTAGCGGCCGCAGCCATCGCACTTGGGTACGACCAACTCGCCGCGCGCGGCACCAGCGAAGTACGGCGCGACGAGCGGGTCGTCGACGTCGGGCAGCGGGAACGTGTCGCGTGTGATCGCCATATCTATGGCTCCCTCATCGAAGTTGCGTGGCCTTCGGCAAGTGGAACTTCGCCTGCGTCCGCACGGTTACGCGCGGTCCTTCGTGAGCACCAGTGTGCTTGCCATGTGGCCGGTGTACCCGCCGTAGACCGCGACTTCGCAGTCGGGCACCTGCGCGGCAGCGACGCCCCGGAGCTGCTTCACGCACTCGACGACGTGGGCGATGCCGAGCACGTACGCGTGCGACAGCAAGCCGCCGTGCGTGTTGAACGGCAGCTTGCCCGCGTCGTGGTACAGGGTGTCGCCCTCGACGAACGCGCCCGCCTCGCCTTTCGCACAGAAGCCCATGTCCTCGATCTGCATGAGGCTCACGACGGTGAACGGGTCGTAGACGGTGAGGACGTCGACGTCGGCGGGACCGATACCCGCCATCGCGAACGCACCCGGCGCCGAGAACACCTGCGGCGTGCTCGTGAACGCGCGCTGCTGCGCCCAATGCGTGCCGCTCCCCGAGTAGCCCTCCCCCACGCCCGCGACCACGGCCGGCGGTTGCCTCAGGTCGCGCGCTCGCTCGAGCGACGTGGTGACGTACGCGCCGCCGCCGTCGGAGATGAGGCACGAGTCGAACAGCCGCAACGGCTCGGCAAGCATCGGCGACGCGAGGTAGTCGGCCATCGTCATCTTCTTGGTGTGCATCACCGCGTCGGGGTTGAGGTTGGCGTGGCGCCGCCCTGCTACTGCAACCGCGCCGAACTGCTCTTCGGTCGTACCGAACTCGAGCATGTGGCGGCGCATGATCGACGAGAAGTAGACGGGCTGGGGGAAAAATCCGAACGGCACTTCGAGGTTCTGCTTCAGCGACTGCGCCGCGTGCACCTCGCCCGGCCCGCCGGTCATCGAGCTGCGCTGCGTCGCCCACGCGACCGGGAACACGTTCAGCACGTGGCGGGCCTTGCCGTCGCGTATCGCCTGCGCCGCGAGGTACGGCGCGGTCGCGGCCCACGCCATCCCCCCACCCCACGGCGACGTCCACATGTCGTGCGAGGTACCGAAGTGCTCGTGGAACGCGTCGAGGTCGAAGTCGGGGAACGCACCCGACCACGTCAGCCCGTCGATGTCGGTGGGCTCCAGCCCGGCGTCGGCCATGGCCCGCTCCGCAGCCTCGGCTCCGATCTCGCGTGCAGTTCGGCCCGACGCCTTCGTGTACGCGGTCTCGCCGATGCCCGCGATCGCGCACGCGCCGCGTATGTCGTCGAGGTCGGTCGCGTGTCCCCACTCGTCCACGAGCGGCGACGGTACTCGGCGGGCGCCCGACCGGGCCGAGTACCGTGCCGCCGATGGCAGATGCGTTCGAAGAAGCGGCCGCAGGCGGTGTGGTCGACCTGATGATCGGGGTCCCGTCGCCAACGGCGGAACACGCCGACAAGTACCGCAAGTACCTCGCCCAGGTGCACGACCGGGAGAGTCGTGAAGACTTCACGTTCCCGGCGCAGTACATGTTCAAGAACGTGCCCGAGTTCGCCGACCTCGACGACCCGGTCCAGACGCTGATCGACGAGATGGACGCGCACAACATCCGCATCGGGATGCTCAACGTGTCCACCAATCTCGACGCCCGGCGTGCACTCGCCGAGCACCCCGACCGGTTCGTCGCGAGCTGGGACGTCGACCCGAACCGCGGTATGGAAGCGGTGCGCGAGGTCGAACAGGCGGTCGAGCAGCTCGGGGTGAAGTCGGTGCAGGTGTTCCCGGCCGGGCTCACGCCGCAGGTCGACATCGACGACAAGAAGATGTACCCGCTGTACGCGAAGTGCGTGGAGCTCGACATCCCGATCTTCGTGAACGCGGGCGTGCCCGGACCGCGGGTACCGATGGAGTGCCAGAACGTCGCCCGCATCGACGAGGTGTGCTGGTACTTCCCCGAGCTGAAGTTCGTGACTCGCCACGGCTGCGAGCCGTGGACGGAGCTGGCGGTGAAGCTGCTGTTGAAGTGGCCGAACCTCTACTACTCGACGAGTGCGTTCGCCCCGAAGTACTACCCGAGCGACATCGTCGAGTACGCGAACACGCGCGGCGCCGACAAGGTCCTGTACGCGGGCTACTACCCCGCCGGCCTCACGCTCGACCGCATCTTCGACGAGCTGCCGAAGGTGCCGTTCCGCGACCACGTGTGGCCCAAGTTCCTGCGCGAGAACGCGCTGCGCCTCTTCGGAATGGAGCTGTAGTGGGGTCCGCCTTTGAAGAAGCGCGCGCCGGTGGTGTCGTCGACACGATGATCGGGTTCCCCGCGCCGCGCGAGGAGACGATCCATCACTACGACTTCATTCGTAAGCAGGCGATGGACGCCGAAACCCAGGACATGGAGTTCCCCGCGCAGTACATGTTCAAGGGCGTGCCGAAGTTCGAAGAGGTCGACGACCCGGTCGAGATGCTGGTCGGGCTCATGGATCAGCACGGTATCTCGAAAGCGCTGACGGGCATGGCGGTCGACGGCGGCACGTCTCAGCGAGCACTCGAGAACTATCCGGGCCGGTTCTTCTCGCAGTGCCAGGTCGACCCGAACCAGGGCATGGAGTCGGTGCGCAACCTCGACCGCGCGGTGCGCGAGCACGGCGCCGTCGCAGCCCATTGCTGGGGCACGGGCCTCATCCCGCAGGTGCCGGTGAACGACAAGAAGATGTACCCGATCTACGCCAAGTGCGTGGAGCTCGACATCCCGATTTTCGTGTACGCGGGTGTTCCCGGCCCGCGCATTCGCTTCGAGCCGCAGTACGTCGGCCACCTCGACGAGGTGTGCTGGTTCTTCCCCGACCTGAAGATCGTCACGCGCCACGGCGGGCAGCCGTGGACCGAGTTGTTGGTGAAGCTGCTCCTGAAGTGGCCGAACCTCTACTACTCGACCAGCGCGTTCGCCCCCCGGCACTACGACAAGCACATCATCGAATACGCGAACACCCGCGGCGCCGACAAGGTCATCTACGCGGGCTACTTCCCGATGGGCCTGTCGCTCGACCGCATCTTCGGCGAACTCCCCGACGTTCCGTTCCGCGACCACGTATGGCCGAAGTTCCTGCGCGAGAACGCCGAACGCGTCCTCAAGATCTGATGGCGGGGCCGCTGGCCGGTGTGCGGGTCGTCGAGATCCCGAACATCGGACCGTTGCAGTTCGCGGGGATGCTGCTCGCCGACATGGGCGCCGACGTGCTCCGCCTCGACCGGGCGAGCGACGTCGCGACCGGCTCGAGTGTTGCCGGGTTCGTGTCGCCGTACTCGGTCGTCGACCGCGGCCGGCGCAGTGTCGGCATCGACCTGAAGCACGCCGACGGTCCCGACGTGGTGCTACGACTGTGCGAACAGGCCGACGTGCTCCTCGAAGGGTTCCGGCCCGGCGTGGCCGAACGGCTCGGCATCGGCCCCGACGCGTGCCGCGCCCGCAACGATCGTCTGATCTACGGGCGCATGACCGGTTGGGGACAGCGCGGCCCACTCGCGGGTGACGTGGGCCACGACATCAACTACCTCGCGATCGCGGGCGTGCTGTGGCATATCGGCCCCGAGGGCGGCCCGCCCATCCCGCCCATCAACCTGCTCGCAGACTTCGGCGGTGGCGGATCCCTCGTCGTCATGGGCGTACTCGCCGCACTCGTCGAGCGCGCGACCTCGGACAAAGGTCAGGTCGTCGACGCGGCGATGGTCGACGGCAGCGCGCAACTGATGAGCATCTTCTTCGGTATCGACGCCATGGGCGCCTGGGGCCCCCGCGGCACGAACCTGCTCGACGGCGGCGCGCACTTCTACGGCGTATACGAAACCGCCGACCACCAGTACGTGTCGATCGCGTCGTACGAGCCGAAGTTCTACGCGAACCTGCTCGCGGTGCTCGGTCTCGGCGACCTCGACCCCGCGCAGCAAATGGACAAGGCCGAGTGGCCCGCACTGAAGGAGCGCTTCGCGACGATCTTCCACACGCGCACGCGCGCCGAGTGGGTCGAGTTCTTCGAAGGGCACGAAGTGTGCTTCGCGCCGGTGCTGC
>JANNHK010000219.1:0-6668 GCA_031404355.1 Actinomycetes bacterium
AGCAGCTTCGTGCGCACGTCGGGGTCGGTGGCGTGGATGCTGACGTAGATCGGGCTGAGCCGCTCCCCCACCACGCGCTCGAAGTCGGCTTCGGTGAACCGGGTCAGCGTCGTGAAGTTCCCGTAGAGGAACGACAGCCGGTAGTCGTCGTCCTTCAGGTACAGGCTCTTCCGCATGCCTTCGGGCAGTTGGTAGATGAAGCAGAAGGGGCAGTGGTTGTCGCAGGTGCGGACGCGGTCGAACACCGCGCTCTCGAGTTCCACCCCGAGCGGCGCACCGGCGTACTTCTCGACGACGAGGAGTTGCTCCATGCCGCCCCGCCTGATGTCGAGCTCGACGTGGGCGGCATCGGTCTCGATTTGGTACGCGATGACGTCGCGCAGGTCCTCGCCGTTGACCGCGAGCACCTCGTCACCCGCGACGACACCCGCCGCCTCGGCCGGCGAACCGGGCACGACAGCGACGACTCGGGCGGGGGGCATAGGTACAAAGTCTACGGATGACCAGCGGTAACGTTCGTTTCGTGGCTGTGGAGAAGGTGCTTCTGGCCGAGCCCCGCGGCTTTTGTGCCGGGGTGGAGATGGCGATCAAGGCGCTGGCGTGGATGGTGCGCGCGTTCGAACCACCCGTGTACTGCTACCACGAGATCGTCCACAACCGGCTGGTGGTCGACCGGTTCCGCGAGCAAGGTGTCGTCTTCGTCGACGACATCGCAGCGGTTCCGCCCGGCGCGCCGCTCATGCTCTCGGCGCACGGTTCGGCGCCCGAAATCGTCGAGGCCGCGCGCGGCAACGACCGTTACGTCGTGAACGCGGTGTGCCCGCTCGTCACCAAGGTGCACCACGAGGCCAAGGTGCGCGCCCGCAAGGGGTTCACGATCCTCTATGTGGGCCACGAGGGCCACGACGAGGCGGTCGGCACGCTGGCGGTCGCGCCGGAGTCGATCCGGCTCGTCGAGCGCCCCGAAGACGTCGACGCGATCCTCGCCGATGTCGGCGACGACGGCGCGTTCGCGATGCTGGCGCAGACCACGCTGGCGCACCACGAGTGGCAGGCCCTGCTCGACCGCACCCGCGAGCGCGTACCCGACGTGTGGACCGCGTCGCGCAACGACCTGTGCTTCGCGACGACGAACCGGCAGGCCGCGCTCACACAGATCGCGGCCGA
Source organism: Actinomycetes bacterium (assembly GCA_031404355.1). Taxonomy (GTDB): domain Bacteria; phylum Actinomycetota; class Acidimicrobiia; order IMCC26256; family PALSA-610; genus JANNHK01. The sequence continues at coordinate 1,168 of JANNHK010000219.1, forward strand.
CGCCGACGCGGTCGTGGTGATCGGGAGTGCGAACTCGTCGAACACGATCGCACTGGTGAAGGTCGCCCAAGACGCGGGCTGTTCGCTGGTCGTCCGCATCGACGGCCCCGACGAACTCGACGTTGCCGCGCTCGGCAACGCGCGCGTCGTGGGCGTGACCGCAGGTGCGAGCGCGCCCGAAGAACTCGTCGAGGCCGTGATCGCGCGGCTCGCCCCGACCGACGGAGTCACGCTCGTGCGCGTCACCGAGGAGGACGAGTACTTCCCGGCGCCGCGTGAGCTGCGCGAGTTGATGCCGCTGCTCGACACCCTCGGCGCCCTCGCCCTCGGCGGCGACCCGGTCGCCGCCCGGGCTCACGGCGGCCCGTTCGCCGCCGACCGCAGCCGCGACGCGTCGGTCGTCCTCGCCGAACTCGACTAGGAATCGCGGAGGCGGTAGGCCTCGTCGAAAGCCGCTTGGAGGTCGTCGGCGAGCTGCGCAGTAATCGCGTCGACCGAGGCGCGCGGCACCGACGACGTCGTGCGTTCGGGCGGGATGACCGGCTCGCCGACGACGATGACCACGGGCGCGAACCCGGGGAAGAAGCGGTGCCGGCGTGTGCGCATGATCTCTTCGCTACCCGCCATGCCGAGCGGGACGACGGGTACGCCCGCCCGTAACGCGAGGTACGCCGCGCCCGGTTGCAACGGCTGGATCTTCGGGCCGTTCTGGCGGGTTCCTTCGGGGAACACCGCGAGCACGTCGCCGCTCTCGAGCATCGCGACGGAGTCGCGCACCGCCTTGCGGTCGGTGCCGTCGCGCTCGACCGGGAACCCACCGAGCGCGCGGAACAGCGAACTCAGCACCGGGATGCGGAACAACGGCGCCTTGCCCATGAATCGCACCCGCCGGGGCGTGACGAGCCCGACCAACGGGATGTCCATCATCGAACGGTGCGACGGTGCGAACACATACCCACCCGTCGCGGGGAGGCGGTCGGCGCCGACGACCTTGATACGCCAGAGCACTTGCGACGTACGAGAGAGGATCAGCCGGGCGAACCAGTAGAGCAACACTTCACTCTCCCTCCGCGGCGCGGTACCGCGCCACGATCTCGGCCACGACGTCGGCCACCGCACGGTCGGTGGTATCGATCACGACCGCATCCTCTGCGGCGAGCAGGGGCGACGCAACCCGGGTGCTGTCGAGCTGGTCGCGGCGGGTCAGCGCCTCGCGCACGTCGTCGACGGCGACCTCGCGGGCCGCGGCCTGCTCGTCGCGCTGGCGGCGACGGGCCCGTTCGGCGTCGTCGGCGTCGAGATACACCTTGACCGCAGCGCCGGGAAACACGACGGTCCCGATGTCGCGGCCTTCGACGACGCCACCGCCGTGCGCCTCGACCCACGAGCGTTGGCGGGCGACGAGCACTTCTCGCACCGGCGGATGGGCCGACACGGCGGAGACGGTGGCCGTGACCTCCGGTGTTCGGATCTCGGCGCTGACGTCGCGGCCGTCGAGTGTCGTCACTCCCCGTTCGACCTCGATGCGAGCGTCGACGGCGACCCGCGCACACGCATCGCCGTCGTTCGGATCGAGACCACCGTCGATGACCGCGAACGTGACCGCGCGGTACATCGCACCGGTGTCGAGCACCCGGAGGTCGAGCGCGTCGGCAACCGCGCGGGCCACCGTCGACTTGCCCGTCCCGGAAGGGCCATCGATCGCGACGACGTGCCGTTCGAGATCGGACATCGTCACGCGCCGCCGGTGAGCGCCGCGAGGTGCTCGGCGAACTCGGGGTACGACGAGGCGACCGCGCCCCAGCCCCGCACCGTCGTGGAGCCGTCGATGGCGTGCGCGGCGACGGCACCCGCCATCGCGATCCGATGGTCGCCGTGGCTCTTGAGCAACCCCGACCGCGGTTGTCCACCCCTGATGACGAGGCCGTCGGCGCGGGGTTCGACGCCAATGCCGAGTTGCGTGAGCTCTTGGTGGACCGTGCCGATGCGGTTGCTCTCCTTGGCCGCGAGCTCAGCCGCATCGCGGACCTCGGTGACGCCGTCGGCGAACGCGGCCGCCATCGCGAGGACAGGTACCTCGTCCTGCACGTTGGGAATCTCGTCGCCCTCGATGACCGTGCCATGCAACGGCGCGGCTCGCACCACGATGTCGCCGACGGGTTCACCGCACCGGTCGCCACTCGGGACGATCTCGATGTCGGCGCCCATGCGCAGCAACACATCGACGAACCCGAGCCGGGTCGGGTTGATCGAGACGTCTTCGAGCACGATCTCGGAACGCGGCGTGATCGATGCCGCGACCACGAAGAACGCGGCCGACGACGGGTCGCCGGGCACGTCGAGCGCGAACGTCTCGGGCTCGCCCCGCGCGTACGCGCACAGCCAGGCCGTCGACTTCGAGGGGAACGCCGAGCGCGGCGAGCATGCGCTCGGTGTGATCGCGGCTCGGCGCGGGCGAAACGACCTCGGTCACACCGTCGGCGCCGAGTCCGGCGACGAGCAGCGCGGACTTCACCTGGGCCCACGCGACCGGGAGTTCGTGACGTACTCCGCGGAGTTGACCGCCGCGGATCATGATCGGTGCGTGCTCGCCGTCGTCGCGACCGTCGACCGTTGCGCCCATCGCGCGCAACGGTGCGACGACGCGCAGCATCGGGCGCGTGCGCAAAGACGCATCGCCGGTGAGCACCGTGAGAAACGGGCACCGTGCGAGCAGACCCGAGATGATCCGCAACGTCGTCCCCGAATTCCCGCAGTCGAGCACTGCCTCCGGCTCCCGGAAGCCGGTGGCACCTGAGCTCTGCACGGTGACGACCTCGCCCTTGGTGCGTGTCTTCACACCCAGGTGTCCGAGCGCCAAGCGTGTGGCGTGCACGTCTTCGCCGGTCGCCAAGTGCGTGAGCTCGGAACGCCCAGAAGCCAGCGCCGCGAACAACAGCGCACGGTGCGAGATCGACTTGTCGCCCGGAACCCGCAACCGCCCGCGGAGCGGTGCCGCCCCGCCGAACTCGCGCTGATCGATCGTCACCGCTCCACCTTCGAGCGGCTCGTGTGATAACCGAGTTCGTGGAGACCGGCTTCGAGCGCGGGTGCGTCGTTCGCGGCGACGACGAGCACCGCGACACCGGCCGCGCCTTCGAGCGAGTGCGCAACTTCGAAGTCTTCGAGGTTCACGCCCAAGCGACCGGCGAGGGTGGTCACCTCGGCGAACACACCGGGCCGGTCGGGTACCGGCACCCGCAGTTCGACCAGGTCGGTCGCGGCCGACACGCCGACGGGGAGGTTGCGGCGGGCGGCGCGGGCGCGTTCCAGCAGCGCGAGCAGGAACTCACGATCGCCGCGCGCGACGGCATCGCGGGCGGCTTGGAGCGATTCGAGGTACCGGTCGAGCGCGTCGACGACGGCGTCACGGTTGGCGGCGAGGATGTCGGGCCAGATCGCCGGGTGCCCGGCCGCGATGCGCGTCATGTCGCGAAATCCGCCGGCCGCGAGCCGCAGGAGGACCTGGTGCTCTTCCTCTTGGTCGTTGGCGACGTCCATCAGCGTGCTCGCCGCGAGCTGCGGCGCGTGGCTGACCAGGGCAACGACGATGTCGTGGTGCTCGGGCGTGACGGTGAGGACCTCGGCACCGAGATCGCGGACCAACGCACGGAGTTGCGTGTACGCATCCTCGTCGGTCGCGGTCGTCGGTGTGAGCACCCACGTGGCACCGACGAACAGGTCGGCGTCGGCGCCGTCGACGCCCTCCTGTTCCGAACCGGCCATCGGGTGACCGCCGACGAAGCGCCGGGCTCCGCCGGGGCGGGCTTCGAGGGCCGCGACGATCGGGGCCTTCACGGACCCGACGTCGGTGACGAGGCGCACACCCGCGTCGAGCGCGACCGCCGCGACCTCGGCGATGTGCCCGACCGGCACGGCGACGACTGCGACGTCAGCGCCCGCGAGCGCGTGAGCGAGGTCGCCTTCGATCTCGGTCACGGCGCCGAGCTCCTTGGCCCGGCGCAGACGGCCGGCGTCCCGGTCGTGACCGACAACCTCGCAGCCACGGCGCGTCAATGCCAGGCCGACCGACCCGCCGATGAGTCCGGTCCCGATGACCGCGATGCGCTGCGGCAATTCGTTACTCCGGGAGGTCGTCGCGCAGGGCCCGCGCGTCTTCGAGGTACACGTGATGCAGGGTTGCTCGGTCCTGCTCTCCGTAGAAGTGCATCAGGATGCGGATGCACCGCTTCATGCCCTTCGTGATCCCGAGCTCGCGGGCGCACAGCAGCGGGATGTCACCGAGGCCCTGGGCACGCGCGGCGGTCGCGGGAAATTCGGTCGTGAGGTCGTCGGTCGCGGTGAAGATGATGCTCACGATGTCGTCGTGAGCGATGCCGTTACGTTCGAGCATCTCGCGCACGAGCCGCTGCGTCTTCGCGTCGATCTCGGCTTTCGTGTCCTCGGCGCAGGTGGTCGCCCCCCGCAGGGCCAACAGTCTCACGACGTTCATGCGGCTCCGACCTCCGGCCCTCGAACACGCGCGCACATGCAACCCACTGTCCGGGCCTCCGGATCTCTCGCCTGGCTCCGCAGGCTAGTCGGGGGTCTCGTGCGAGCCTTCGAGCGCGTTCGCGTACAGCGACCGCACCTCGGCGCTCGTCAGCGGCCGCCACGCACTCGGCGCGAGGGAGTGGTCGGTGATCGGTCCGATGCGAGTCCGGACCAGGCGCCGCACCGGATGCCCGACCTGCGAGAGCATGCGCCGGACCATGCGCTTGCGCCCTTCCTTCACGATGATCTCGACGAGCGCGTGCGAGTTGTCGTTGGCGGGTTGCACGAGGCGGACGCGGGCGGGGCGCGTGCGCCCGTCGTCGAGGTCGATGCCCTCGCGGAGCGCTCGCAGCGCAGCCGGCGCCGGAACCCCGTGCACTTCGGCGAGGTACTCCTTCTCGACCCCGTGACTCGGGTGCGTCAACAACTGCGCGAGTTCGCCGTCGTTGGTGAGGATCAGCAGTCCTTCGGTGTCGCGATCGAGCCGGCCCACCGGAAACACGCGCGGTTCCGAGGGAACGAGGTCGAGCACCGTCCGCCGGCCTTGCGGGTCGCTGGCAGTGGTCACGGTGTCCGGCGGTTTGTTCAGCAGCCAGTGCACGACCGACGAGTCGATGATGACCGGAACGCCGTCGAGCGCGACGTGCGCGACCGCGAGGTCGACACGCGCACCGAGTATCGCCACCGTGCCGTCGACCGTGACCCGCCCCGCCGCGATGAACTCCTCGCACGTGCGGCGCGAACCGAGGCCCGCCCGCGCGAGCACCTTCTGCAGGCGCTCGCCCTCGGGCTCGTTCACTCGCCGTGCGGACGCAGCGAAGCCACGGACGGCGCAGTGAGGGAGCCATCGTTGTCTGGTGTGGAGTCGTTCGTCGCCGCGGGCTCGTCGGTCGGCATGCGCAGCCCCCGTTCGAGCGCTTCGACGATGGAAGCCTCGGGCACGAAATCGGCGAGGGCCGGGAGTTGGT
>JANNHK010000220.1:0-16929 GCA_031404355.1 Actinomycetes bacterium
GACGAACCACCGCAGCTTCTGCGCCAAGTCGGCGGCGTGGGTCGCGTGCGCGCGCTGGTCGGTGACGAACGCGAGGGGTCCGGAACGGCCGAGGATGGTCTCGACGATGTTGTGCCCGTGCCGGCCGCACAACCACGACGTGCGTACGACGGCACTCGCTTCGCCCAGCGCCGCCTCGCCCGCGAGTTTCGACGCGCCGTACACCGACTGCGGGTTTGGCGCGTCGGTCTCGACGTAGGGATCCGGTTTCGTCCCGTCGAACACGTAGTCGGTGGAGATATACACGACGTAGGCGTCGCCGGCCGCCTCGACAATGTTGCGCGTGCCTTCAGCGTTGACGCGCAACGCGCGGGCCGGGTCGGCCTCGCACTCGTCAACCGCGGTCCACGCCGCGCAATGGATGATCGCAGTCGGGCTGTGCGCGTCGATCGCGGCGCGCACGGCGTCGGGATCGGTGACGTCGAGCGCCGCGTGGTCGAGTCCGACGATGTCGGCACCGGTGAGCTCACGGCCGAGTTGCCCGCCGGCGCCGGTGACGAGCGTTACTGCCACTGATCTTCTTGTACGGGTGCCCGGCCGAGGAGCGGTTCCCACCAGGCCCGGTTGTCGGCGTACCACTGCACCGTTTCGGTGAGGCCCTTGTCGAACTCGATTTCCGGTTCCCAGCCGAGTTCGGTGCGGATCTTCGACCAGTCGAGTGCGTAGCGCCGGTCGTGGCCGGGTCGGTCGGGCACGACCTGCTTCAGGCTCGCGGGTTTGCCGAGTGTGGCGAGCACGGCGTCGGCGATCTGTTCGACGCTGCGTTCGACGCCCGAACCGACGTGGTACGTCTGGCCGATCCGGCCCCGGTCGAGCACGAGGTCGACGGCCCGGCAGTGGTCGAGCACGTGGATCCATTCCCGCCGGTGCTCGGCCGACGCGTACAGCGGCAGCGCCTCGTCGGCGAGCGCCTTCGTCGCGAAGAGCGGAATCACCTTCTCGGGGAATTGATACGGCCCGTAGTTGTTCGCGCAGTTGGTGATCGTGATCGGCAGCCCGAACGTCTCGTAGTAAGCGCGCACGGCGTGGTCGCCGCCGGCCTTCGACGCGTTGTAGGGCGTCCGCGGCCGGTACGGCGATGCCTCGGTGAACTGTTCGGTCGCGTCGAGGGCGAGGTCGCCGTACACCTCGCAGGTCGACACGTGATGGAACCGGGTGATGCCGGTCCGCCGGGCCGCCTCGCACAGGATCTGGGTGCCGAGCACGTTGGTTCGGAAGAACGCACCGGGGTTCACGATCGCGTACGAGTTGTGCGACTCGGCCGCGAAGTTCACAACGACGTCGACGGCGTGGTCGGTGAGTACCGACTCCATCAGATTCAGGTCGCCAATGTCGCCGGTCACGAACGCGTGCTGCTCGTCGACATTCGCACGTACTCCCGCGTAGGTGAGTGCGTCGACGACGACGATCGTGTCAAACGGATGCGCGTTGGCCCAGTAGCGAAGGAAGTTCGACCCGATAAATCCGGCGCCGCCGGTGACGAGGATGTTCATGCGCGCGGTCGCAGTTCCGCGCGGATCGCGACTCGCTTCGGGTTGGCCTGGTCGCGCGCGCTCAACACCGGGTCGGTCACACCCCAGTCGGCCGCGACATCGGGGTCGTCCCACGCGACGCCCAACTCGTCGGCGGGGTCGTAATAGCCGTCGACCTGGTACGTGAGCGTCAGGTCGGAGAGCGCCGCGAACCCGTGGGCCACGCCGGGCGGGATGTACACGCCGCGGTGATCGTGGGTCCCGTCGGCGCGGGCGCCGAGGTCGACCGCCAGCGTTGTGCCTTCGGTCGCGGAACCGGCCCGCAGGTCGTGCAACACCACGCGGGCCGTTCCCCCGACGACGTACCAGTAGTCGGCTTGCCGGAGGTGATAGTGCAGACCGACGACTGCACCCGCCTGCCGGTCCGCCCGATTGGTCTGCACCATCGGCGGTGCGTCGGGCAGCCACTCCCGCCGGAACGTCTCGACGAACATCCCGCGCGCGTCGCTGTGCACGACGGGCTCGACGATCCACACGCCCGAGATTGCGTCGCTCTCGGCCACGTGCGCCACGGTTATTCGAGCTCCGCTTGGGAGTGATCGCCCAACGTCAACCGGGTCGCCTTCGGCCGGGTGCTCGTCCGCGTCACCTCGACCGAGCGGCCGAGCAGCGAATCCTTGATGCGATGCACGCCGACGATGCGACTGTTCTCGAGCACGACCGAGAACTCGATGTCGCAGTCGGTCAGTTCGCAGTCGGGTCCGATCGACGTGTACGGGCCTACATATGTGTCGACGAGCTGCGTGTTCGCACCGATGATCGCGGGGCCGCGCACCGTCGAGTTCTTCAGGGTGGCGCCGGCTTCGATGACGACGCGGCCCTCGACCTTCGACTTCTTGTCGAGGCGGCCGTCGACGCGCCCGTCGAGTGTGTCGAGCACCAACCGGTTGCACTCGAGGAGCGGGTCCTTCTTGCCGGTGTCGATCCACCAGCCCGAGAGGATCTGGTGGTGCACGCGGTGACCGGAGTCAATCAGCCATTGGATCGCGTCGGTGATCTCGAGTTCGCCGCGCGCCGATGGTGCGATGCTCAGCACCGCGTCGTGGATCTCGGGACCGAACAGGTAGACGCCGACGAGCGCGTACTTCGACGGTGGGACCTTCGGCTTCTCGATGAGCCGGATGATCTCTCCGCGGGGGTCGAGTTCGGCGACACCCATTTGCCGGGGGTCGTCGACAGCCGCGAGGAGGATGTGCGCGGCAACCAGCGGGCGGTGTTCCTCGCCCAATTCGGGGTGACGGTCGCGCTCGGCGTGGAACTCGGCCACGAATTCGCGCAGACCCTGTTCGAGCATGTTGTCGCCGAGGTAGAGAACGAACTCGTCGTTGCCGAGATACTCACGCGCCAGCTTCACGCCGTGGGCGATACCGAGCGGCTCCGGCTGCGAGATGTAGGTGACGCTCAGACCGAACGACGAGCCGTCGCCGACGGCGGCGCGGATCTCGTCGCCGGTCTCGGGGCTGACGACTATCGCGATGTCCAAGATGTCGACGTCGGCCATCTGTTCGATCCCGTAGAAGAGGATCGGTTTGTTGGCGATCGGCACCAGCTGCTTGGCGCTGGTGTGGGTGATCGGGCGAAGGCGCGAGCCGACTCCTCCGGCGAGAATGAGACCCTTCATCGTGACGGGTGAAGCTACTACGGAGGTAGCTTCTCCCCGTATGAGCGGTCATCTGGAGAGGAAGGACGGGTGCGATCTGTGCGAGGCGGCGCGGATCACGCCCTGGTTCCACGAAGACGATATCTGCTGGATCGCCGAGTGCGAGATCTGCGCGGTCCCGATGGTCGTGTGGCGGGGCCACGGCGTCGACCCGCCGGTCGAGACGCTGGCGTACATGCACGAGAAGCTGGCCATGGTCGTCGTCGAGCACTTCGAGTTCGAACACTACGTCGACGACAACATGCGCAACATCCCGGACCATTACCACGCCCACGCCCGTCCGAAGGGCGGGTTCTTCGGTCACGGCCTGAAGCGCAAGTCGTGACCGAGCACGTCCTTACCATCGACCTCGGCACGTCGGGGCCGAAGGTCGCGACGTTCACGATCGACGGCACGTTCGTCGACGGCGACGTCGAACACACGCGCCTCGACTTGGGAGCCGACGGTGCTGCACAGCAGGACCCGGCCGACTGGTGGCGCGCGATCACAACGGCCGCGCGTCGTCTCCTGGCACGGGGCGCGGTGCCGGTCGACTCGTTTGTGGCGGTCTCGGTCACGTCGCAGTGGTCGGGCACCGTGCCGATCGGGCCGCAGGGCGAGGTGCTGCACGACGCCATCATCTGGATGGACTCGCGCGGATCGCGTGCGGTGCGGCGCGCGGTCGGCGGCCGCGTGCGCGTGCAGGGCTACGACCCGCTCAAGCTGCGCAGGTGGGTGACGCTCACGGGTGGTGTCCCGGCGCTCTCGGGCAAAGATCCGGTCGGTCACATTCTCTGGTTGCAGGCGGAACGGCCCGACATCGCGCGTGCGACGTGGAAGTACCTCGAGCCGAAGGACTGGCTCAACTACAAGCTCACCGGCCGCGCCGTCGCCACGCACGACTCCATCGTGTTGCACTGGGTGACCGACAACCGCGACCTCGCCCACATCGACTACGAGCCCGGGTTGCTCGCGATCACTGGCATCGACCGGGCGCAGCTCCCCGATCTCGTTCCGGCGACCAGCATCGTCGGTGAACTGCTCCCCGATATCGCTTCGGAGCTCGGCTTACCCGCAGGTGTCCCGGTAGTCGGCGGAACCCCCGACGTGCAATCGGCGGCCATCGGCTCCGGCGCCGTGCGCGATTACGAGGGCCACCTGTACGTCGGTACGTCGTCGTGGATCACGTGTCACGTCCCGTTCAAGAAGTCCGACGTGCTGCGCGGTATCGCGTCGCTACCGTCGCCGCTGCCCGGCAAGTACTACGTCGCCGACGAACAGGAGGCGGCGGGCGCGTGCATCGAGTGGCTGCGCGACAACGTGCTCTATCCCGACGACGAACTCCGCGACACGCCGGTTCCCACCGGTTTCTACGGCCGCATCGACGCAACCGCGTCCGCCGCGGCGCCTGGCAGCGGCGGCGTCATCTTCACCCCCTGGCTCAACGGCGAGCGCACGCCCGTCGACGACCACCGCCTCCGTGGCGGATGGAACAACCTCTCGCTGCGTACGACCCGCAGCGACATGGTGCGCGGCGTCCTCGAAGGCGTCGCGTACAACACGCGTTGGTTGCTCGGTGTCGTCGAGAAGTTCGTCGACCGGCCGTTCGCCGGCCTCAACTTCGTCGGCGGTGGCGCGCAGTCGGAGTTGTGGTGCCAGATCATGGCCGACGTGCTGAACCGCCCGATTCACCAGGTCGAGCACGCCATCCACGCCAACACACGCGGCGCGGCGCTGCTCGCCGGGCTCGCGCTGAAGCGGTTGACGATCGACGACGTCACTCGGGCGGTGCGCATCACCGAGACGTTCCAGCCCGACCCGGCCAACCGCGCCACGTACGACGAGCTGTACCGAGAGTTCCGCGCGCTACACAAGCGCACCCGAGGCATCTACGCGAGGTTGAACAGCCATGGCCGATGACGACGTTTCCTCTATCGAGAAATCGGTCAAGCCGTACCGGGGTGAGTTCCCCACGTACACCGCGCTTCCCGACGCGGGCGTGCCCCGCGCCGAACTCCTCGCGCAGATCGACGACATGCTTGAACGGGAGCGGCCGCGGTGGGAGGACGGGTTCGCGTCGGGCAGCGTGTACCACGGCGACCCCGAGCACATTTCGTTCCTGAACGACGTGTACGCGCGCACGTCACAGGCGAACCCGCTCCACGCCGACCTGTGGCCGAGCGTGGTCAAATTCGAGGCCGAAGTCGTCGCGATGACCGCGTCCATGCTCGGCGGTGTCGACGGTGTGTGCGGAACAATCAGCTCGGGCGGCAGCGAGAGCATCCTCCTCGCGATGAAGGTGTATCGCGACCGCGCCTACGACCGCGGCATCGCCGACCCCGAGATGATCGCGCCCTCGACCGCGCACGCGGCGTTCGACAAGGCCGCGCACTATTTCCGGATCACCAAGGTCAGCGTCCCGGTGGGCAAGGACGGCCGGGCCGATGTCGCCGCGACGGAAGCGGCGATCACGCCGAACACGGCGGTCGTCGTCGGGTCGGCGCCGTGCTTCCCGAACGGTCTCGTCGACCCCATCGACGAACTGGCCGAACTGGCTCGCACCCGTGACATTGGCTTCCACACCGACGCCTGCCTCGGTGGCTTCGTGCTGCCGTGGGCCGAACAGTTGGGGTACCCGGTCCCGCCGTTCGACTTTCGCGTTCCGGGGGTCACGTCGATGTCGGCCGACACGCACAAGTACGGGTACGCGGCCAAGGGCACGTCGGTCGTGCTGTACCGCGACGCCGACCTGCGCCATTACCAGTACTACAAGACGGCATCGTGGGCCGGCGGCCTGTACTTCTCGCCCACGTTCGCGGGATCGCGGCCGGGCGCCTTGAGCGCGGCGTGCTGGGCCGCGCTCGTGAGCATCGGCAAGCAGGGTTACCTCGACGCGGTCGGCCGCATCCTCGAAGCGGCGGCCCAGGCCAAGGCCGGCATCGCGGCAATCGAAGGACTCCAGGTCATCGGCGACCCGCTGTGGAACGTCGCGTTCACCGCCGACGACGTCGACATCTACCGCGTGCTCGACGTGCTCGGCCACAGCGGCTGGTCACTCAACGGTCTGCAGGATCCTCCGTCGATCCATCTGTGCGTAACCCTGCGGCACACGCAGGAGGGTGTGATCGAGCGCTTCCTCGCCGATCTCGCCGCGGCGGTTGCCGAAGTGCGCGCCAACCCGCAGGCGGGTGGCTCGATGGCGCCGATCTACGGCATGGCGACGATGGGCGAGATGCACGGCGCGGTCGAAGACCTGCTCGAGGCGTACGTCGACATGCTGTTCCAACCGTGACGACCCTCAACCCTGACGACCAGCCGATGCGGGAGTGGGGATTGCCGGTCGACGGCGAACTTGACCGCGTCGTCGTCGTGTCGCCGCATCTCGACGACGCGGTGCTGAGTTGCGGCCGCTTCCTCGGGTCGGTGGCGAAGCCGACCGTCGTCACGGTGTTCGCGGGCAACCCGCCCGCGTACCCCGACCCGATGCGCAAGTGGGATGTGCAGTCGGGCTTCGCGCCGGGCGACGACGTCATGGCCGCCCGCCGCGCCGAAGACGAACGCGCGCTCGCCGTACTCGACACGACGCCGGTGCACCTCGACTGCGTCGAGTACACGTACCGCGAAGGCGACCGGCCGGTGCCGCCCGAGGAGATCGCCGAAATGCTCGCGCCCGCGCTGGCGACGTTGCGGCCCACACTCGTGCTCGCACCGTTCGGGCTCGCGAATCCCGACCACGACGTCACGCACCGGGCGTGCATGATCGCCCGCGGCCGCATGGAGCGCACCGTGGCCTGGTGGTGCTACGAAGACTCCGGGTACAAGCACATCCCCGGCATGCTCGCCTGGCGGGTGTCCTCACTGTTCCGCAAGAACGTGTGGCCGACTCCGGTGTGCCCGCCGATCACGGCGACCGAGGACCGCAAGCGCGCCGCGATCGACTGCTATCCGTCGCAGCTTCTCGCCCTCGAAGACGACTGGCACGTCACCCGCAAACTCGACGCCCCCGCCCAGGAGCAGTACTGGCGCCTGGCCCCGCCCCCGGAAGGCTGGGAAGGCCTCGCGGAGGCGTAGTCCCAGTTTCAGACGCCCGGGACGTCCACGCGTAGGGCGTCGATGCGGCCGGCTCGCTTCTCGCGACACTCCTCGGGCTCGTGACCCTCGGCGGTGCAGATGTACAACGTGCGCAGGTCGTCGCCGCCGAGGACGCACGCGTACGTGCCCCGGCCGGTGGGCACTTCCTGGAGCAACGTGCCGCCTTCGCCGACGCGTAGGACGCGCGAGCTGAACGGGCACGCGACCCAGATCGCGCCTTCGGAGTCGAGGCAGATACCGTCGGCCGTTGCGCCGAACTGGCCGAGGTCGGCCCACTGGCGGCAGTTGGTCAGCGTGCCGTCGGCCTCGATGTCGAACGCCAACAGCGAAGCGCCCATGCTTTCGCCGACGACGAGCGTGCCGTTGTCGGGGGTGACGACCGAGCCGTTGGGAAAGCGCACGTCGTCGGCCGCGACCCACGCGGTGCCGTCGGGGTCGACCGCGACGATCGTCGTGTTCTGCGGCTTGGCTCCGCCGTACATGTCGAAGCCGAAGTTGCCGACGTAGGCGCGCCCGCGCGAGTCGACGACCATGTCGTTGCACGCGGCGGGTGCGAGCGCCGAGATGTCGGCGTGTTCCGACAGGGCGCCGTTGCGGAACGCAAGGACGCGCCGGTCGAGCATCGACACGACGAGCATCGTGCCGTCGGCGAGCCACCCGAGCCCCGACGGTTGCTGCGGCACCTCGACCACCGTTTCCGACTTCCCGTCGGGCAACATCGACACGACGCGGTGGTCGTGCTGGTCGCTGAACCACAGCCGGCCGTCGCGCCAGCGGGGCCCTTCGGGAAAGGCGAGGCCGTCGAGAACCGTTTCGGGGATCACGGCCCGGGACCGTAGTCCTCGATCGGTTCCGACGGGCTGACGTCGTCGAGGAGTTGCGCGCTCGTCTCCGGCAGGCGGGGGACGAGGAAGATCGCCGCGAACAGCGACGTCACCCCGAGCAGTGCGATGGCGGGACCCACGCCGTCGAAGGGGAGTTCGGCCGCGAGCATCAGCCCCGCGAACGAGCCGGTCACGTTGACCATCGTCAGCAGTCCGTTCGAAGTGCCGCGCAACTCGGTCGGGAACAGTTCCGCGTCGAGCGTGCCGAGCGCGACACCGGCCGCCGCCGACGTGAGGACCGAGACACCCGACATCACCCAGATGACCGGCCCGCCGTAGAGGAAGAAGACCATCTGCGTCACCGTCGCGACGATGAGGGCCCAGATGGCGACGGGCTTGCGCCCGTACCGTTCGGCGAGTTGGCCACCGACGACGAGCCCGATTAGGCCGGGGAGCGCGGTCGTGATCGTCCGGAACAGCGCGATGCCCGTGTTCGAGAAATCGCGCTCGTCCCGCAGGTACTTGTTCATGAGCTGCGACGACGGCGCGTTGAAGATGTTGGTGAGAAACCCGATCGCCGCGAGCAGTACGAACCGGCGCCCGTACCTGGGGTCGAGCAGTTCGCGCACGCGTCCGCGGGCGATCTCCGCGCGGCCGCTGACCGCGAGATACCGCGATGTCTCGGTGAGGCGGCGCGAGACGCTGGGCAACAGGAGAATGCTCAACGCGGCGATCCCGTACGGGATGCGCCAGGCCTCGTCGCCGAAGTCGGCGAGGGGGAGCAACACGACTGTGAACGAGAATCCGAGGCCGCCGGCGAGTGCCAGCATCGACGCCGCGTAGGCACGCGCGCCCTCGGGTGCCTCTTCGATCGTCGCGATACCAGCCACGATGCCGGTGATGAACAGACACGCGCGCTGGAGCACCTGGGCGAGCGTGAACACCTCGAAGGTCGGCGCGACCGCGGAGACCGCGGCGGCGATGGCGCACCCACCGATCCCGAAGAGGATCGCCCGCCGGCGCCCGTGCCGGTCGGCCGCGGCGGTTGCGAACACAGCGATGACGGCGCCGACTCGGGTAAAACCGAGGGCGAAACTCAGGCGTGAGTCGGAGGCGCCGAACGAGTCGGCGATCGGGTCGGCGAACTGGCCGAACAACGAACTGCCGAAGCCGACGATCGCGACTGACGCCGCGGCCACCGCGAGCAGCGTCGCCTGTTCGGTCGTGAACGCGACGGTGGGCAGCCCGAACACAGGAGCCGGGGGCGTGGCTTCCGGTCCGCCCTCGCATTCGTGCCGCAATGTCGCGATCGCGTAATCCCGGTAACGGTTGCTCGCGGCGGCGATCAGTGGGCGGAAGAACCACGAGAAGAACGGGATCCGGAACCTCCCGACCCGGCGCGCGTGAAGGAGGGTGCCGGTGCCGTCGTCGCCGAGTGTGACGAGCACACCCACGCTGGGATCGGGTGTCGTCTCGCCGGTGATGAAGAGGGTGCCGTCGTCGTTCGGGTGCGCGTCGAGGTGCGCGAGCGCGGCCGCACGAACTTCGTCGACGGGCGCAGCAATCCGGATAGGCGCCCGACGCGGCACGTGCGGCATGCTACGGGGCGTGACCACCCTGAACGTCGGCGACAAGGCCCCCAACTTCGTCCTGAAGGATCAGGACGGCAACACCGTCCGCCTGTCGCAGTTCAAGGGCAAGCGGTTGGTCGTGTACTTCTACCCGAAGGCCGACACGCCGGGATGCACGCAACAGTCGTGCAACCTCCGCGACGCGTTCCCACAGTTGAAGAAGCTCAAGGCCGCAGTCGTGGGTGTCAGCCCCGACAAACCCGAGAAGCAGAAGAAGTTCGACGACAAGTACGACCTCGGGTTCCCGTTGCTCGCCGACACCGAACACGAGATGGCGCAAGCGTGGGGCACGTGGGGCGAGAAGTCGCTCTACGGCCGCAAATTCATGGGCATCATCCGCTCCGCGTTCGTCGTCGACGAAAGAGGCAAGATCGCCGGAGCGTTCTACAAGGTGTCCCCGAAGGACACCGTCCCGAAGGTCGAAGCCGTCCTGAAGGGCTGATTACGCGCCGATCGCGTGGAAGCCGCCGTCGACGTGGATGACGTCGCCGGTCGTCGCGGGGAATAGGTCCGAGAGCAGCGCGACGCACGCCATCGCGACCGGTTCCGGGTCCTTCACGTTCCAACCGAGCGGCGAACGTTCCGTCCACACCTCTTCGAAGCGTTCGAAGCCGGGGATGCTCTTCGCCGCGACCGTGCGGATCGGACCGGCCGCGACGAGATTGACCCGGATTCCCTCGGCGCCGAGGTCGCGCGCGAGGTATCGCGCCGTCGCTTCGAACGCGGCTTTCGCGACACCCATCCAGTCGTACACGGGCCAGGCGACGCGACTGTTGTCGAAGTCGAGGCCGACGATCGTGCCGCCGGCGCCCATGAGTGGGCGGCACGCGACCGCGAGCGCCTTCAGCGAGTACGCCGACACGTGCATCGCGACCGACACGTCTTCCCACGGTGCGGTCAGGAACCCGCCGCCGAGGCACGACTCGGGTGCGAACCCGATTGCGTGGAGCACGCCGTCGAGCCGGCCGCCGACCCGCTCCGCGAGCGCGTCGCAATCGGCCTGCGACGACACGTCGAGCTCGACGAGGTCGGGCTTCGTCGGCAGTCGCCGCGCCGCCCGTTCCGTCAGGCTCATCACCCGGCCGAACGACGTCAGCACGACCTCGGCACCTTCCTCCTGCGCGCGTTTGGCAACGGCGAACGCGATGGATGCGTCGTTCAGGACGCCGGTGACGAGGATGCGTTTCCCGTCGAGCAGCATGCGGTGTGGTCCCCCTAGAGCGGTGTGTTCGAATGGCGGCGGGCGGGCTGAGCATCGCGCTTGGTCGCGAGGACGTCGAGCGAGTCGCAGAGCACCCGCCGGGTCGCGGCGGGTGCAATAACGGCGTCGACGAGTCCGCGCTCGGCCGCCACGTACGGGTTCAAGAAGCGGGCCTCGTATTCGGCAACCGCGTCGGGATTCGGTCCTTTGTGCAGGATGCGGATCGCGGGCTCGGCGCCCATGACCGCGATCTGGGCCGTCGGCCAGGCGACGCACAGGTCGTTCGCGATGCCGCGTGAGTCCATCACGATGTACGCGCCGCCGTAGGCCTTGCGCAGAATGACACACAGGCGCGGCACCGTGGCCGCACAGTACGCGTGCACGAGTTCGGCACCGTGGCGGATCATGCCCCGCCACTCGAGATCGCGGCCGGGCTCGAAGCCCGGCGTGTCGACGAACGTGATGATCGGCATGTTGAACGCGTCGCACCACACGACGAACTTGGCGGCCTTGCGCGACGCCTCGATGTCGAGGGTGCCGGCCCGCTGCTGTGGTTGGTTGGCGACGACGCCGACGGTGCGGCCGTCGAGTCGTCCGAGGCCGGTCACGAGGTTGGGCGCATACCGAGGGCGCAACTCCGCGAAGGAATCGCGGTCGAGCACGTCCTCGGCGACCCGACGGACGTCGTACGACGCCGTCGGTTCCGCGGGAACGACCGTCGTGGCCTGCGCGCAGTCGCGTTTTCGGTCGTCGCCGTTCATGATCCGGCGCGCATCGGCGAGGTGATGGTCGGGCAGGTAGTCGAGCAGCCACCAGAGCAGTTCTCGGGCGGCCTCGTCGTCGGACGCGACGAGCGCAGCGACGCCGGTGCGTTGTTCGTGCATGCCGGCTCCGCCCAGTTCTTCGCGGGTGACGGCGATGCCGGTGATCTCGGCCACGGAGTCCGGTCCCGTGACAAACGCGAAGGAGTCGCGGGTCATCACGACGAGGTCGAACAACCCGAGCGCGAGGGCAGGACCCGAAACGCACGCGCCGGTGACCGCGAGCAGGGTAGGGACACGGCCCGACACCGCCACCAGTTCGCGGGCCAAGCGGCCCCACGCGTGGAGCGCGGCGACGTGCTCGCGCAGTTCGGCACCAGACGAGTCAAGTTCGCAGACGAGCGGCACGTTGAGTTCGCCGGCCAGGCGCACGGCGCGTTCGGCCGTGGCCCCGCCCGCGGCGCCGATGGCCCCGTGGTGTTTTCCGCCGGCGATGCGAAACCAGACGATCCGCCGACCGTCGTGCTCGCGCAACTCGGCGACGATGGCGTCGTCGGTTCGTGAGCCGATCGGCGTCGCCGTCACGCGTCGCTGGGGCTGCGGTCCGCAGTCAGGATCAACGAGGCGTTGTGCCCGCCGAACCCGAACGAGTTCGACAGCGCGGCGCCCGAGGAGACCGCGCGAGCCGAGCCGCGCACGACGTCGACCTGAATCTCGTCGCCGGGGCGGTCGCAGTTCGCCGTCGGCGGCACGAGTTGGTGCTGCAGCGCGAGCAGCGTCGCCACCGCCTCGACGGCACCGGCCGCGCCGATGAGGTGGCCGATGGAACCCTTCGTCGACGTGACCGGAGGCCCGTCGCCGAACACCTTACGGATGGCTTCGGCCTCGGCCGCGTCGTTGAGCGGCGTCGACGTACCGTGCGCGTTTACGTGTCCGATCGCGGCGGGGGAGAGGCCCGCGTCGTCGAGTGCCAGTTGCATGCACGCGGCGGCGCCTTCGCCGCCGGGTGAGGGTGCGGTGATGTGATACGCGTCGGCGTTGCGGCCGTAGCCGACGATCTCGCCGTGAATACGCGCGCCGCGCGCCACGGCTCGATCCCACCGTTCGAGCAGCAACCCGGCTGCGCCTTCACCCATCACGAACCCGTCGCGGTCGACGTCGAACGGACGCGACGCGCGAATGGGGTCGTCGTTGCGGGTCGAGAGCGCGGTCATGCGGCTGAATGCCGCGATCGCCGTCGGCGTCTGGCACGACTCGCTGCCGCCCGTCATGACGACGTCGCAGGTGTCGTCGCGTATGAGGCGCGCGGCTTCGCCGATGGCGTGCGAACCGGCGGCGCACGCGGTCGTGATACAGAGGTTCGGACCCTTCCAACCGAGCTGCATCGCGATCGTGCCCGCTGTCGCGTTCGCCATCATCATCGGGACGAAGAACGGGCTGACGCGCCCCGCGCCCTTTTCCTGAAAGACCGCGACCTGTTCTTCGAGCGTGATGAGCCCACCGATACCAGTGCCGACGATCACACCGCAACGCGCGGGGTCTGCGCCAGGGTCCCCGGCGTCGGACAGTGCGTCCGCCGCCGCGGCGAACCCGAGCTGCGTGACGCGGTCCACCCGGCGGGCGGCCTTCGCTCCGAGGTAGGGCTCGGGGTCGAACTCGTGCACTTCGCAACCGAACGTGACGGGCAATGCCGGCATCGGCCGCGCGAACGGGGCCGCAGTCGACACACCTCCGACGATCGTGTCCCAGAACGACGCGATGTCGTTGCCGGCGGGCGTCTTCACGCCGATGCCGGTAACCGCGACGCGGATCCGTCCCTTGTGGTCGGTTGCGGCCGACACGGCTGATGCTCAGCCGACCTTGGCGAGGACGAGGTCGACGGCGTGACCGACTGTCGTCACCCCTTCGAGGTCCTCCTCCGGCACTTCGATGTCGAAGCGCTCTTCGAGACCCATGACGAGTTCGACGAGGTCGAGGCTGTCGGCGTCGAGATCTTCCTTGAAGCGAGCGGCCTCCGTGACCGCGTCGGGCTCGACGCTCAGCACCTCGACGGCCACCTCGCGGATGGTGTCCAGCGCTACAGACCGGTCCATGTGCATTTCCTCCGTATCGAAATCGAACTAGTGACCCATACCCATGCCGCCGTCGACGGGCACGAGTGCGCCGGTGATGTAACCGGCGGAGTCCGAACACAAGAACGTTACGACCGCCGCGCACTCCTCGGCAGTACCGAAGCGCTGCAGGGGGACCGTTGCCTCGATCTGGGTCTTCCACTCCTGCGGCATCTCGGCGGTCATCTCGGTGACGATAGGCCCGGGTGCGACGACATTGCAGGTGATGTTCCGGCGGGCCAGCTCCCGCGCGACGCTGCGGGTGAGACCGAGGAGCCCGGCCTTGGCCGCCGCGTAGTTGGCCTGGCCGGGCGCACCGAGCTGCGCGCCGACGGACGAAATGTTAACGATCCGGCCGTAGCGGGCCTTCATCATGGCGGGCACAGCCCGGCGGATCGTGTGGAACGCGCCGCTGAGGTTCGTGTCGATGACCGACGTCCACTGTTCGTCGCTCATCCGGGCGAGTAACCCGTCGCGGGTGATACCGGCGTTGTTCACGAGAACGGTCACAGCGCCGAGTTCGCGCTCGATTTCCGTGAATGCCATATCGACCGATTTCGGGTCGGCGACGTCGGCACGCGTCGCGTACGACGCTCCGCCGAGTTCGCGGACCGCGTCGTTTGTGACGCGCGCGGCGACTTCGTCGCGGGCGTAGCAGAAGCCGACGGGATGACCCGCGGCCGCGAGTGAGAGCACAGTCGCGCGCCCGATCCCGCGCGAACCACCGGTCACGAACGCCACGCGTTCCGTCATCGCGCGCCCCATTGCATGAGCGCGGTCGCCCACGTCATGCCGGCGCCGAAGCCGGAGAGGAGCAGGATGTCGCCGGCGCCGACGCGTCCGTCGTCGACGCCTTCGAACAGTGCGAGCGGAATCGAGGCGGCGGAGGTGTTCCCGTAGCGTTCGATGTTCACGATCGTGCGTTCGGGCGGAATCCCGAGCCGCGCCGCGGCGGCGTCGATGATGCGCACGTTTGCCTGGTGGGGCACGAACCACGCGACATCGGAAGCGGTGAGGCCGGCGCGGTCGAGGGTCAGTTCGGCCGACTCGACGACGGCGCGCACCGCCCGCCGGAACACCTCCTGGCCCTGCATCTTCATGTAGTGGTCACCGGCCGCGACCGTATCGGCCGACGCCGGCAGCCGGCTTCCCCCGGCCGGCACGTGCAGGATCGAGGCGGCGGAACCGTCGCAGCCGAGGTCCCATGCGAGGAGACCGGGCGTGTCGTTCGCGGTGCGCGTCAACACGGCCGCGCCCGCGCCGTCACCGAAGAGCGGCGCCGTGTCCCGGTCGTACGGATCGACCATGCGCGTGAGCGTGTCAGATCCGACGATGAGGACGTGCTCGTACCCGCTGTGCACCATCGACGCGCCGACGACGAGTTCGTACACGAAGCCCGCGCACGCGGCGGAGACATCGAACGAACCGCACCTCAGGCCGAGGGCGTCGCCGACGAACGCGCCCGTGTGCGGCATCGGCTGTTCGGGAGTCGCCGTCGCCACGATGAGGAGATCGATGTCGGTCGGGCCCAGTCCCGCGCGTTTGATCGCGTCGGTCGCGGCCGACACTGCGAGCGTGGCGGTCGTGTCGTCAGGCCCGACAATGCGCCGTTCGCGGATGCCGGTGCGTTCGACGATCCACTCGTCGCTCGTGTCCATGCGGGCTTCCAAGTCCGCGTTCGTCAACCGTCCGTCGGGTACCGCAGTGCCCCAGCCGACGAACGTGACGGGCAGCGCCTGCACCTCAGGCGACCCGAAGCCAGGCGACCGGCTGGCCTTCCCGGAGGCGTTCTCCCTTGTGCGCCATCATCCCCATCAGTGTGCCCCGGAACGGGCTGCGCACCTCGGCCGATGCGCCGGGGCTGTCGACGAAGCCGACGACACCGCCCGCTTCGACGACGACGCCGTCGGCCAGGGCGATCGGACGGAACACGCCCGCCGACCGCGCGACGATGACGCGTTCCGGTACGGCGAGGGTCTCTCCGGCGAGCGAGATGGGCTGGGCGGCGGCCATTGTCGGGGATTGGGCGGGGGAGTGGGCGGGGTGCGAGCGCACGCGGGTAACAACCTCCAGGGGGGCGGGGTAACGGCTCCGACTCATTGACGCGCGGCCGCGTTACATCTGTGTTCCCGGCGGGGGACAGGTCGGTATCGTCAGTATGTGGATCTCGTCGCGCTGTTGCCGCACCGGCCGCCCTTTCGTTTCGTCGATACGGTCGACGAGATCGACGATGAGGGGCGCATTCGGGCGCGGTACCGCGTGACGGGCGAAGAGGCGTTCCTCGCCGGTCACTTTCCCGGCAATCCGGTCTTCCCGGGCGTGCTGCAACTCGAAGCGCTGGCTCAGACGGGAGCGATCGCGTTGCTCTCCGACGAGCGGTACGCGGGGAAGTTGCCCCTGTTCGGGGGGGTCGAGGATACGCGGTTCCGCCGGATCGTGCGCCCGGGCGACGAACTGACCCTCGAAATGACGATGGAACGCCTGTCGGCGCGCGGCGGTTGGGGCCGGGGCGTGGCGAGCGTGGCCGGCGAGGAAACGTGCCGGGCCCGGTTGCTCTTCGCCCTCGCTCCGGCGACCTAGGCGCTACTTGCCGCGGCGCCGGCGTTGGCTGCCGATGCGACGAAGTTCCGCCAACTCGTCCGGTGAGTATTGGCGGGGGTGGTCGTCAGAAGGCGATGACGGTGGCGGCGGAACCGTGCTCTCGTCCGGGTCCTCGCCGAGGAGCAGCTTCGTCTCGACGTCGCGGTCGAGGGGTTTCTCGGCCCGGACCCGCCGCGAGGGCCCGATCAGGATCATCAGGAGCCCCGCCGCGGACGCTCCGACAACAACCCCGACGACGAACTGCGTCACGGTGCGATCGTACCGAATGGCATCATGGGAAACCGCTTGCCGGCCCGAGTGGTGGAATGGCAGACACGGCGGACTCAAAATCCGCTGCTCGCAAGGGCGTGTGGGTTCAAATCCCACCTCGGGCACAGCTCCCACAGGCACCCACTGTCGATCTGCGCGCACTCCTGCACGGGCTCAAGATCGAGATAGTCGGGGAAGCAACGCGAGGGCGATTCAAGGAGATATGAGAGACAGACACCGTGGCTCGAC